>CAITGX010000089.1 GCA_903892045.1 uncultured Planctomycetota bacterium | reverse complement strand
GGACTGCTCAGTGCCTATCTCTCGCAGTGCGGCGCGCAGTGGATCGGCGTCGATCTCTCGGGCGCGAGCCTGCGCGCGGGTCGCGAGCGCCTCGGGGCACGCTTCGCGCGCGCCGACGTGCTGCATCTCCCGGTGGCCGATGCGTCGATGGACGTCGTGCTCGCCGCCGATGTGCTCGAGCATGTTCCGTCGCTCGACGCAGCGCTCTCCGAAGCAGCCCGCGTGCTCAAGCCTGGCGGCGACCTGTACGTCAACACCATCAACCGCACGCTGCGCGCACGGCTGCTCGCGGTGGGCGTTGCCGAAGGCATCGGCCTTGTGCCGCGCGGCACGCACGATGCGCGCCTGTTCGTGAGGCCCGACGAGCTTCGCGCGAGCGCCTGGAAGCACGGCCTCGTACTCGAGGCCCTGCAGGGCGAGTCCGTCGATGTGCTGCGCACGGTCTCGCGCTGGGCGATCGCGCTCCGGCGCAGCGACGATGTCTCCGTCGGCTACAGCGCGCTGTTCAAGAAGGTGGCGAGCTCGTGACCCGCTCGCTCCGCATCCCCTTGGCGCTCGCCTACGGCCTCGCGGCGCATCTCACGTTCGCCGTCGCCGTGCTCGCGATGGTCGTCGGGCTGCACTCGGGCCTGCGCACGGGCCAAGGTGCGCTCACGGGCGGGTGGGCGTGGCTCGGCAACTTGGCGCTCGTGCTGCAGTTTCCGTTGCTCCACAGCTGGCTGCTGCGCGACTCCGGACGGCGGCTTCTCGGGCGTCTCGCACCGGCGAGCATCGCGCGCGATCTCGCGCCGACGAGCTTCGCCCTGCTCGGCAGCCTGCAGGTGCTCGCCACGTTCGTTCTGTGGTCCCCGACGCAGATCGTGCTGCACGAGGCGGACGGCGCCGCGCTCTGGGCTTGGAACGCCGCGTTCGTCGCGAGCTGGCTGTTCCTCGTCAAGGCGCTGTGGGATGCCGGCCTCGGGCTGCAGACGGGCTCGATCGGCTGGACGGCCGTGCTGCGCGGCAAGCGCGTCGCGTACGGCGACTTCCCGACGCATGGCCTGTTCCGCGCCTGTCGCCAGCCGGTCTACCTCGGCTTCGCGCTCACGCTCTGGACCGGTCCCGTGCACACGCTCGACGGCCTCGTGCTCGCGAGCCTCTGGACCCTGTACTGCATTCTCGGGCCGATCCACAAGGAAGCCCGCTACCTTCGCATCCACGGCGAGCGCTTCGCGAGCTATCGCGAGGCCGTGCCGTTCCTGTTGCCCCGGATCAAGTCATGAAGATCGCCTCCGCCGCCAGCGCGTTCCCCAAGTACTACTACGACCAGAAGACCGTCCAGCAGCGCCTCGAGCGCATCTGGGCGCACAAGCCCGAGATCGTGCGGCGCCTGCCCGCGCTGCTCGAGAACTGCGGCGTCGAGGGCCGTGCCTTCGCGCTGCCGATCCAGCGCTACGAGGAGCTCGACGGCTTCACGCAGTTCAACGACGAGTGGATTCGGGTCGCGCTCGAGCTCGGCCAGGAGGCGGTCCAGAAGGCTCTCGATCGCGCCGGTCTCGCGCCGCAGGACGTCGACCTGATCCTGTTCTCGACCGTCACGGGCCTCGCTGCCCCGTCGATCGACGCGCGCCTGTGCAACAAGATGGGCTTCCGCTCCGACGTGAAGCGCATGCCGCTCTTCGGCCTCGGCTGCGTCGCCGGCGCCGCTGCGCTCGCGCGCGCGACGGACTTCGTCCGCGGCCGCCCGAAGGGCGTCGCGCTCGTGCTCACGATCGAGCTCTGCTCGCTCACATGGCAGAAGGACGACACGTCGCTCGCGCACGTGATCTCGTGCGGCCTGTTCGGTGACGGCGCCAGCGCCGCTGTCGTCGTCGGTGCGGACCACCCTGCGCGCGGCGTGCGCGTCGTCGACACGCGCTCCGTGTTCTACCGCGACACCGAGGACGTGATGGGCTGGCGCATCGGCGCGCACGGCTTCAAGATCGTGCTCTCGCCCTCGGTTCCGAGCGTCGCCAAGGAGCGCCTCGGCCCCGACTGCGCCAAGTTCCTCGCCGAGCACCGGCTCGCGCCGAGCGACATCTCGTTCTGGGTGTGCCACCCCGGCGGCCCGAAGGTCCTCGAAGCTGCGCGCGACTCGCTCGGGCTCGCTGACGACGCGGTCGCGATCTCGTGGCAGTCGCTGCGCAACGCCGGCAACCTCTCGAGCGCTTCGGTGATGCTGATTCTCGAGCGCACGCTCGAGCAGCGCCCGCCGCGCCCCGGAGACAAGGGCGTCCTGCTCGCCATGGGCCCGGGCTTCTGCTCGGAGCTGCTCTTGCTCGAGGCCTGAGCGCGCTACACGGCGCGCCGCGCCTCGCGCTCGGCGTACTCGTAGTACGCAGCCGTCAAGCGACGTGTGCGCTCGCCGACGAGTCCGTCGGCGATGCGCTGCTCCCCCACTTGCACGACGGGCACGACGCCACGCGCCGAACTGGAGAGGAAGCACTCGTCGACGCGCGCGAGCTCTGCGAGCGGCAGTCGCTCGCGGCGGACGCGCAGGCCGAGCTTCGGCGCGAGGTGCAGCAGCACCATCAGCGTGATTCCCTCGAGCACGCCATCACCCGCCGTGACGAGCTCGTCTCCGCGGAAGAACGCGAGGTTCGAGCTCGAGCACTCGAGTACGCGGTCCTCGCCGTCGACCATCACGTGCTCGTAGCGTCCCTGGGCGCCGAGCGGCAGCGGCTTGCGCTCGCGCACGAAGTCGGTGGTCTTGATCAGCGGCTGCGCGCGATGGAGGTGCGGCGCGAAGTCGAGCGTCACGCCCTCTTGCAGGAACTTCTCCGGCACCGGAACGAACGGCGAGAGCGCGAGGAACATGTCCGCGCTCGTGCCCTGCACCGAGTGCAGCACCGGCAGGACGTCGAAGCGCACGCGCGCGTCGGCGAGCGGATAGGCGCGCACCGCCGCGTCGAGCCCCGCGCACAGACGCGCGCGATCGAGCGGCTTCCCCCACTGCAGGCCGGCCATCGAGCGTTCCGTGCGCGCCAGATGCTCCTCGAGCCAGAGAAAGCGGTCGTGCCCGAACGTGCGCAGCGCCGAGTACACGCCGCCGGGCATGCGCTCGAGCAGGTCGTGGACGGTGCCCGTGCCGGACTCGACCGCGAGCGGACGCAGTCCCTCCCGGGCGATCGCGAAGAGTTGCAGGTCGCTCGACATCGCGCACAGGGTAGCGGCCGGTCCGAGCCGCGCGAGCTACCATCGCCCCATGCGCCCCGCCCTCCCGCTCTGCCTCCTCGCGGCCGCCTGCGCCGCACCCGCGCGCCCCACCGACTCGACGCAACCGTCCGCGACCGTCAGCGAGCGCGTGCGCGCCCTGCACGCCGAGCTCCCCGTCATCGACGGCCACAACGACCTCCCCGGCGCCATGCGCGAGCGCACACGCTCGGGCTTCGACGGCTGCGACCTGTCGCAGCCGCGCCCCGAGTTCCACACCGACATCCCGCGCCTGCGCGCGGGCGGCGTCGGCGCGCAGTTCTGGTCCGTGTTCGTGTCCGCCTCGACCGAGGCCTCCGGCGACGCGCTCGAGCGCACGCTGGAGCAAGTCGACCTCGTGCACCGCATGGTCCAGCGCTGGCCCGAGCACTTCGAGCTCGCTTCGACCGCCGCCGACATCGAGCGCATTCGTGCGAGCGGCAAGCTCGCCTGCATGCTGGGTATCGAGGGCGGCTACTCGATCGAGAGCTCGCTCGCCGCGCTGCGCATGTTCCATCGTCTGGGCGTGCGCTACATGACGCTCACGCACTCGCTCACGACCGCCTGGGCCGACTCCTCGACGGACGCGCCGCGCCACGGCGGCCTCGCGCCCTTCGGCGAGGAGGTCGTGCGCGAGATGAACCGCATCGGGATGCTGGTCGACATCTCGCACGTCTCCGACGACTGCGTGCGCGACGTGCTCGCGCTCTCGGCCGCTCCCGTGATCGCCTCGCACTCCTCCGCGCGCGCACTCGCCGACCACCCGCGCAACCTCTCCGACGAGCTCCTGCGCGAGATCGCGCGCCACGACGGCCTCGTGATGGTCAACTTCGGCTCGAGCTTCATCCACCCTGACACGGCCGCGAAGACGCAGGACAACCTCAAGGTGCAGCGCGAGCTCGCGGCGAAGTTCCCGGACAAGGCCGACTACGACAAGGCGTGGGCCGACTACCGCGCGAGCCGCTCCCTCGAGCGCGGCACGGTCGAACAGGTCGCCGACCACGTCGAGCACATCGCGCGCGTCGCGGGCATCGACCACGTCGGCATCGGCTCGGACTTCGACGGCGTCTCCCTGCTCCCCGAGCGCCTCGACAGCGTCGACGACTACCCCAACCTCACCCAAGTCCTCGTCGACCGCGGCTGGACCGACCCCGACCTGCGCAAGCTGCTCGGCGACAACCTCCTGCGCGTCCTCCGCTCCGCCGAGCGCGTCGCCGCGGCGCGCTAGTCCCGCGCACTTCGTCCTCTGGCGCACGGTGCCGCGATTGGTTCTCCTCTGACCCCCGTGGAACTCGACTACCGCAAGAATCCGGAGCTGCTCGCGCGGGTCATCGAGACGATGGCGGATGGGGTCTTCACCGTCGACAGCGCGGGGCGCTTCGCCGCGTGGAGCTCGGGGGCGGAGCGCATCACGGGCTGGTCGCGGGACGAGATCGTGGGCCAGCCGTGCGCGGCGCTCGAGGGGCCCGACTGCCGCGGCTTTGGCAAGATCGCTCAACTGCTGGCGGACCCGGCGGGTCGCGACGGCATCCAGGACGAGCAGTGCCGCATCGTCGGCAAGGACGGCCGCCCGCTGCACTTGCTCGGCAACCTGCGCCTGCTGCGCGGGCCCGACGCGCGCGTGCAAGGCGCGGTCGGCACCTTCACGGACCTGACGGCGTGGATCGTGCAGCAGGCTCCGGCGCCCCATGCAGGCGACGCGGACGCGCGGCGCTTCGCCGGACTGGTCGGAAAGTCGAAGCCCATGCTCGAGGTGCTGCGTCGCATCGAGCTCGCGGCCCAGAGCGACGTGAGCACGCTCGTGCGCGGCGAGTCGGGCACCGGCAAGGAGCTCGCGGCACGCGCGATCCACGACAACTCCTCGCGCCGCGCGCGCCCGTTCGTCGCGATCAACGTGGCCGCGATCCCCGAGTCGCTGCTCGAGAGCGAGCTCTTCGGTCACGTGAGGGGCGCCTTCACCGGCGCGCTGCGCGACAAGCAGGGCGTGTTCGAGCAGGCGCGCGGCGGCACCCTGTTCCTCGACGAGATCGGCGAGCTGCCGCCGGGCCTGCAGGCCAAGCTCCTGCGCGTGCTGCAGGAGCGCCGCGTGCGTCCCGTCGGCAGCGAGCGCGACATCGACGTCGACGTGCGCCTCGTGTGCGCGACGCACCGCGACCTCGCGCAACGCATGGAACAGGGGCTCTTCCGCGAGGACTTCTACTACCGCGTGCGCGTGTTCGAGATCGAGATGCCGCCCCTGCGCGACCGGCGCGTCGACATCCCGCTGCTCGCCCAGCACTTCGTCGACGAGCTGCGCTCCCGCTTCCGCAAGGACGTCCGCGGCCTCACGCGCGACGCGCTCGAGTGCCTCGTCGAGGCGCCGTGGCCCGGCAACGTCCGCGAGCTGCGCAATGCGATCGAGCATGCGCTCGTGCTCGTGCACGGCGAGCGCATCGGCCTGATCGACCTGCCGGCCGAGGTGCGCGCCGCACGCGAGGGCCTGGGTTCGATCGCACCGTCGACCGCGCCCGCGGGCACGCCGCTCCCCGGCCTCACCGCCGAGCAGGCCGCCGAGCGCGCCACGATCCTCTCCACCCTCGAGCGCACCCGCTGGAACCGCACGCTCGCCGCCGAGCTCCTCGGCACCAGCCGCATGACGCTCTGGAAGAAGCTCAAGAAGTACGGACTCGCGGACGCCGGCACATGAGGGCGGGACTGCGCGGTGCGGGTTCCTGCGCACTGGGGTTGACAGAGTGTCAACCGTAAGCTGTTGACAATTTGTCAACCAACGCCGTCTGCGAGGCCTCCGAGGGCTCTGCAGGGCCCGTCGGAGCCTCTCTGGGCGCTCCCCCGGGGGCGGCACGGGGCTTGTAAGGGGCTCGGCGAACCCCAGACAGGAGCCCTCGATGATCGTCAAGCAGTACTACCTCGGTTGCCTCGCCCACGCCTCCTACCTGATCGCCGACGAGCGCTCGAAGGTCGCCGCGGTGATCGACCCCCAGCGGGACATCGGCCAGTACGTCGAGGAGGCGCGCAAGCTCGGCGTCGAGATCCGCCACGTGCTGCTGACCCACTTCCACGCGGACTTCGTCGCGGGGCACCTCGAGCTGCGCTCGCTCACCGGCGCGCGCATCTACCTCGGCGCCAACGCGAAGGCCGAGTACGAGTTCACGGCGCTCAAGGACGGCGATGCGCTCGAGTTCGGTGACACGCGCCTCTCGATCCTCGAGACGCCGGGCCACACGCCCGAAGGCATCTCGATCGTCGTGCACGACCTCACGAAGGATGCGCGCAAGCCGCACGCGGTGCTGACCGGCGACACGCTGTTCATCGGCGACGTCGGTCGCCCCGACCTGTTCGCGTCGGTCGGCGTCACGGCAGGCGAGCTCGGCTCGATGCTGTACGAGTCGCTGCACGGCAAGCTGCTGAAGCTGCCGGACGAGACGCTGGTCTACCCGGCGCACGGCGCGGGCTCGATGTGCGGCAAGAAGCTCTCGAGCGAGAGCGTGTCCACGATCGGCGAGCAGCGCCGCTACAACTACGCGCTGCAGCCGATGACGCGCGACGAGTTCGTCGCGCTCGTCACGGCGGACCAGCCGGACGCGCCCGCGTACTTCGCGTACAACGCGACGCTCAACCGCCAGGAGCGCGACGTGCTCGACACGCAGCTCGCGCAGGCGCTCAAGCCGCTCGCGCTCGATGCAGCGCTGCTGCTCGCGAACCAGGGCGCCCAGCTCGTCGACGTGCGCTCGCCCGCGGACTTCGCCGGCGGCCACATGCAGGGCAGCATCAACATCGGCCTCGAGGGCAGCTTCGCCACGTGGTCGGGCTCGATCCTCGACCCCAAGCGTCCGGTGATCGTGATCGCCGAGCCCGGTCGCGAGCAGGAGGCCGCGGTGCGCCTCGGTCGCGTCGGCTTCGAGCGCGTCGCGGGTCACCTGAAGGGAGGCATGGGAGCGCTCGACAAGCGTCCCGAGCTCGTCGCGCGCTCGACGCGCATCACGGTGCAGGCGCTCGCCGAGCGGCTCGCGGGGAAGGACGCACCGCTCGTGCTCGACGTGCGCACGCCGGCAGAGTGGAACAACGGTCACATCGAGGGTGCGATGCACATCCCGCTCAACCGCCTCCAGCAGCGCATGGCGGAAGTGCCGCGCAACGCGAAGCTCGCAGTGATCTGCCGCTCCGGCTACCGCTCTTCGGTCGCGACGAGCCTGATGCACGCGGCCGGCTTGCACGACGTGATCGACGTCACCGGCGGGATGGACGCGTGGACGCGCCTGCAGGCGGGCGGCGCGACGGCGGCGAAGGCCTGAGCACGACGCATTCATCAGCTACAGGAGACGACAACGTGCAGAACTGGCCTTTCTGGATCGCGGGCATGGCGCTCGGAGCGTTCGTGCCGCTCTTCGCGTGGGGCTCCGGCAAGTTGCTCGGCATTTCGAGCGGCTACGCCGAGGCCTGCGCTCTCCACAAGCCGGCGGGCAGCGAGCGCTGGAAGCTTTGGTTCGCGCTCGGCCTGCCGCTCGGCGGACTGGTGGCGGCCATCGTGCGCGGCGGGCCCGAGCTCGCGAGCACCTCGGCAACCCTGCTCGAGAACTTCCACGTGAGCGGGAGCGCGCAGTACGCGCTGCTCGCTCTCGGCGGCGCGCTCGTCGGCTATGGCGCACGCACGGCAGGTGGCTGCACGAGCGGCCACTCGATCGTCGGCATCGCGCTGGGCGCGAAGTCGAGCCTCGTGGCGACGATCGGCTTCATGATCGGCGGCTTCGCGGCCACCTGGATCCTCGTCGCGCTCGCAGGAGGCCTCGCATGAAGCCGCTCGCTTTCCTCGCCTCGGGCGCCGCGTTCGGCTTCCTGCTGTCCATGGCACGCGCCACGGATGCGGCCGCCATCGTCGGCATGTTCCGCCTCACCGATCTGCACCTCTTTGGTGTGATCGGCTCGGCGATCGCGACGGCGGCGCTCGGCATCGCCCTCCTCAAGCGCTCCGGCGCGCGCACCGCCGACGGCCAGTCGATCTCGCTGCAGCCCAAGCCCTACCACCGCGCGGTGCTCGCGGGGGGCGTGATCTTCGGGGTCGGCTGGGGCATCTCGGCCACCTGCCCTGGCACGGCGCTCGCGCAGCTCGGCGAGGGCAAGCTGTACGCCGTCCCCACGATCCTCGGCATCCTGCTCGGCACGTGGCTCCAGCAGCGCCTCGCGCGCCGTGCGGCCGTCACCTCGGTGAAAGTCGCCTGAGCGGTCCACCATGCTCGTCTGGCTCGGAGCGCTCGCGATCGGAATCAGCCTCGGGCTGCTCGGCTCGGGCGGCTCGATCTTCACCGTCCCCGCCTTGGTGTACCTCGCGCACGAGGACGAGAAGGTCGCGATCGCGAGCTCGCTCGGCATCGTGGCCGGCATCAGTCTCGTCGCGGCCGTGCCCTACGCGCGCCGCGGCGAGATCGACTGGCGCAGCGTGCTGCGCTTCGGAGTGCCGGGCATCGCCGGGACCTACGGGGGCGCGTGGCTCGGTGGTCACGTCAGCGCGCGCTTCCAGCTCGTGCTGCTCGCGATCGTGATGATCGCCGCATCGGGACTGATGCTGCGCAAGCCCTGCGCGGAGGGACGGGCGCGCGAGCATGCGACGTGGCTCGTGGCGCTCGAAGGCCTCGCCGTCGGCGTGCTCACGGGCCTCGTCGGGGTCGGCGGCGGCTTCCTGATCGTGCCCGCGCTCGTGCTGCTCGGAGGCCTGCCCATGCGGCGCGCGATCGGCACCAGCCTCGTGATCATCACGCTGAAGTCGCTCGTCGGCTTCGCGAAGTACGTCCAGGTGCTCGCGGGCCTTGGACTCGCCATCGACTGGCGCATCCTCGGCCTCTTCACGGCCGTCGGCATCGCGGGCAGCCTGATCGGCGGTCGCGTGTCGGAGTGGATTCCCCAGCGCGCCCTGCAGCGCACCTTTGCGGCCGTGCTCGTGCTCGCCGGCGCCGGGATCCTCGCCTCGCGCTGGCACTGAAGTCCGTCAGGGCATGCCACCGCAGGCGCGGGCGAGCTCGAGACGCGCGAGAGCCACGGCAGCGCGCGCTTGCGCCCGCGAGCGCTGGAGCGCCGCGGCGTGTGCAGAAACCTGCAGCAGCTCGAGGGCCGTGCCGTGACCGCGCTCGAGGGCCGTGCGCGACAGCGCGAGGGACTCGGCAGCCGCGGGCAAGGCGCGGACCTCGAGCACCTCCAGCGTGTCGACGGCCGCCGCGACGGCCGCGTGAGCCGCGCGAATCTCCTGCTCGGCCTCGCTGCGCACGGCCGCCTGCTCCGCAAGCGCCTGCTCGCGCACGAGCTCGGCCCGGCGGATCGCCACCTGACCGGGGTCGAAGATCGGGATCTCGATCGAGCCGTTGAAACCGCCGACGAAGGGCGTGTTCGTGCCGACTTCCGGATGCTCGGCCTCGAGACCGACCGCGACGTCGGGACGGGCCCGCTGCCGCTCGAGCGCGACAGCGGCGTCGGCGCGTTCGAACGCGAGCGATGCGGCGCGAACATCGAGCCGGCGGGAGTCCGCGAGCGTGAGCAGGGCCTCGACCGTGGGAACTTCGAGCTGCTCGGGCAGGCTCGGGGCCACAAGTCGCAGGCGCGCGGGGTCGCCCGGAAGCGACAGCAGCAGCGCGAGACGCTTGCGCCCCTGCACGAGCTGCTGCGCAGCGCTGGATCGCGCGACTTGAGCCTCCGCGAGCCGCGAGCGGGCCTGCGCGAGCTCCGTCGAGCGCGCCATGCCGCGCTCGACCTTGCGCTCGACGAGCCGTGTCGCCTCCTGCGCGATCTCGATCTCGCCATCGGCGAGCTGCAGGCTCTCCTCGGTCGCCACGAGCGCGAGAAACTCGCGCTCCACGTCGACCGCCAGTGCGGCAGCCCGTTGCACCACGTCCAACACGCGCTCCCGCAGGTCGGCCTCCGCGAGCTCCCTGCGGAACTTCACCTGCCAAAGGTCGCTGACGCTCTGCACCAAGTCGCCACCGATGCGCTTGCGGCCGCCGCCATCCGGCCACATGTAGGAAACTCCGAGCGTGGGGTTGCGCAGCAGCCCCGACTGCTCGACGTCCGCGCGTGCGATGCCGACCGCGAGAAACGCCGCGCCGAGCGCGCGATTGTTGCGCAACGCGAGCGTGCGGGACTCCTCCAGCGAGAGGCCGTCCGCGAGCACGCTCTCGACTTCCGCCTCGGAGAGCTGCGGCTCGTCGGGCGTGCGCGCGTCGACGACACCCGTCGCCGCGGCGATGTCGTCGCGCGTGGCCGCATAGTCCGCGGCGGGATCCACGGTGGTCGTGCATGCGGCGAGCAGCGCCACGCACGCGGCAAGGATCGGATCAGGCTTCCGCACCGGTCACCTCCATCGGCATGTCGAGCTCCTCGCCCGTCTCCGCCGGAATCGCGAAGCGCAGGAAGAGCGCGGGGACGAGCAGCATGTTGAGCAGGGTCGAGGACAGAAGTCCCCACAGGATCACGACCGCCATCGGCGTCAGGATCTCGCTGCCCGGCGCGTCGCCGCGCAGCGCGAGCGGGATGAGCGCCAGTCCGGCGGCGAAGGCCGTCATCAGGATCGGCGCGAGCCGCTCGAGCGCGCCGCGCCGCACCGCCTCGCGGAAGTCGCGCACGCCCTCATGGCGCTGGAGGTGACGGATGTGCGACACGAGCATGATGCCGTTGCGCGCCGCCACTCCGAACACGGTGATGAAGCCGATGATCGAGGCCACCGAGAGGACACCGCCGGAGATCTCGACGCCCACGACGCCCCCGATCAGCGCCAGCGGCAAGTTGAGCAGGATCAGCGCGGCATCGCGCGCCGAGCCGAAAGCGAAGTAGAGCAGGAAGGCGATGCTGACGACGATCAGCGCACCGAGCCAGCCGAGCAGCTGTCCGGTCGCCTGCGCGCTCTCGAACTGGCCGCCATACTCGACCCACGAGCCGGGCGGCAGCTCGACGCGCTCCTCGACGCGCGAGCGGATGTCCTCGACGACTCCGCGCAGGTCGCGACCGGCGACGTTGCACATCACCACGATCTTGCGCTGCGCGTTCTCGCGGCTGATGAAGTTCGGCGTGCGATCCTCGCGAATGCTCGCCAGCGCGCGCAGCGGAATGCGCGTGCCGTCGTGGCCCTCGACGAGCACGTCGGGGAGCTCGAGCGGGTCGAGCTCCACGGCGTTGCTCGTGCGCACCACGAGATCGACGCGATTCGTGCCTTCGAGCACCTGGCCCGCGACGCTGCCCCGCGTCGCGAGCTCGACGGCATGCGCCACGTCCTCGATGCGCAGCCCGTGGCGCGCGATCGCGGCGCGATCGAACTCGATGCGCATCGTGGGCACCATGGCTTGGCGCTCGACGGCGAGGTCGACGACGCCCGGCACGTCGCGCATCACGTCCTCGACGCGCGCGCCGAGGTCGCGCAGCTCACCCAGGTCGTTGCCGAAGATCTTGACGGCGATGCTCGCGCGGGTGCCCGAGAGCATGTGGTCGATGCGGTGGCCGATCGGCTGGCCGAAAGAGGCCTCGATGCCGGGGATCTGCGCGAGCCGCGCGCGTAGCGCCGCGAGCAGCTCCTCCTTCGTGCGCCGGGGCTTGCCGAGCCGAACCGGCGCCTCCATGTCGAGCGTGAGGTCGATCTCGCTCGCCTCGACGCCCTGCACGTGCTCGTCCTCCTCGGCGCGGCCGGTGCGGCGCCCGATCGCGACGATCTCCGGCTCTTCCATCAGCGCCTGCTCGACGAGGTGCGCGAGCTCGTCACCCTGCGCGATCGAGGTTCCCGGAGCGCTCGCCACCTCGACCACGAGAGCGCCCTCGTTGAACTCCGGAAGGAAGCCGCGCCCCATCGTCGCGGCCATCCACGTCGCCAGCGCGAGCAACGCCGCGCTCGGCACGGTGACGAGCCACGGGTGCGAGAGTGCCCACTCGAGCGGGCGCGCATAGAGCCGCTGCAGGAAGTGCACGAGCGGCGGCTCGCCGGCCTTCTGCACGATTCGGCTCTGCGGCAGCAGCAGGCTGCACAGCGCGGGCGTCAGCGTCAGCGCGGTGAGCAGTGATGCGGCGAGCGACACGGTGAAGGCCACGCCGAGCGGCTGCAGGAGCCGACCCTCGACGCCCGAGAGGAAGAACAGCGGCGCGAAGACGAGCAGGATGATGAAGGTCGCGAGCACGATCGAGCCGCGCACCTCGACGCTGGCCGCATAGATCACGCTGGCCGCGTTCTTGCGCTTCGACTCCGGGAGCTTCGCGTTCTCGCGCAGGCGTCGAAGGACGTTCTCGACGTCGATGATCGCATCGTCGACCAGCGCGCCGATCGCGATCGCCATGCCGCCGAGCGTCATCGTGTTGATGTTCGCGTCCAGCGCCTCGAGGGCGAGCACGGTGACGAGCAGCGAGAGCGGCAGGGCGAGCAGGGTGATCACGCTCGCGCGCGTGCTCGCGAGGAAGGCCGCCACGACCAGCACGACGAAGAGCGCGCCCTCGATGAGCGCCGTCACGGTGTTGTCGACGGAGTTCTGGATGAACGTCGCCTGCCGGAAGAGGTTGCGATTGATCAGCATCCCCTCGGGCAGGGCCGCCTGAATCTCCTCGAGCGTCGCGTCGAGTCGCCCTGTCAGCTCGAGCGTGTTCGCGCCCGGCTGCTTCTGGATCGCGAGCACGACGCCCGGCTCGATGATCGCCTCCCACTGCTCGTCGCGACGGGACGCGGCAGCGGTGCCGCGTTTCTGTGCTGCACCGACGGCGACGCGCGCGACGTCGCGCACGGCCACCGGCACGCCCTCGCGGCGCGCGACCTCGACCGAGGCGATGTCGTCAGTCGTCACCATGCGGCCGATGCCTTCGACGAGCACTTCCTGCTGCCCCATCTGCAGCACGCCCGCGGCGACGTTCTCGTTGGACTGGCGCAGCGCGTCGATCACTTCGTCCGCGGTCACGCCGTAGGCGCGCATGCGGTCGGGCTCGAGCAGCACTTGGTACTGCTTCGTGTCGCCGCCGATCGGCGTGACCTGCGAGACGCCGGGCACGGACAGGAGACGTCGGCGCACGAGCGTCGTCGCGGCGGTGCGCAGCTCGAGCGGATCGTGCGTGGGAGACGTGAGCGAAATGAAGAGGATCTCGCCCATGACCGAGGACACGGGCGCGAGCTTCGGCGGCTGGACGCCCTCGGGCATCGATCCGGAGATCGTGCTCAGGCGCTCCGCGACGGTCTGGCGCGCGCGATGGATCTCCGTGCCCCAGTCGAACTCGACCCACACGACCGTGATGCCGAGCGCGGTGCCGGAGCGCACCCGCCGCACGCCCGAGGCGCCGTTCATCGCGCTCTCGATCGGGAACGTGACCTGCGTCTCCATCTCCTGCGGCGAGAGGCTGTGTCCCTCGACGAGCACGGTCACCGTGGGCGCCGTCAGGTCGGGAAACACGTCGACAGGCATGCGCAGCGTGACGAACACGCCGAGCGCCATCGTCAGGAGCGAGACGATGACGACGGTCAGTCGCTTCTCGAGCGAGATCCGGATCAGGAAGTTGATCACGCGTGGCTCCGGATCAGTGGTGGTGGCCGTGTTCCATCGAAGCGGACCCCATCGAGGCGAGTCGCACGATGTAGCCGCCGCGGGTTACGACGCGCTCGCTCTCCGCGAGACCGCCGAGCACCTGCACGCGCTCTCCGTCGCGCACGCCGAGCTCGACCACGCGCCGCACGAAGCTCTCGCCCACTCCGGTGACGTAGACGGTGGGCACGCCCTGGTCCATCACGAGCGCGGACTGCGGGATCGAGAGCGCGCTGCTGACGCGCCCGGTCGCGAGCTCGAGCTCCGCGAGCATGCCTTCGCGCAGGCGACCATCGGCGTTGTCGAGCTCGAAGCGCACGGCGACCGTGCGCGACTCCTCGCTGACGCGCGGGGCGATCCACGGCGCGCCGGGGAGCGCGCGACGCTCGCCCGGGAGGCCCAAGAACGTCGCGCTCGCGCCGAACTCCGACTGCAGGCGGTGCAGGTCGAACTCCGACACGCGACCCTCGAGCCACACGCGCGAGGCATCGACCACGCGCAGGATCGTCGTGTCCGTCTCGACGCTCGCGCCCGCCGTGTGCGGCGCCGCGACGACGACCCCATCGATCGTGGCGAGCACGGGCACCCGGATCACCGGCGAGCCGGTCGTCGGATCGTAGGGCGCACGCTCCGCCATCAGTCGCTCGATGGCCTGCTTGCGCCCGAGGGCGACCTCCTCCTCGTGCACGGTGAGCTCGACCTCGCGCCGCGCCGCGTCGATCTCCGGCAGCGTGCTCAGGCCGTCGGGTCGCAGCTCCTCGAGTCGTGCGAGCTCGCGTTGCGCGAAGCCCCGGCGCAACTTCGAGTGCTCGACCTCGTGGTTGGCCTCGAGCAGCTGCATCTCGAGCTCGAGGCGCAGCGTGTGCATCGCCGTGAGCGTGTCCGCGCCGAGCGGCGGCTCGACGAGCGCGAGCGTCTCCCCGGCCTTCACGCGCTCGCCAGCGCGCGGCAGCGCACGGCCCTGCGCGGCCACGAGCCGACCCGCGAGCGGCGCGTGCAGCTCCACGCTCGCGCCGTCCCTGAGTCGCACACTCGCCGGCACGACCAGTCGGCGCGCCATGTCCACGCGGCGCGCGGGCTCGTGCTGCAGTCGAATCTGCCACTGCTGCTCGAGCAGGAAGTCGACGCTGCCGTCGGCGGGCTCGACCTCGTTCGCGCGGGCAGCCGCCGTGGCCGCCGCGTCGTCCGCGTGGACGACGACTTCGCCGAGCGCAAGCTCCTCGCCGGCCTGCTCGCTCTCGACGGCGAGCTTGGCGACGAACTGGCCGACGGCGTCGAGCTGGACTTCGATCGGGTACAGGCCCTCGCGCTTGGGCGCCGCGAGCTCGAACGCGCGCTCGCCGATGCGCAGCGTGACCTTGCCCGAGCGCACGGGCTCGCCGGTCGCGAGGACCGTGAGGTGCACGAGCACGCGTGCGCTGGTCCCGCGCACGAGCTCGGGATACTCGAGGTACGTCGAGAGTCGCTCGCCGTGCACGGTGAGCTGGTGCGGCGCGGGCTCGTCGGCCTCGGAGGTCGCGGCGAGGACAGTGGCGGGCTGCGGCGCGAGTCGGTCGCAGGCGGCAGCGAGGACGACGGAGACGAGCGCGAGCGGGACGAGAGTGAGCTTCAAGCGAGAGGTCCTTCCATGGAGACGAGTCGATGCGCGCGGCTGCTCCACGAGCGCGCCGCAGCACCCGCGCACGGCGCAGGGTGCCAGCAAGTCCCGAAGGAAACCTAGATGCGCAGGGGCGCGGACAGGGCGGGCCCGGCGCGTGGCCGGACTGGATCTCTGGCGCGCGCGAACGCGCCGACGCGCTCGCATCCATCGCCACCCACCGCGAGCGGCGCCCCGAGCCAGGCGAGCTCGAGCGCGAAGGAAGTGACGTCGGGCGTCGTGCGAGCCGCGTCGTGACCGACCTGCGGCGCGTCGGGAAACTCGAGCAACAGCTCGAGCGAGCCGTCCGCGAGCTCGACCGCCCCGCCGTGCTCGTG
>CAITGX010000088.1 GCA_903892045.1 uncultured Planctomycetota bacterium | reverse complement strand
CTGGAGGAAACGTCCCTTGAGCTGGTCCATGCGCGCGGAAATCTGCTCGCCCACGAGGGCCCAGTCGACCGGGATGAGCGTGAGCTTCTCGATGTCGAGCACGTGCTCGGGCTTCGCGACGCCGGGGCGCAACGGAATCTGCGCGCCGTCCGCCGCCGCGAGCTTCGCTTCGACCTCGCGCGACAGCACGAAGTCGATGAACTTGCGCCCGGCCTCGGCGCGCGGTGCGTCCTTCAGCAGGCAGATCGTGTTGGGGATCAAGAACGTCCCGCGCGCGTCCTGATGCGTGGCGTCGCGCTGGTCGGGCACGACCTGCGCCACGGGGAACCCGGCCTTCTTGGCGACCCAGTAGTCGTCGGTGTCCGTGAGCCCGAAGGCCATCGAGCCTTCGCGCACCATGCGCATCACTTGTCCATTCGACTGCACGAAGTTGACTCCGCCCGCGGCGAGCTCGTCGAGCCAGCGCTCGGTCGAGTCCGCGCCGTACGTCGCGTAGAGCGCCGTCGCGTGGGTGAGCGTCGTGCCCGTCAGGGGACGCGCCATGCAGGTCTTGCCCTTCCACTTGGGGTCGATGAGGTCGGCGAGCCCGTGGATCGTCTTCGGGTCGACCAGCTCGGTGTTGACGATCAGCACGCGCGCGCGCGCCGCGAAGCCGGTCCACAGGTGCCCGGGATCCCGGAATTGCGGCGGGATGTCGCGAGCGCTCGGGCTCTCGTAGGGCTGCAGCAGGCCGTCCTTGGCGAGGGCGACCGTGTGGGCGATCTCGTTGTTCCAGAACACGTCGCAGCGCGGGCGGTTGCGCTCCTCGCGCAGGCGCGCCACGAGTCCCACCGTCTTGGCCGCCTCGACGTCGAACTCGGCGCGCACCACGAGGCCGGTCTGCTGCTCGAACTCGCGCACGAGGTCCTCGGCGAAGATCTGGTCGAGGGCGCAGTAGACGACGACATCCGGCTCCTTGGAGCAGGCGCCGAGGAGCATGAGGAGGGGCGCGAGGGCGAGGCGGCGGAGGTGCGAGGTGCGCATGGAGCGGGGGAGCCGGCGGGGGCGAGTGTCCCGGATCTAGCCGCGCGACGGCGAGCGGCCACAGGGGCCGCGAAGGCTACTGCGGGGGCGCGTAGGGCTCCACGGGAGCGTGTTCGAGGGGCCGGCGTGGGGGTATGCTCTGCGGCTCGCACCGAGCCCCCAAGGAACGGCCCCAGCGGGCCGGAGTCGCCCCGTGAAGCTAGCTGCACGCCAGTCCCGTCTGGGAACCGAGTCCGCCTTCGAGGTCCTCGCCCGCGCCAAGGCGCTGGCGGCCCAGGGCAAGAGCATCGTCAACCTCGGCATCGGCTCGCCGGACTTCCGCACCCCCGAGAACATCGTCGAGGCCGGCCGCAAGGCGCTCGCCGACGGGGCGCACTTCTACACCCCGGCCAAGGGCATCCCGGAGCTGCGCGAGGCGGTGGCGGACGACTGCTGGACGCGGCGCGGGGCCAAGGTCGATCCGGCCCACGTGATGATCGTGCCCGGCGGCAAGCCGACCATGTACTTCGCGATCTCCATGTTCGGTGAGGAGGGCGCGGAGATTCTGTACCCGAACCCCGGCTTCCCGATCTACGAGTCGCTGATCAAGTACACGGGCGCGACCCCGGTGCCGATCGAGCTGCGCGAGTCGAGCGGCTTCTCGTTCAACCCCGACGAGGTGCTCGCCAAGATCACCCCGCGCACGCGGCTCATCATCGTCAACACGCCGGCCAACCCGACCGGCGGCGTGATCCGCAAGCCCGAGATGGACCGTCTGGTGGCGGGGCTCGAGAAGCATCCGCACGTCGCGATCCTCTCCGACGAGATCTACTCGCGCATGCTGTACGACGGCGAGGAGCACGTCAGCCTGTACTCCTACGAGTCGATCCGCGACCGCGTGATCATCCTCGACGGTTGGTCGAAGACCTTCTCGATGACCGGCTGGCGCCTCGGCTACGGCGTGTGGCCGAAGGGCCTGATCGACGTGGCGGAGCGCCTGCAGATCAACTCGAACTCGTGCCCGAGCGCGCCGGTGCAGTGGGCGGGCCTCGAGGCGCTGCGCGGTCCGCAGGTCGCGGTCGACCGCATGATGAGTGCCTTCGACGAGCGCCGGAAGCTGATCGTCGACGGGCTCAACAAGATCCCGGGCTTCTCGTGCGTGATGCCGAAGGGCGCGTTCTACGCCTTCCCGAACATCACGAAGACCGGCTTCAAGTCGAAGGAACTCGAGGTCAAGCTCCTGCACGACGCCGGCGTCGCGATCCTCTCGGGCACGGCGTTCGGCGCCATGGGAGAGGGCTTCCTGCGCTTCTCGTACGCCGCGAGCGGCGACGACATCAAGGAAGCGCTGCGCCGCGTGACGAACTGCCTCGCGACCGCGGGCGTGAAGTAGCGCGCGGACGACGATGATGCGCGTCTCCGACTTCCGCAGCGACACGGTCACGCGGCCGTCGCGCGACATGCTCGAGGCGATGTTCCGCGCGGACGTCGGCGACGACGTGCTCGACGGCGATCCGACCGTCGCGGCGCTCGAGCGGCGCGTGGCCGAGCTGCTCGGCAAGGACGGCGCGTGGTTCGTGCCCTCGGGCACGATGGCCAACTCGGTCGCGATCGGCTCGTGGACGCGCCATGGCGACGAGATCCTGCTCGAGCGCAGCGCGCACATGGTGCAGTGGGAGGCCGGCGCGGCCGGTGCGCTGCACGGCGTGCAGTCGACCACCATCGTCGCCGAGGACGGCCGCATGCCGCTCGACGAGCTGCGGCGCTCGATCCGCCTGCGCTCGCTGCACTGCCCCAAGACGACGCTGCTCTGCGTCGAGCAGACGTTCATGGGTTCCGGGGCGGGCCCGGGCGGGCGCGTCGTGCCGCTCGAGCACCTGCGCGCGATCCACGCGCTCGCCCGCGAGCAGGGCATTCCCGTCCACATGGACGGCGCGCGGCTGATGAACGCCGTGGTCGCGTCAGGGATCCCCGCGCGCGAGTACGCAGCCTGCGCGGACTCCGTGTCGCTGTGCCTCTCGAAGGGGCTGGGCTGCCCGGTGGGCTCGCTGATCGCCGGCCCGCGCGAGTTCCTCGAGCGCGCGCGGCTCGTGCGCAAGCGCCTCGGCGGCTGGATGCGCCAGTCCGGCGTGCTCGCGGCGGCGGGCCTGTATGCTCTCGAGCACAACGTCGCGCGCCTCGCGGAAGACCACGAGCTCGCGCGCGAGCTCGCGAGCGTGCTCGACGGCTTCGACGGGCTCGAGTGTTCTCCGAACACGATCGAGAGCAACATCGTCATGGCGCGCGTCACGCACCCGCGCCACACGCCCGAGACGCTCATGGCGGCACTGCGCGAGCGCCACGTGCTCGTTCTGCCGCAGAATGCGACCACCCTGCGCTTCGTCACGCACCTCGACGTCTCGACCG
>CAITGX010000087.1 GCA_903892045.1 uncultured Planctomycetota bacterium | reverse complement strand
CTGGCGACGATCTCCCGTCGATGCTCGTCGGGCGGAGCCATGAGTGCGACGCCCCCGCCGGGATCGCGCAGGTGCCGGTGCTCACGCGCGCGCGCACGCACGGGGGCGCCTCGGCGGCGATCGACGCGGAGGTGTCGGCGTCGCTCGCCTCGGGCAGCAGCCTGTACGAGCTCGACGAGCGGCTGCTGGCCGAGCTCGCGCCCGATGTGATCCTCACGCAGAGCCTGTGCGACGTGTGCTCGATCGACCTCCGCACCGTCGAGCGCGTCGCCGCCGGACTCCCCAAGAAGCCGGTGGTGGTGAACCTCGACCCGAAGAGCGTGTTCGATGTCTTCGACGACCTCCTGCGCGTGGGCGAGGCGGTCGGCCGCGGCGGGGCCGCCGAACGCGCGATGGTCGCGCTGCGCGCGCGCTACTGGACGGCGGTCGACTTCGTGAACCCGTATGTGCCCGGGCCCGAGGTGCTGTTCCTCGAGTGGACCGACCCGCCCTTCTGCGGCGGACACTGGACGCCGGCGCTGATCGAGGCGGCGGGCGCGCGGCACTCGCTCAACGCCGCGGGCGCGAAGTCGCGGCGCGTGACCCCCGAGGAGATCCTCGAGTGCGCGCCCGAGCGGGTGGTGATCTGCCCCTGCGGCTTCGACCTCGCGCGCACGCGGGCCGAGTACGGGCTTCTGCAGAAGACGCGCTGGTGGCCCCTGCTGCCCGCCGTGATGGAGGCGAAGCCGGGCGCGATCGCGCTGGTCGACGGGAACCAGATGTTCAACCGCCCGGGACCGCGGCTGGTCGACGCCTTCGAGTGGCTGGTGGCGTGGGTGAACGACCGGCCGGAGCTGGTTCCGCCGGGATTTCCCGTCGCGTACGCCTGACGGGCGGGTGGGACGGCCGC
This sequence comes from uncultured Planctomycetota bacterium, assembly GCA_903892045.1. Lineage (GTDB taxonomy): Bacteria > Planctomycetota > UBA1135 > UBA1135 > F1-120-MAGs118. The sequence continues at coordinate 1,226 of CAITGX010000087.1, read as the reverse complement.
TCGGACGCGCGGAAGCGTCGCCGCGTCGGGCCGTGCGTCGGAGAGTCCGGCAACCCGCGACCGAGCGCCCCCGACTGCCCGATCGGCAGCGGCCGTGACCCCGGTGGCGCGGATCGGCAACCAGAGGACGCTTCCCGCCGCCCCTGCCGCTGGTGCGGGCTTTGCTCCCCCGCGCCGCCACCGATGTCCGGAGGCCATGCTCGAGGGTCAGGTTCCAAGGCACCACCATGCGATTCGACAAGTTCACCACGCTCTCCCAGGAAGCCGTCTCCGCCGCCCAGTCCGCCGCCAACGGCGCGGGGCATCCCGAGATCTCGCCGCTGCACCTGCTGTCGGCGCTGCTGGCCGAGAAGACCTCCGCCACCGCGAGCCTGCTGCAGAAGGCCGGCGTCGATCCGGCGCGCGTGCGCGAGGTGGCCGAGGCCGAGTTGCGGCGGCTGCCGCGCGTCCAGGGCGGCAGCGCGCAGAACCTCTCGCGCGAGCTCGGCGAGGTCCTCGCGACCGCCGAGCGCGAGGCGCAGCGGATGAAGGACGCCTACACCTCGACCGAGCACCTGATGCTCGCGCTGGCGGAGGTCAAGAGCCCGGCCAAGGAGGTGCTCTCGACGCTCGGCCTCGACCGCAGGCGCGTGCTCGCGGCCGTCGAGGCGATCCGCAAGGCGTCGGGCGTCTCGAACGTGGCCGACCAGAACGCCGAGTCGAACTACGAGGCGCTGCGGAAGTACGGCATCGACCTCGTCGAGAAGGCGCAGCAGGGCAAGATCGACCCGGTGATCGGCCGCGACGAGGAGATCCGCCGCTGCATGCAGGTGCTCTCGCGGCGCACCAAGAACAACCCGGTGCTGATCGGCGAGCCCGGCGTCGGCAAGACGGCGATCGCCGAGGGCCTCGCGATCCGCATCGTGAACGGCGACTGCCCCGAGTCGATGCGCGACGCGCGCATCGTGGCGCTCGATGTCGGCCAGCTGCTCGCGGGCGCGAAGTACCGCGGCGAGTTCGAGGAACGCCTGAAGGCCGTGCTGCGCGAGGTCGCGTCGAGCGAGGGGCGCATCATCCTGTTCGTCGACGAGCTGCACACGATCGTGGGCGCGGGGCAGAGCGAGGGTGCGGTCGGCGCGGGCCAGCTGCTCAAGCCGGCGCTTGCGCGCGGCGAGCTGCGCTGCATCGGCGCCACCACGCTCGACGAGTACCGCAGGCATGTCGAGAAGGACCCCGCGTTCGAGCGG
>CAITGX010000086.1 GCA_903892045.1 uncultured Planctomycetota bacterium | reverse complement strand
GTCTCGGCCTCCCCACGACCACCGGACGATCGTCCCATGCGCACGCTCCCCTTGCTGGCCCTGTCGCTCTCCCTCGCTTCCGCGTGCTCGAGCACGCGCGGACCCTGGTCGAGCCCGCTCTACCCGGAAACGCGCCGCGAGGCCCATGTCGACACCTACCACGGCGAGACGGTCGCGGATCCCTACAAGTGGCTCGAGGACCCGGACTCGGCCGAATCGCGCGCCTGGATCGATGCGCAGAACGAGCTCGTGCGCGCGCACCTCGAGCCGCTGCCGATGCGCACGCACATGCAGGCGCGCCTGCGCGAGTTGTGGAACTACGAGCGCTTCGGCCTGCCGTCCGAGCGTGGCGGGCGCTGGTTCATGAGCCGCAACGACGGCCTGCAGAACCAGAGCGTGCTGTACGTCGCCGATGCGGCCGACGGGCGCGGCGAGCGCGTGCTGCTCGATCCGAACACGCTCTCCAAGGACGGGACCGTCGCCCTCAACGGCACCGCGCTCTCCGACGACGGGCGCTACCTCGCCTACGGCACGAGCGACGGTGGCTCGGACTGGACCGTGTGGCACGTGCGCGATGTCGCGAGCGGCGCGGACCTCGCCGACGAGCTGCGCTGGGTCAAATTCAGCGGTGCCTCGTGGACCAAGGACGGCAAGGGCTTCTTCTACTCGCGCTACGACGCGCCCGCGCCCGGCGCGGAGCTGCAGGCCGTCAACCGCAACCAGAAGCTGTGGTTCCACGCCGTCGGCACGCCGCAGTCCCAGGACGTGCTCGTCTACGAGCGTCCCGACCACCCCGAGTGGAGCTTCGGCGGCACCGTCACGGATGACGGCCGCTGGCTCGTGATCTCCGTCGGCGAGGGCACCGACCCGCGTAATCGACTGTTCGTCGACGACCTCGCGCAGCCGGGCTGGAACGTGGTCGAGCTGATCCCGGAGTTCGACGCGAGCTTCGACCTCGTCGACAGCGACGGCGACACGCTGTGGCTGATGACCGACCTCTCGGCGCCGCGCGGCCGCGTCATCGCGGTCGACACCCGCCAGCCGGCGCGCTCGAGCTGGCGCGAGGTGGTGGCCCAGCGCGCGGAGAAGCTCGAGGGCGTGTCGTTCGTCGGTGGCCAGTTCCTGTGCCGCTACCTGAAGGACGCGCGCTCGCTCGTGACCGTGCACGCCAAGGACGGCGGCTTCGTGCGCGAAGTCGCGCTCCCCGGCGTCGGCACGGCCGCGGGCTTCGCGGGTCGGGCGGGCGACAAGGAGACCTTCTACTCGTTCTCGAGCTTCACCTCCCCCGCCGCCCTGTGGCGCTATGACCTCGCGAACGGCCAGAGCAGCGCGTTCCGCACGCCGAAGCTGACCTTCGATCCGTCGCTTTACGTCACGGAGCAGGTGTTCTACGCGTCGAAGGACGGCACGCAGGTGCCGATGTTCCTCTCCTACAAGCGCGGTCTCGCGCGCAACGGCTCGAATCCGGTCCTTCTCTACGGCTACGGCGGCTTCAACATCTCGCTGACGCCGAGCTTCTCGCCCGCGCGCCTCGCGTGGATGGAGCAGGGCGGCGTCTACGCGGTCGCCAACCTGCGCGGCGGTGGCGAGTACGGCGTCGAGTGGCACAAGGCGGGCACGAAGCTGCGCAAGCAGAACGTGTTCGACGACTTCATCGCCGCGGGCGAGTGGCTCGTCGCGAACGGCTGGACGCGCCCCGATCGGCTTGCGATCAACGGCGGCTCGAACGGCGGCCTGCTCGTCGGCGCCGTGCTCAACCAGCGCCCGGACCTCTTCGGCGCGGCGATTCCCGCGGTCGGCGTGATGGACATGCTGCGCTTCGAGAGCTGGACCATCGGCTGGGCCTGGGCCAGCGACTACGGCTCCGTGAAGAACGCCGACGAGTACCGCGCGCTGCGCGCCTACTCGCCGTACCACAACGCCGAGCCCGGCACGCGCTATCCGGCCGTGATGGTCGTGACCGCGGACCACGACGACCGCGTCGTGCCCGCGCACAGCTTCAAGTACGCCGCTGCCATGCAGCATGCGCAAGCAGGCGAGGCGCCGGTGCTGATCCGCATCGACGTGCGCGCCGGTCACGGCGCCGGCAAGCCGACGGGCAAGCAGATCGAGCAAGCGGCGGACGAGATCGCGTTCCTCTGCCGCGCGCTCGACTGCGACTAGCCATTCCCGTTGGGGTGGCACTGGTAGCAGGTCTGCGGCCCGAACACGTAGCCGCCGACGTCCTCGTGCTCGGAGTTCATCTCCGACTGGCGATGGGCGTGGCAGTTCGTGCAGTTGAAGGACGAGAAGTTGCCCGGCTGCGTGTGGCACGTCGCGCAGGCGATGCCCGCATGACGTCCCGTCTGGATCGGGAAGTCGGGATGGCTCCAGTTGTCCTGTCCCCAGTTGTTGGTGCTGGTGTGGCAGCTCTCGCAGCTCGTGCCGAAGCCCGCCTGCGCATGGTTGGGACTCGTCGTCGAGGCGTAGTCCGCCATGTGGCAGTTGCTGCAGCCGCTCGAGATGCCGGCGTGCGAGAAGTTGCTGACCGTCCAGCTCGAGGTCGCGTGGCACTGCTCGCACGACTGCGGGAAGTTGTAGGTCACGTGGTTCGGGCTGGTGGCGCCCTGATAGTCGGGCAAGTGGCAGCTGACGCAGCTCGAGGTGATGCCCGCGTGGGAGAAGCTCGCGCCCTGCCAGGAGGACGTCGAGTGGCACTGCCTGCACGTCGTCGGGAACGTAAACGAAGGCGTGACGTGGTCGGGATCCGCGGCCGTGTCGTAGTCGAGCTGGTGGCAGTCGACGCACTGGTTCGGAGTCCCGGCGTACACGTTGCCTGCGTGGCAGTCGGAGCAGCTCGCGCTGGCGTGCGCCCCCGAGAGCGGCCAGAAGCCGTGACTGAAGGCCGCGCCGTCCCACGCGACCGGCATGTGGCAGCGCTGGCAATCGCTCGTCCAGCCCTGCGCGACGTGATCGGGGCTGGTCGCGCGCGCGAGGTCCTGCGCGTGGCACGACTCGCAGCTCGTGTCGGCGCGCGCGAAGTTGCCGACCTGCGCGCCCGGGTGGCACTGCCAGCAGGCCGCCGCCGCGTGCGCACCGACGAGCGGGAAGCGCGTGCGAGCGTGCGTCGCGATCAGCTCGCTCGGTCGCCAGCTCGCCTGCTCGTGGCAGCTCTCGCAGGAGGGCCCCATCTGGGAGCGATGCGGATCCTCGTGGCAGCCGCCGCAGCCGCGCGCCGCGAACATCTCGACCGGCCCGCGGTCGTTGTGACAGCGCAGGCACTCGGCCGCGCGATGCGCGCCCTCGAGCGCGACGCCGGTTTCCTTCGCATGGTCGAAGATGAAGTCCGCGCGAATGCGGTCCCAGCCCTTGCCCTCGTGACACAGCGAGCAATCCGCGGGGAACTTCTCGTGCGGGATCACGGGTCCGCGTCCAGCCCACCAGCCCTGCACCGGCGTCCCCTCTCGTCCCGTGGTCGCGCAGGCGACGCCGAGCGCGAGCAGCAGGCCGAGGAGCGCCACGCTCGAGAGGATCCAGCCGCCGTGCCGCGACTCCGGTCGATGTCCGTGAGCCATGCCTAGAATCTCCTCTGCAGCCAGACGCCGACGCTCGTCGCGTCCTGTTCGTCGCCGAAGTACACGTCCGCGCGCAGGGCGCACGACCAGTCCGCTCCGAGCGCGAAGTCCCAGTTGGTGCGCACATTCTGCTGCAACAGCGACTCGAACGGTCCGCTCACGCCATCGGTCTCGTTGCGCGCGAGCTCGTAGGCGAACGAGAGCGACCCCGCATCCGTCCAGCGGCTCGCGCCGAGGCGCAGGCCCGTGACCGTGGTGGTCTTGCCATCCATGCCGAACAGCGAGGCCCACACCTCGCCCCGCTCCCACAGCCAGTTCCGGCGCGTCGCGCGCAGCTCGCCACCGAGGCCCGAGTCATCCTGGTCGCTCCACGGGTCGAGCCGGGCGGAGAGTCGCGTGTCCTTCGAGACGTCGCGCCAGCCCGAGAGGTTGAGCCTGCGGACTTCCCCGTCGCTGAGGGTCGCCGTGGTGGTCGGTGGCAGCTCGTCCCGCAGCAGGAATGGCCAGCGCACCTGCGAGAAGGCCGTCGACAGGCCCCACTTGCCAGCGACGTTGTAGCGCGCGTTGAGATGCAGCTCCGTGAGCTCGAGCCCTTCGCTCTTGAGCGTGTCCTCGGCCGTGTAGAGGTCGATCCACGCCGAGCCAGCGATCCACCAGCGCTCGCTCGGGCGCCAGGCGAAGTCCGTGAGCGCGACGTCACGATCCTCGCGCCCCTCGTGCCACGTCTTCTGCAGCGCGCCGCCCAGCGAGAACTCGCCGTCCTGCCCGCCGACATGCCGATAGAACACGCTCGCCTGAACGTCGTCGCCCGTGTCCAGGCTCGCGTTCCACGCGGGGAAGAGCCCCGCGCTCGCGCCGAAGCGATCTCCGCCCTCTGTGCGCACCACGTACTCGCCCCCGTCGATGACGCCGAGCTGCGGAAGCTCCGAGTGCAGGAAGCGCCCGAACTCCATGCGCCGCGGGTTCTCGCGCCAGTCGCCGAGACGCCACGAGGCGCGATCGACGCGCAGCCGGTCGAGCGTCTCGTCTCCCTGTCCGCCGTCGCTGGAGCGATGGAAGTACTCACCGTCGAAGCGCACCACATCCCCGCGCCCCGTCGCGTTCTCCCACTCGCCGTCGAAGCCCGTGCGCGCGAGCAGGTACTCGCGTCCGTCACCCTGACCGTCGAAGGTGCCGTCGAAGCCCGTGTACCAGCGACCACGGAAGCGCGACTCGCGCTCGGCCGGCGTGGGCGCGCGCGTCGGAGCGAGCAGCGGCGCGGACGGATCCCACGTCTCCTTGGGGTGCGTCCAGGTCGGCGTGCCGCCCTCGCCGCGCTCGCGCGGAATGCGCACCTCGACCTGCTCTCCGGCGGTGACGACGGCGTCAGGCACCTGCACGTCGCAGCGCGCCGTCTGCCGCGACACCGAGCGCACGATGAACTCGACGGTCTGCCCCGAGGCCGCGAAGACGCGACCACGATCTCCGGGCTCGAGACCTGCATCCGAGCCCTGATCGATGTAGAGACTGGAGCCCGACACGGCCGTGACGCGTGCCTCGACCCGTCGCGAGTCGGGCTCTTGAGCCGCCGCGACGGCGCAGGCGAGCGGCAGGAACAGCGCGCGCGAGAGC
>CAITGX010000085.1 GCA_903892045.1 uncultured Planctomycetota bacterium | reverse complement strand
GACACGAGCCTCCTGGGGCTGTTCGAGGACGGCCTCACGTCGCTCTCGAGCGCCAAGCTCGAGGGCCCGAGCCTGCTCAACTGGCTGGGCGAGGTATTCGACGAGGAGATCCTGCAGGCCGACCTGCTCGCGATGCGCAACGTGTATCGCGACCTCGGCTGGTACGACGCGGTGGTCGAGCTCGACCGTCTCGAGTTCAACGAGGATCGCTCGCGCGTGACGGTGCACGTGCGCATCGACGAGGGCGAGCGCTACTCCGTGTCCTCCGTGTCGATCGAGGCTTTCGAGTGGGCCGATCCGGGCGCGGGCCTGAACGACGAGCTCGTTCCGGCGCAGCTGCTCTACCCGCAGGAAGAACTGCTGGCGCTCTGCTCGCTCTCGCCGGGCAAGTACTTCGAGCGCACGCTCAAGGAGAAGGACCAGTCCGCTCTGCGCGAGCGCTACGGCAAGGACGGTCGCATCTCGCATCCCACGTTGCCGCGCGGGATCTCGTGGAGCTTCGAGCAGCCCGAGCTCGTGTTCGACGTCGAGAACCACACGGTCGCGGTGACCTATCGCCTCGTCCAAGGCCGCGAGGTGACCATCCGCGAGATCCTGATCAACGGCAACACGCACACGCGCGACCGCGTCGTGCGCCGCGAGATCTCGATCTTTCCCGGCCAGCGCGCCGACCTGAAGGAGATCGAGCGCTCCCTCGGCCTCATCACGGCCACGAACTTCTTCTCGGATTCCTACAACCGGATGCAGCACCGCGACCCGACCTACCGGTTCGTCGCGACGCCCGACAATCCGGGGCAGGTCGACCTCGAGTACGTGCTCGAGGAGGGGCGCGTGATCGACGTCAACGTCGCTGGCGGCGTCGGCAGCGACAACGGCGCGTTTGCGCAAGTCGCGCTCACGATGCGCAACTTCGACGCGTCGGACGCGCCGGACTCATGGTTCGGCTCGTTCGGCGAGGTGTGGCGCAAGGAGGCCCTGCACGGCTCCGGACAGTTGCTGGAGCTCTACGCCACGCCCGGCACGGTCGTGTCGGAGTACCGGGTGCGCTTCATGGAACCGGACCTGTTCGGCTGGCACCTGCGGCCGATCATGCTCGACGTCGACTTCTCCAAGCGCCTGCGCCTCTACCGCACGCACGACGAGCAGCGCTCCCAACTGCGCCTGCGCCTTGGCCGTCGCCTGAACTTCGAGACGCGCGCGTGGGCGGGATTCGTGCTGCAGGATGTCGAGGTGAGCGATCTTGACCCGGATGGCGTGCCGCTCGAGCTCTACGACCAGTACGACCGTGGCCTGACCCGACTCGCCGGCGTCAGCTTCGACCTCTCCTCGCGCCGCGTCGACAACCAGTTGATCCCGCACGATGGCTACACGCTCGCGCTGGGTTCGGTCCTGTACTCGCGCCAGCTCGGCAGCGAGTTCGACATCACGACTGCCGAGCTGCGCGGCGACTGGTACACGCCGACGTGGACCACGGATGACGGTACCCAGCCCGTGCTGCACCTCGAGTTCAACATCGCGGCCCAGCAGCCCTATGACGAGACGCCGCGCGTGCCGTACTCGGAGCGCTACTTCCTCGGCGGCACCAATTCGCTGCGCGGCTTCCAGTTCCGCGGCGTCGGTCCGGTCGACCCCCTCTCGCGCGAGCCGCGCGGCGGCGAGACGCAGCTGTTCGGCACGTTCGAGTGGTTCTATCCGCTGCACGCCACGACGCAGCCCGGCACCTACCGCAAGCTCGAGGTGCTGCGTGGCGGCCTGTTCTTCGACTACGGCCTGCTCGATCCGGAGTCGTGGAGCCTCGACTTCGACGAGCTGCGGACCTCGGCCGGCTTCACGCTGGGCCTGACCTACCCGATCCCGATCACGCTGAATTTCGGCTACCCGATCCGCCAGTTCGACGGCGACAACCGCCAGACGTTCTCGTTCACGATGGGCACGCGCTGAGCGCCTGCCCGTGCCGCCTGTTTGACAGGGCGTAGTCGCGCCGGTACACCCTTGCGCGTTCGGAAGCCTCGCTATGGGGCCTTCCGCGGGCCGTTTCGCACCGTAGAACGCCTGAGGGGTCCCGACTGGGACCCGGATCGACGATGTCCCACCGTACCCTGAGAGAATTGGCCGTCCTGTGCGGCGCGTCGCTGGAAGGCGACCCGGAGCTGCGCGTCAGCGGCCCGGCGGCGCTGGCCGAGGCTGGCCCGGACGAGATCAGCTTCTTTGGCCACGCGCGCTATGCGCGGGAGCTCGCGGCGACGCGCGCGCGGGCGCTGGTTGTGCCGAAGAGCCTCGCCGTTCCGCGCGAGGGGCTGTCGCTCCTGCGCTGCGACGACGCCAACCGTGCCTTCGAGTTGCTGCTCACGGTGTTCGACCGTCTTCCGGTGCGCCCCGCGAAGGGGATCCACCCCTCGGCCACGATCGCAGCGGATGCCGAGCTAGGCCCCGATGTCTCGATCGGCGCAGGTTGCGTGATCGGTCCGGGCTGCGTGATCGGTGCGCGTGCTGCGCTGCACCCCAACGTCGTGCTCTCGCGCAACGTGCGCATCGGAGCGGACAGCGAGCTGCGCTCGGGCGTCGTTGCCTACGACGGCATCTCGATCGGGGCGCGTTGCCTCGTGCACGCCGGTGCCGTGATCGGCTCGGATGGCTTCGGCTTCGATCCGGTGCTCGGCCCGCGCGGCATCGAGGGCTGGAACAAGGTGCCGCACGCCGGCACGGTCGTCATCGAGGACGACGTCGAGATCGGTGCGAACTGCGCGATCGACCGCGGTCGGTTCAGCGTGACGCGCATCGGGCGCGGGGCCAAGCTCGACAACCTCGTGCACGTGGGGCACAACGTGCAGGTGGGGGAGGCGGCGCTGCTCATCGCGCAGGTCGGCGTCGCCGGCTCGACCTCGATCGGACGCGGCGCGATTCTCGCGGGACAGTCGGGCATCTCGACGCACCTCAAGATCGGCGACAACGCCCGTATCGGGCCGGCGAGCGCGGTGTTCGAGGACGTGCCCGCGGGCGCGGACTACATGGGCTGGTGGGCGCGCCCCAAGGGCGAGTTCATGCGCACGCTGGCGCTCGAGCGCAAGCTCGCGGAGATGCACGATCGACTGAAGAAGCTGGAGCGCGAGCTCGAGAAGCGAGGTGAGGCATGAGTCGTCTGCAACGGACCCTGCGCGCCCCGGTGGAGTTCTCGGGCGTCGGCCTGCACTCGGGCCAGACGGTGCGCGCGCGCGTGCTGCCCGCTCCCCAGGGCACCGGCATCGAGTTCGTGCGCACGGATGTGCCGGACGCGCAGCCGATCCCGGCGCTCGTGCAGTACCGCGTGCAGGCCGACCTGCGCACGCGCCTCAAGCGCGGCAACGCCGAGGTCGAGACCGTCGAGCACTTGCTCGCGGCCTGCTCGGGGCTCGGCATCGACAACCTGCGCATCGAGATGGACGGGGCCGAGATGCCGGGCATGGACGGCAGCGCGCGCCCGTTCCTCGAGCTGTTCCAGCAGGTCGGCACCGTCGAGCAGCGCGCGGAAGCGCGCACGTTCCGGCTCGACGAGCCGATCTACGTGCGCGAGAAGAACGCCACGCTGGTTGCGCTCCCGTCCGACCAGCCGGGCCTGACGCTGCAGTACATCGCCTCGTTCGACGACCCCGGCGTGCAGGGCGGCTCGCTGCAGCTCGACGTCACGCCGGAGAGCTTCGCCAAGGACATCGCCTCGGCGCGCACGTTCTGTCTCGCCTCCGACGTGGAGAAGCTCAAGGCGGCCGGCTTCGGCAAGGGCGCGACGCGCGAGAACACCGTGGTGCTCGGCGATCCGCAGACGCAGCTGCGCATGCTGGGCGAGCCCGTGCGCCACAAGATGCTCGACCTGATCGGGGATCTCGCGCTGCTCGGGGCGGATCTGCAGGCCCACGTGATCGCCACGCGCTCCGGGCACGCCACCAACGCCGAGCTCGTGCGACGCCTCGTCGACCTGATGCAGGAGAAGGAGACCGGCGGCCTGATCCAGCGCGAGAGCGGGCTGGACATCCGCGAGGTCATGAAGCTCCTGCCGCACCGCTACCCGTTCCTGATGATCGATCGCGTGATCGAGATCGACGGCTACCAGCGCGCGGTGGGCATCAAGAACGTCTCGATCAACGAGCCGTTCTTCCAAGGCCACTTTCCCGATCACCCGGTGATGCCGGGCGTGCTGCAGCTCGAGGCCATGGCGCAGCTCGCCGGCGTGCTCCTGCTGCGCAAGCTCGAGTTCACGGGCAAGCTCGCGGTCCTGTGGTCGATCGACAAGGTCAAGCTGCGCGGCGCCGTGGTGCCCGGCGACCAGCTGCGCATCGAGGTCGAGACCCTGCGCATGAAGGGCGAGATGGGACAGGTCAAGGGCACCGGCAGTGTCGCCGGTCGCGTGGTCTGCGAAGCGAACCTGATGTTCACGATGCTGGAGAGCTGAGCATGGCCACGCAGATCCACCCGACCGCCGTCGTCAGCCCGGGCGCCGAGCTCGGCCTCGACGTCGTCATCGGACCGTACTCGATCATCGGTCCCGGCGCTCGCATCGGCGACCGCACACGCATCGGGCCGCACGTCGTGATCGACGGCGTGACGCGCCTCGGTGCGGACAACCTGATCGTCGGGCAGGCCAATCTCGGCGGCCCACCGCAGGACCTGTCGCACCGCGGCGAGCCCACCTGGCTCGAGATCGGCGACGGCAACACCGTGCGCGAGTTCGTGACGATCAACTGCGGCACCGTGAAAGGCGGCGGGCTCACGCGCATCGGCTCGGGCTGCCTGCTGATGGCGTGCTGCCACGTCGCGCACGACTGCGAGGTGGGGGACCGCGTGATCCTCGCCAACGGCGTGCTGCTCGCCGGTCACGTGCGCGTGGGGGATGGCGCGAACATCGGCGGCGCCGCGGCGGCGAACCAGTTCGTGTCGATCGGTCGCTATGCCTACATCGGCGGCATGACGCGCGTGCCGCAGGACGTGCCGCCGTTCATGCTGCTCGAGGGGCACCAGGCGCGCGTGAGGCAGGTGAACGTGGTGGGGCTCGCGCGCGCGGGCTTCAGCGAGACGCAGATCGAGTCCATCCAGGCCGCCTTCCGCCTGATCTACCGCTCGGGACAGCCGCAGCGGCAGAGCGTCGAGGCGCTGCGCGCCGCTGCGGGCAGCTCGCCGGAGGTGCTCGAGCTCTGCACGGCGCTCGAAGAGCAGGCACGCGGCCTGAAGGGCCGCTATCGCGAGAGCCTGCGCGAGCAGTTCACCCAGCTCGGTCGCGAACGCATCCTCGGTGGCGCCCATGCCGTCCGCTGAGCGCCTGCGGGTCGCCGTCGTCGGCGTCGGCCATCTTGGCACGTTTCACGCGCGCATTCTCGCGCAGCGCACGGACGTCGAGCTGGCGGCCGTGATCGACGCGAGTGCCGAGCGCGCGCAGAAGATCGGCGCGGAGCTCGGAGTCGAGCCGCGCACGCTCGCGGGGCGTGGCCCGGCCGACGTGCTCGCTGCGCTGCCGCAGAACACGCGCGCGGTCGTGATCGCGGTGCCGACCGTGGCGCATGCACAGGTGGCCGTGCCGCTCCTCGAGCGCGGCGTCGCGTGCCTCGTCGAGAAGCCGCTCGCGCACGACCTCGACTCGGCGCGCGCGATCCTCGCCGCGGCGGAGCGCGGACGGGCGACGCTGACCGTGGGTCACGTCGAGCGCTTCCAGCCCGGAATGCGCAAGGTGCGCGAGCTCGGCATCGTGCCGCGCTTCATCGAGTGCCAGCGGCTCGCGCCGTTCAGCTTCCGCTCAACGGACATCGGGGTCGTCCACGACCTGATGATCCACGACCTCGACCTCGTGCGATACCTCGTCGGCTCTCCGGTCGCGAGCGTCGACTGCGCCGGCGGGGCGATCCTCACCGACCACGAGGACATGGCGAGCGTGCGGGTGGTGTTCGAGAACGGCGCGCGCGCCAACATCACGGCCAGCCGCGCCTCGCTGCAGCCCGTGCGTCGCCTGCGCCTGTTCTCGTCCTCCGCCTACGTCAGCCTCGACCTCCACAAGAACTACGGGCTCGTCGTGAAGAAGGGGCCGCGCTGGGTCGAAGGGCGCAGTGCGCTCTCGAACTTGACCCCGGAGGAGATCGCGGCCCGCACGGACCTCGTGTCGAGCGGCATGCTCGAGATGATGGAGCTCGACCTCACCGGGCACGATCGCCCGTTGCAGGCCGAGCTCGACAGCTTCCTCGCGGCCGTGCGCAGCGGCGCGGCCCCGGAGGTGAGCGGCGAGGACGGCTACCGGGCGCTCGAGCTCGCCGAGCGCATCGCGGCGGAAATCCGGGCTCAGGCTTGGTAGAACGCTCGCTCCCATGAGCGAGCTCCACGACGCCTCGACCGCCCGTTTCGCGCCACTCCCGAGCGACTACTCCAGCGCGCCGTCCGCGGCCGAGGAGAGCGTGCTCGAGCTGTGGCGCGGCGAGGGCACCTTCGCGGCGGTGCAAGCCGCGCGCGCGCAGGGCGAGGCCTTCGTGTTCTGGGAGGGCCCTCCGACCGCGAATGGCAAGCCGGGCATCCATCACGTGCTCGCGCGCACGCTCAAGGACAGCGTGTGTCGCTGGCAGTCGATGCTCGGCAAGCGCGTCGAGCGCAAGGCGGGCTGGGACACGCACGGACTGCCGGTCGAACTCGAGGTCGAGAAGCGGCTCGCGATCAGCGGCAAGCCGCAGATCGAGCAGTACGGCGTCGGCGCGTTCAACGCGCAGTGCCGCGAGTCCGTCTGGACGTACAAGCAGGACTGGGAGCGCCTGAGCGAGCGCATCGGCTACTGGCTCGACTACAGCCAGCCGTACATCACCTACGACGAGACCTTCGTCGACTCGATCTGGCACATCCTCGCGCGCATGCACGCCCGCGGGCTCGTCTACCGCGGCAAGAAGGTGCTGCCGTTCTGCGGCCGCTGCGGCACGGGCCTCTCGTCGCACGAGCTCGGCCAGCCGGGCGTCTACAAGGACATCCCCGACCCGAGCGTGTACGTGCGCTTCGTGCTCGCCAGCGAGCAGGGGCCTGAGCGCGAGAGCCTGCTCGCGTGGACCACCACTCCCTGGACGCTGCCTTCGAACATCGCGCTCGCCGTGCACCCCGACCGCGAGTACGTGCGTGCCCGCGTCGCGCTGCCCGTGCCGAAGGGCGCCGAAAAGGGCTCGGCGGGCCACGAGATCCTGTGGGTCGTCGCAGAGCGCGCGAAGGCCGTGCTCGGCGAGTTCACCGAGCTCGGTCGCAAGCTCGGCCGAGAGCTCGCGGGCACGCAGTATCGACCCGTTTTCGACGTGACCGTGCCCGAGGTCGACCCGGGCGCGTGGACTCCCGATCGCGCGGGCTCGTACCGCGTGTACACCGCCGAGTACGTGACCGTCGAGGACGGCACGGGCATCGTGCACCAGGCGCCGAGCTACGGCGCCGACGACTGGGAAGTCGCG
>CAITGX010000084.1 GCA_903892045.1 uncultured Planctomycetota bacterium | reverse complement strand
GACAGGAAGAGCTCTAGCGCGCCACCGGGGCCCGAAGGCCCTGGGACGATGCGCAAGGTCGACTCGATGTCGGGCGCGCTTCACTACGGCACGTCGAGCTGGTCCGAGAAGGCCTGGGACGGCGTGTTCTATCCGCCGGGGCTCGCGCCGGCGGAGCAGCTGCCGTTCTACGCCACGCAGTTCGCGACGGTCGAAGCCGACGTCACTTACTACCGCGTGCCTGACAAGCGCATGGTCGCGGGCTGGGCCGAGCGCACTCCCGACGGCTTCGTGATCTCCGCGAAGTTCCCGCGCTCGATCGTGCACGGCGGCAGCGAGGCCGCTCCGGATGGAGCGAAGGTGCTCGCGCGCGAGCACGTGCAGCGCGATCTCGAGCGCTTCCTCGAGGCCATGGCGCTCCTCGGGGACAAGTGCGGGCCGCTCGTGCTGCAGTTCCCGTACTTCAACCGCTCCGCGTTCGCGAGCGCGGGACTGTTCCGCGAGCGGCTCGACACGTTCCTCGCGGCGCTGCCGAAGCAGTTCCGCTACGGCGTCGAGCTGCGCAACAAGACATGGATCGACGCGGAGACTCTGGCTTTGCTGCGCGCCCATTCTTGTGCGCTCGTGCTCGTGGACCTCGTCTACATGCCGCACCCCGCCGAGCTCGCGGAGCACTTCGACCTGCTCACGACGGACTTCACCTACGCGCGCCTGATCGGCGATCGCAAGAAGATCGACTCGCTGACGGACACGCTCGACCACGTCGTGCTCGACCAGTCCGAGCGTCTCGAGGAGTGGGCCGGCCTCGTGCGCGAGCTTCTCGCCCGCGCCAAGGACGTCTACGTGTACGCGAACAACCACTACGCTGGCTTCGCGCCCGACACCATCCGCGACCTCGTGGCGCGCGTCCGCGCGTCGGACCCGGGCTCACCTGGGCCTTGAATCGGCCGATTCGCGAGCCTTTCCGGCAACTTCTTCTGCCGGCCGCGGCGCTCGCGTCGGCACTGGCTCGCATCCCGGCGTGCGGCGGTTTACGCTTGTGGAGCCCTGCGGGGCGCTCGCCGTCATGGGACTCTTCGACATCTTCAAGAAGAAGGACGCTCCGCCGCCCTCTCCGGGCCCGGACGCGGAGCTCGCCGCGCTCGTCGCGAAGCTCAAGGACTCCGATCCGAAGGTGCGACTCGATGCCTGCCAGCGCATCGGTGCCCTGAAGGGCCGCGCTGCCTCGGCGCGTCCCGCGCTCGAGGAGCTGATCGTCGATCCCGATGGCGACGTCTGCCTCGCGGCCGCCGAGGCCATGTCGGCGATCCTGCGCGCGATCGACACCAAGCGCTAGGTCGCGCGACGGCGCGATGTTCTGGCGCAAGCGACGCAGCGAGCCTGCACCCGCAGCGGAGCGCGCGGTCGATCCGCTGCGTGTCGTGCTCGCGTACCACGAGGCCTCCAAGCACGACTACCAGCGCTACGCCGCTGGACCTCCCGAGCTCGACTGGGATTCGCAGCCGGATCCGTTCCGGCGCTTCGCGGGTGCCCCGCTCGTTGGCCTGGAACGCCACGAGCCGGACGAGGGGCGTCCGTACTACGAGGAGACCTTCTGTGCCGGTCGGGTGCGCGCGCGTTCCCTGGAGCTCGCGAGCCTCTCGCAGCTGCTGTTCGACTCACTCGCCCTGTCGGGTGCGAAGCGCTACGACGAGTCACGCTGGACGCTGCGCTGCAATCCATCGAGCGGCAACCTGCATCCGACGGAGGCCTACGTGATCGCCCCCGCGCTCCCGGGACTCGGCGCGAGCGCGTTCGTCGCGCATTACGCACCGCACGAGCATGCGCTCGAGCTGCGCGCGACGTTCGAGCCGGGCGCTTGGTCCGCGCTGTCGCGGAGTCTCGGAGAGGGCACGTTCCTCGTCGCTCTCACGTCGATTCACTGGCGCGAGGCCTGGAAGTACGGCGAGCGGGCCTTCCGCTACTGCCAGCACGACGTCGGGCATGCGATCGGGGCGCTCGCGGTGGCCGCCGCCGCGCTCGGTTGGCGAGCGCAGGTGGTCGACGAGCTCGCGAGCGACGAGCTCGCGCGCTTGCTCGGGGTCGACGTGCAGTCGGGGCCCGAGGCGGAAGTCCCTGAGGTGCTCGTCGCGATCCGGACGCGGCCCGCGGGCGCGCTGGCGAGGGCGCCGGGCGCGGAGGAGCTTGCACGGCTCGCACTGCGCCATGTCGGGGTGCCGAACTCGCTGGGCACGGGGCACGTCGACTGGCCCGCGATCGACGCCGTCGAGGAGGCGACGCGCAAGCCCCGCACGGAGCCCGCACAGTGCTTGTTCCAGCTCGCGGCCGCGTGGGTTCCCGGAGACGAGCCGATCGCGCTGCGCCGCGTCGTGCGCGGTCGCCGCAGCGCGGTCGCGTTCGACGCGCGCACCGGCATGGCGCGCGATGCGTTCGAGCAGCTGTTGCGACGCACCTTGCCGCGCGAGCGGGACACCGTGCTCGCCGCCTGGCCCGCTGCTCCGAGCGTGGACCTGCTGTGCTTCGTGCACCGCGTCGAGGGGCTCGAGCCGGGGCTGTACCTGTGCCTGCGCGATCCGGGACGCGAGGCACGCTGGCGCGGCGCGGCGCGCGCGCTTGCGGACGCCGAGCGCGTCGACGCCGAGGGACTGGCGTTGCTGCGGGTGAAGGTGGGGGACGCGCGTTCGCTCGCACGCTCGCTCGCCTGCCATCAGGAGATCGCCGCGGACGGATGTGTCGCCTTCGCGATGCTGGCCGATTTTGACGCCACGCTCGAGCGCAGCGGGCCGTGGGCCTACCGCCGGTTGTTCTGGGAGTGCGGGCTCGTCGGACAGCTCCTGTACCTCGAGGCGGAGGCCCTCGGGCTGCGCGGGACGGGCATTGGCTGCTTCTTCGACGACCCGGTGCATCGCACGCTCGGGCTCGTCGACCGTTCGTTCCAGAGCCTGTATCACTTCACGCTCGGGGGCGCGGTCGACGACCCGCGCATCGAGAGCGCACCGGCCTACGCGCACCTCGAGGGTGGAGCTTGAAGCGCCCGCGGTGCGCCTTAGGTACTCTCTCCCGCGCCCCACAACCGCCGCACGCCACCGCATGAAGCCCGTCGAACGCGCCACCATCCTCGACTACGTCACCTACGAAGAACGCCGCGAGGCGATCCGGGCCGAGGTGCTCGCGATCAAGGCGTCGCGCCGCGTGCACGTCGGTGGCGTGCTCACGTTCCTGTTCGAGAACACCGCGACGGCGCGCTACCAGGTGCAGGAGATGGTGCGCATCGAGCGCATCGTGCGCGAGGCCGACATCCAGCACGAGCTCGAGACCTACAACGAGCTGCTCGGGGGCCCGGGCGAGCTCGGCTGCACGCTGCTGATCGAGCTCGACGACCCGGCCGTGCGCGCGGTCAAGCTCAAGGCGTGGCTCGACCTGCCGCGGCACGTGTACGCCCGCCTCGAGGACGGCTCGAAGGCCTACGCGCGCTTCGACGAGCGCCAGATCGGCGAGGACCGGCTCTCGAGCGTGCACTACATCAAGTTCCCCGTCGGCGGCCGCGTGCCCGTCGCCATCGGTGCGGACCACTCGGATCTCACGGTCGAGACGCTCCTCGCGCCCGAGCAGCGCGCGGCCCTGCGCCACGACCTCGCGAGCTAGCGCGGGGCGTCCGGAGAGGCGCTGCCGGTCTCGTCGCCTTCGGACGCGTCGCCTTCGGACGCGTCGCCTTCGGACGCGTCGCCTTCCGCCATCTCTTCGTACTCGGCTTCCCAGTTGCCGTTCTCGTCCTCTGTGGG
>CAITGX010000083.1 GCA_903892045.1 uncultured Planctomycetota bacterium | reverse complement strand
GTCGGCGCGTCCCGGTAGAAGGAACTTGAGCGCGACGTTGCGGCGCATCGATACCTGCTGCGCCTGCCAGAATTGTCCCATGCCGCCCTGGCCAAGGAAGCGCTCGAGTCGGAAGTCACCGAGGATCGCGCCGGGCTCTAAGCTCCGTGCGAGGTCGCCGGCCCTGTGCGCCGCGTCCGGGGCCGGCGCGCTATCGGGCCGGAAGAAGCTGGGCCCGCTCTCGAGCATCTGCTTGACCACGCCTTCGAGCTTGCGCAGACGCCGCAGCTCCGCGGCATGCGCGGGATGCGCCGCGCACAGCGCCTCGAACGCGCTCTGGAACTCCGACGACGTGCGGCGTTCCGCCGCATCCGCGAACTCTAGGTAGATTTCTTCGGCCGAGCTCGAGGCGGAATTCGAGGACGGTCTCTTCGGGGCCGGATCCGAGGTCACAGCGCACTCCTGCGGAGAGGAACGAGGTCGAGGTGCCGGGAGGGTGGTCAGCCGCCCATGTCGAAGCCGCGCTGCTGCAGTTCGGAGCCGAGCTTGAGGAGCGCACGTCGCAGGAGCTGTCGACTCGCCTCCTCGGTTCGTCCGGTCTGCGCCGCAATCTCTGCATGGGAGAGGCCTACCATGCGCGAGAGCGCCAGCACCTCGCGTTGCTCGTCGGAGAGCGCGTCGAGCGCAGCCTCGATGCGCTGCGCGCTCTCGCGCCCGACAGCGACCGCGCTCGGCGTGACCATGGACGCGAGCGCAGCGATCGGGCCGTGGTCGTCCTCCATGCCGAGCTCGAGTGGTGTCTCCCGCGCGATGTCTCGCCTGCCGGCCGTGAGCCGTCGGTTCTTCTCGACGAGCTTGCGCAGAGCGGCGGTGTACAGCCAGCCGCGAAACGCCGCCTCGTTGGGAAAATGGGCGCGAGGTGCGTCTTCGAGCACTTCGCGACACACCGACTGCACGAGGTCTGAGTCCCCTAGCCGTGCACGAATTGCGGGCCCGGCCCGCGCTCGCAGGAATGCCCGCAACCCCCCGAGCTGCGCCTGCAGCACGCGCGGAACATCGAGCGGACCCTGCTGGGCATTACTCGAGTTGCCTTCGGATTGCGGGGAACCTGTCGGAGTCATGTCACTTTCATTCTAGCGCGATGGTTGCGTGCTTGCGGAGCAACAGCTCATGCCCGCGCATCGCGACCTTCTGGAGCCGCGTAGATCGATTGCACCTCCCGCGCTTGTCGGACAGGCGAGTTCTGTTCCGCATGCCGGACCGCGAGAGGCCGACGACGATGAGCAGTCCTGATCGTGCCTGCGCCTCGTTCGGCACAGCCCGAGGCGCGTGCCAGAAACAAATCCGAGAATTCTTGTCACGGCGCAGCGGCGGGACCATCCTGCGGGCACGCGCGTCGTCGGCCTCGCCGTGGGCGTCCTCTCGTTGTGGCTCGTGACGGCCCAGTGCGCTCTGGAGCGGTACCCGCCCTCAAGCAAGGCGCGACGGAGCGTTGTCTGTGCAGAGGCGGATCGTGGGGCTCTCGGTGGGCCCGCGGTCCTCCCGCCGAGGAATGCTCGACGCGCGCCCCGCCCGAACTAAGGGAGGCTACTCGACGAGTCCGACCATTCGGATGAGCCTTGCTCTCATGCCATCCGCAGCCGCCTACGTGCTGCTCGTGACCGTGTTGAATGCATGGCTCGTCGCGCGGGCGGTCTGGGGGGCTGTCGCCGGGGAATGCAGCGGTCGCGAACACCTGAGATGCCGGAAACGAGGCGGGCGGCGCCGGCAAGAGAACTATGGAGCGGGCCGCGCCCGCGACTCCCGAGCCGACGCCGCGAGCGCGGGAGTGTTCGAAGCAGCGCGCAGCGCCTGCAGCTCGCGATGGTGCTCACTTCGGAGGAGGTTGCGGTGACGCTGGCAAGTCCAGCGCGCGCGCGGGGCGCACACCGAGGTCCGCGTTGCGGAAGTCGGGCGCGATGTAGTGGCGGTCGGCGGAGCGCGTGAGAGCGGCGGAGATGTTGAACGCGCCGCCGCGGTTCACGCGGTAGGTGGCTTCGGCCCAAGGAGACAGCGGGTCGACGACTTCGCTCTTGCTGTAGAAGGCGGGGTCGTAATCGTCGAGGCACCACTCGCTCACGTTGCCGGCGACTTCGTGCAGGCCGAAGCCGTTGGCCGGGTGCGAGCCGATTGCGCAGTGCATCACGCTGCCGTCCTCGAGGTCGGGCCAGTCGTTGACATCGGGCCACGGCGCGCCCGCCTTCTTCGCCGTCTGGTCGGCGATGTTCACCTTGTCGCGCAGGCTCTCGCGCTGCTGGCCCGTCCACCAAGCGGTCGTCGTGCCGCCGCGGGCGCCGCACTCCCATTGAGCCTCGCTCGGCAGCGACAGTCCGAGCTTCTCCAGCAGGTCGAAGCACTCCTGCCAGTTCA
The DNA here is from genome assembly GCA_903892045.1 of uncultured Planctomycetota bacterium. Taxonomy (GTDB): domain Bacteria; phylum Planctomycetota; class UBA1135; order UBA1135; genus F1-120-MAGs118. Next base: position 1,589 of record CAITGX010000083.1, on the reverse strand, counting down.
CGCTCTCGACCGGATGCAGCCTGGAAGGCGCCCACCCGCCCGGGGGCTGGTACAAGCTGGGATTCGCCTTCGCCATCCGCTGCCACTGCGCCTGTGTCATCTCGTACTTCGAGAGGAAGTATGCGCTCCGCTCGACTTCATGCACCGGGCCTTCGTCGCGCTCGGCCTGCGGATCGTGGTTGGGGCCGCGAGGATTTCGCGCTTGTGCTCCCATCCAGAACTTGCCGCCCGGAATCAGCACGAAAATGAGCCCGACATCCTCGGTGACGATGAGCCGTCCGTCCGCACCGCGCACGGCGGGCGCACCGGTCTGCAGGTGCGCGAACTCCCACAGGCCCGAGTCTGGATCCATCCCGAGCGGCAGAAGGCCGAGCTGCGGCGTGAGCTCGAGTCCACCGTACTCCGGCGAGGACCGGATCGACGCGATCGCCTCCGACCAGCGCGTGCGCGCTTCGGGTCCGTCGACGCTGCGCTCGGCGAGCGTCTTCGCGAAGGCCAGTCGCTTCGCGATGCCCCAGCCAAAAGGCTCGGACAGCACGTCGTTCATCAGGCCGGTCTTCGGGTGGGAGAGCTCCTCGAGATCCGAGACCAGCTTGGAGAGCTGGCGATTCCACCACTCCTTGTCGGGATCGTCGAAGTCATAGGTCCGCAGCTCGTCGACTCGCCGCGCGAGCGCGTCGATCTCTTCCGCGAGTTCGTCGCGCTCCGCGCGCTGATTCGCCAGTCCATCTCCGCGCCAGAGCGCGATGGCTCGCTCCAGATCTGCCGCAGAGTCCTTCAGCGCCTCGCCCCCGGGTTCCGCGAGCGCCGTGCGCTCCTCGGCCAGCGCTTCGTCGAGACGTCCTGCCCTGAACAACGCCCACGCCAAGGTGTCGCGAATGGCCGAGCGCTTCGCCTCGCTCGCTGCGGCCACCGCGCGGCGCGCGATCAGCACGGCGCGCACCTCCTCGCCGAAGATCGGCTTCGCAGGATCCACGAGCGGCCAGGCGAGCGCGTTCAGCGCGTCGGCGTCGCTGGGCAGCGACTCCTGCGCCAGTCGAGCTTCTGCCGCGGGCTCGCTCGGCCACTCCTCGAGTCCCAACATCCGGGAACTCCACCGCAGGGCTGCGCGCTTCGTCTGCAGCTCCGCATACTGCGGCAGCGCCTCGCGCTTGGCCTGGATCGTGGCTTCGTCCTCGGGCCGCGCGTCCCGGCGTAGCTCCGCCAGTGTTGCCTTGCGTTCCGCGAGGCTCGGGCGTTTCTTCAAGCCACGCGCTTCGTCCGCCGGGTTGCCGTCCACCAGCTGGCGAGCGCGCCGCAGCCAGCTCTCGTAGGCGGGGATCAAGTCGGGATGCACCGGCCAGAGCCACTTCGCCTCTGCCACCAGCTCGTCGAGGTCCTTCTGGGCGGAGAGCGCGAGTACGTCGTCCGCCCTGCGACTGGCCTCGGCAGCGTTGCGCTCAGCGAGTTCGAGGTTGTCCTTCGCTGCCGACTCGCCGCGCTCGGCGCGCCCGGCCTGATCGATGGCGTAAAACGCCACGCCGCTGATCACGACGAGCGCGGCCGCGCCGACACCCATGCCCACGCTCGGCGCCGGGTTGCGCTGCACC
>CAITGX010000082.1 GCA_903892045.1 uncultured Planctomycetota bacterium | reverse complement strand
GTCTGCCGTGCTCGGCGCATTCAGACCGCCCTGTCTCGGCACGAGACTGCGCCGGTGTCTCGAAGTCCGCCTTCCCCCCGAGGCGGCCATCGCGGGGGGAGAGCTGGAGCTCGCCTCCCGGGGTGCCCCCGATTGTCCATTCCCGGAGTCCCCATGAAGCTCTCTCGCACTCTCGCGCTGCTCGCAACGGCGAACGCGCTCGCACTCGGCGCTCTCGCCGCCAATGGCCAGCCCCAAGGCAACTGCAACACGACCTACACGGTCGATGCCGACTTCGACCTCGGCATCCTCTTCAACGTCAACCACGACGTACCCAACAGCGACCAGCTGCAGCTCAACACGGTCACGGCGCCGCTGCCGTTCGTGAACATCGCCTGCTCCGCGCGCGGCACGATCGTGCGCGTCGACGTCAACACCGGCGCGATCCTCGGCGAGTACTTCACCGCGCCCAACGGCATGGGCCGCAACCCCTCGCGCACCACGGTCGACCGCCTCGGCAACGTGTGGGTCTCCAACCGCGACGAGGGCGGCGCCGTCAGCGGCGTGCCCCACGGCTCGATCGCCCGCGTCGCGATCGTCATCGGCGGCGTGCGCGGCGACAAGGACCCCAACACGGGCGCCTTCACGCCCAACCCGTCGGGCCAGTACCTGCAGGGACCGTTCCAGTACTCGACCGCCATCGACCGTGACGGCGACGGCCTGATCAAGACCTCGAACGGGCTCGGCAACATCCTGCCGTGGAGCAACGCCGGCGGCGTGGACTCCGCGGGCGGCGTCGTCACGGCCGATGACGAGTGCCTGATCAACTACACGCGCGTCAACGGCACGTACACGCGCACCGTCGCGATCGACGCGAACAACGACGTGTGGACCGGCGGCATCGGCAACATGGCGCACGAGAAGATCAGCGGCGTCAGCGGCCAGCCGGTCGCGGGCACGCAGATCAACTTCAACGCGGGCGGCTACGGCGGCGTCATCGACGGCGCCGGCGTGCTGTGGTCCGCGCGCACCGGTACCGGCCTCTTGCGCTACGACCCGGCGAGCGGGATTGGCCTCCCGCTCGGCAACGGCTGCGGTGACTACGGCCTCGCGGTCGACCCGGCGACGGGCAACGTCTGGCACACGCACTACGCGGGCAACGTGGTGCACGAGCTGAGCCCCGCCGGCGCGTGCCTCGCGAGCTACCCGCACGGCAACTACTACGCGCAAGGACTCGCGGTCGACTCGGTCGGCAACGTCTGGGTCGCGCACTCCCTCAACGGCGCCACCACCGTCGGCCACATCCGCACCAACGGCACGCAGGTCGGCAACGTGACGCTCAACACCGCGCTCGGCAACGGCAACGGCCCGACCGGCGTGGCGATCGACACCAACGGCAAGGTCTGGGTCGCGTGCATCAACTCCAACAATGCGATGCGCATCGACCCGAACGCGGGCCCGATCGGCGGCGGCGGCTTCCCGATCGGCGCCGTCGACATGGTGGTCAACCTCGGCCCGGGCGCCGGGCCCTACAACTACTCCGACATGACCGGCTTCGTCTCCGTGGGCAGCACGGCGCCGAGCGGCACGTGGACGATCGTGCAGGACAGCGGCGTCCTCGGCCAATACTGGGGCACCTTCAGCTGGACCTCGAGCGAGCCGCAGGGCACGAGCGTCGTGGTCGAGGTGCGCGCGGCCGACAACCCGGTCAGCCTGCCGCAGGTCCAGTGGACCACGGCGGTCAACGGCGTGTCGCTGTGCGACCAAGGCATCGTCGGTCGCTACTGCGAGATCCGCGCGACGCTGTCGCGCCAGGTCAACGTCGCGGCGACGCCGGTCCTCTATGACCTCACCGCCCAGTGCTGCGCTCCCGCGAGCCTGACCTGCCCGGCGGACTTCACCGAGATCTGGACCGGCGGCATCCCGACCGGCCAGACCCACCCCGATCGCACGGGCTACGCCTCGTGGACCTCCGACTGCCCGCAGACCGTGCAGCTCGGCTGGAACGACGTGAGCGTGGTGGCCAACACCCCGCAGAACCCGCACGCGCCGGAAGTCATCATCACGCGCCGCTGGACGCTCGTCGATGGCTGTGGCGGCAACCTGTCCTGCGACCAGACGATCACGCTGCTCTCGCCCGCTGGCCAGTTCGGCGGACTCACGCTCGACGTGCGCCCGGCGGACTGCCCCAACGGCGTGACCGTCCACGCGCCGGGCGTCGCGCGCTTCGCGATCACCGGCACCTGGCTGCACGACGCGACCACGATCGTGCCGACGAGCCTGCGCCTCACGCGCGTCGACGGCGTCGGTCGCCCGATCGCGCTCGCCAGCATCCCGCGCACCCTGCAGGACGTCACTCGCCCGTACTACGGCGCGAGCGGCGGCTGCACGACCGCCGGTCCCGAGGGCTACACAGACCTCGTGGTCAACGTGCCGCACTGGATGCTCGTCCGCGGCCTCGGCCTCGGCTCGCTGCCCACGGGCACCGACGTCGAAGTCGAGCTCACGGGCTCGCTCTCGAACGGCACGCCGTTCGCGGTCCGCGACACCTTGCGCGTCCAGTAGCTCGCACTGAGCGCGCCGCCGCGGCCTGCCTCCCCTCCCGGGAGGCGGGCCGCGGCCCTTTGCGTGGGGTTCGTCGCGGCGCGCTACGCCGCAGGGTAGGGCGAAGAGCGTATGCAGCGCTCCGGCCGCGGGCTCCGAAATCCACGGACGTCCTCGGGCTTCCGCAAGCTCCGCATCCACACGCACACGCCATGACCACGACCCTCGAACGCAGCGCGCGCACCACCGGCCGCGAGCGCATCCTCGGCAACGACGAGCTGATCGTCTCCAAGACCGACCTCAAGGGTCGCATCACCTACGCCAACAAGACCTTCCAGAAGATCGCGGGCTACACCGAGAGCGAGCTGCTCGGCGCGCCGCACAACATCGTGCGCCACCCCGACATGCCGCGCTCCGTGTTCAAGCTCCTGTGGGACACGCTCGGCTCGGGCCGCGAGATCTTCGCCTACGTCGTCAACCTCTCGCGCAACGGCGACCACTACTGGGTCTTCGCCCACGTGACGCCGAGCTTCGACGAGTCCGGGCGCATCCTCGGCTACCACTCGAACCGCCGCGCGCCCGAGCGCAGCGCCGTCGAGAAGGCGAGCGCGCTCTACGCGGCGATCCGCGCCGAGGAGCAGAAGCACTCGAGCCCACAGCGGCAGGTCGAGGCCGGCCTCGCGCTGGTGCAGAAGACGCTCGCCGACGCGAGCATCACCTACGACGAGTTCGTCTTCAGCCTCTAGGAGCCACGACCATGAACGCATCGCAACTGCTCGGCACGGACGCGTCGCGCGTCGCCGAACTCGAGGCCAAGGTCGCGCGCTACGAGGCGTGGATCGGGCGCGTGACGGAGGTGTGCGAGGCCGCCGGCGCCGGCGAGCTCGAGGCGCGCCTCGTGCGCGTCGACGAGTGCGGCGACCCAGCGCTCGAGCGCATGCTCGACAGCGTCAACAACGCGCTCGACGCCATCGACGCCTACGTGCGCGAGTCGCGCGTCTCGCTCGACTGCGCGAGCCAGGGCAAGTTCTACCGCACCTTCGTGCTGCGCGGCCTCAAGGGCACCTACAAGCACGCCGCGGAGACGATCAACCACGCCAGCCAGACCATGGCCGAGCGCACGCACGCGCTCGCCGACGCCGAGCGCAATCGCGGCAAGCAGGCCGCCGAGTTCGAGCGCTTCCTCGAGCACGTGATCGGCTCGGTCTCCGAGGCCGCCACGCAGCTGCAGTCCACCGCCGACCACATCTCCGGCGTGGTCGACGGCTCGCGCAAGGAGGCCACCTCGGTCGAAGGCGCGGCCACGCAGCTCGCGGGCGAGGTCCAGTCCGTCGCCGCCGCCACCGAGGAGCTCAGCGCCACCGCCGGCGAGATCGACCGCCAGATCGCGGCCTCGAGCTCGGCCTCGAAGAACGCGGTCACCGAGGCCCAGTCGACGCAGGCCACGATCGCGCAGCTCTCCCAGCTCTCGCAGACCATCGGCGGCGTGCTGCGCCTGATCTCCGAGGTCGCCCAGCAGACCAACCTGCTCGCGCTCAACGCCGCCATCGAGGCCGCGCGCGCCGGCGACGCGGGCCGCGGCTTCGCCGTGGTCGCCTCCGAGGTCAAGAACCTCGCCAAGCAGACCTCCAAGTCCACCGAGGAGATCTCCGGTCACATCACCGCGATCCAGACCACCACCGCCCAGGCCGTCGCCGCCATCGACCGCATCCGCAGCCGGATCGAGGCGCTCTCCACCAACGCCACCCAGATCGGCACCGCGGTCGAGCAGCAGGTCCTCGCCACCAAGGAGATCTCCGCCTCCGTCCAGCGCGCCGCCGAGCGCACCGACACCGTCGCCCGCGGCATGGGCTACGTCTCCTCCGCCACCCAGTCGACCGTCGACGCCGTCACCGACCTCCACCGCGCCTCCGCCGGCCTCCAGACCCAGTCCGAGCGCCTGCGCGAAGAAGCCACCCGCTTCCTCGCCAAGCTGCGCGCCCCCTGACCACCTTCCGCCCCGCTCCCCCCCGCGCTACACTCCGCCCCGAGCCTCAGGCGCCCCCCGCCCGAGCCTCCCGAGCGGGCGTAACTCAGCTGGTAGAGTGTCAGCTTCCCAAGCTGAATGTCGCGGGTTCGAACCCCGTCGCCCGCTCCACTCCCAACCCCCGCCCCCCCAGCGCAGTTGCAGCGCTCCGGCGTTCCCCGGCCCCGGCGAGGTGGATCGCGCAACTGCGGGAGTGTTGCAGCGGAGGGTGACGCGCGGTGCTTCGTTCTTGGCGCGTTCCCGCGCAACATCGCGGGGCGTGGCGACCGTTGTTGGCATGTGCGGCGTGTCTTCGTGCAACAGCGTTGGATAAGGAGCGGCCCAAGGCCTCCGTCGCCGCACGCGAGGACGGCCTGCGGGAGCTCACCCCCACTGACGGCCCCTTGGCGGGGGGGAGCGGGGAGCCTAAGTTAAGGATGTGGCATCAAACTTTATTAGTGGGCGGGGTCGTTCAAGAAACTTGAGTAGGAAGGTCGGGACGTGAAGCGGGGGGCTTCGGGCGAGTGGATCGTGGGGCCGCGGATCGAAGGGGAGGCGGTGAGGGCCTTCGTGCCCAACCCGCTGCCGCCGAGGCCGAGCCTCGCGATCGACCCCGATCTGCGCGAGGAGATGGACGCGGCCCTGCTCGCGCTCGGTCGCCTCGACTGCGTGTCGAGCCTGCTGCCCGACACGGCGCTGTTCCTGTACACGTTCGTGCGCAAGGAGGCCGTGCTGTCGTCGCAGATCGAAGGCACGCAGTCCTCGCTCTCCGACTTGCTGCTGTTCGAGATCGAGCAGGCCCCCGGAGTGCCGGTCGACGATACGCGCGAAGTCTCGAACTACGTGCGCGCGCTGGAGCACGGAGTGCAGCGCCTACGCGCCGGCTTTCCCCTCTCGAACCGACTGATCCGCGAGGTGCACGGTGAGCTCTTGTCGCGCGGACGTGGAAGCGAGCTTCGGCCCGGCGAGTTCCGCACCACGCAAAACTGG
>CAITGX010000081.1 GCA_903892045.1 uncultured Planctomycetota bacterium | reverse complement strand
TCGTTGCCCTTGGCGTCGAACTCGTGGCTCTTCGCGCTGACGGCCTTGGCGTAGGGCATGAGCTCCTCGACGCCCTTGTAGCGGTCGTAGCTCTGGCCGTTGCCGAGGTTGAAGTTGCCGAAGTCCGGCAGGGTGCCGACGCGCGGGTGCGCCGCGAGCTTCATCACACCGGCGAGCCAGTCGCCCTTCGACGAGCTGCCGCCGTGGTTCTCGACGATCACGTTGAGCCCCGTCGAGTCGGCGTAGCAAGCGAGCTGCACGAGCGAGTCGGCCGCGCGCTTCTGCTTCTCCCACTCGTCGCCACCACCGCCCGCGTTGACGCGGATCGAGTGGCAACCCAAGTACGCGGCGCAGTCGAGCCAGCGATGGTGGTTCTGAACCGCCTTCTTGCGCTCGCCCTCGTCCTCGTGCGCGAGCTCGCCCTCGCCGTCGACCATGATGAGGAGGCTCTTCACGCCTTCGCCGTCGCAGCGCTTCATCAACTCGTCGAGGTAGGCCTTGTCGCGCGCCTTGTCCTTGAAGAACGAGTTGACGTACTCGATGGCCTCGATGCCGAAGTCCGCGCGCGCCACGCGCGGGAAGTCGAGGTTGGTCATCTTGCCGCTGCCGAGGTTGCGGTGCAGCGACCATTCGGCGAGCGAGATGCGGAACGGCAGGCCCTTCTGGGACGGGGTCGTGCTGCAGCCCATGGCGGCAAGACCGGCGAGGCCGGCGGAGGTGGCGAGGAACTGGCGACGCGATGCGCTCATGGGGTGCTCCGGATCGAGGTCGAATCGGGGCCCCTTGGATACCAGCCCACGGCCGAACGCGGAAGAGGCCGCGCGGCGATCGTCGAGAGCGAGCACGGCGCTAGACTCTGGGCTCGATGGGCACGGAATTCGGACGGGGGAACGCGGCTCCGCTCTTCGGCGCGATCGAGGCCGGCGGCACCAAGTTCGTGTGCGGCGTCTCCGCTGATCCCAGCCAGGGCCTGCTCGCGCGCGAGCAGTTTTCCACCGGTGACGATCCCGAGCGCCTGCTCGCGCAAGTGTGCGCGTGGCTCGCGGATCAGGAACGTCGCCACCATCCGCTCGCGGCGCTGGGAGTCGCCTCCTTCGGCCCGCTCGAGCTCGATGTGCGCTCGCCGCACTACGGGCGCATCACCACGACGCCCAAGCCCGGCTGGGCGCAGTGCGACCTGCTCGCGCCCCTGCGTCGAGCCTTCCCGGGCCGCCCCATCGGCTTCGACACCGACGTGAACGGTGCCGCGCTCGGCGAGGGCCGCTACGGAGCGGCGCGCGGGCTGGAGGACTTCGTCTACATCACCGTGGGCACGGGCATCGGTGGCGGCGGCATGGCGCGCGGCGCGCTGCTGCACGGACTCGTGCACCCCGAGATGGGCCACATCGCGATGCCACGCCTCGACGACGACACGTTTGAGGGCACCTGCCCATTCCACGGCCGCTGCTGGGAGGGCCTGTGCTCGGGACCCGCGCTCGCCCAGCGCACCGGCATGGCAGCGGAGCAGCTCGCCCCCGACCATCCGGAGTGGGACCGCCTCGCGCGCTACATGGGGTACGCGCTCGCCACGCTCACCTGCGTGCTCTCGCCGCGGCGCATTGTGCTCGGCGGCAGCGTGCGCAAGGCCGGAGCACTCGGCGAAGCGGAGTTTTTCCGCCGCATCCGCAGCGAGCTCGCGAGCGCTCTCGGCGGCTACATAGCAAGCCCGCACCTGCGCGCTCCCCTGCTCGACGAATTCCTCGTGCCGCCGAAGCTCGGCGACAATGCAGGCATCGTCGGTGCGCTCGCGCTCGCACAGGACGCCTACGCGCGCGCCAGCCGCACGCACTGATGCCGGTCAGCGCAGCTCGACGCGGTCCTTGAGGCCTTCGAGCGAAGCTTCGAGGAGACGCTGGTGAGCCTGTCGGGCAATCGGCGCGATGCTGATCGCATAGAACTTCGCGAGCACGGACTCCCCGAGGTCCATCGTCTCGCGCCACGTGACGCGCGCGCCGCGCTCGGTCGGCTCGATCGTGAACGAGCCGGGCACGACGTAGTCGTGGTCGTCGTCACGCAGAACCACGGAAGCGGTGCGCGCCGCGTACTCGCCCTTCTCGCGACCCGAGATCACGAGGCCGCCCAAGTGCCACGACTCGTACTCGACGGAGCTCGACGTCGCCGTGCGCAACTCGATCCGCCCGTCACCCGCGGTGTCCTCCGAGGTCCACTCCATGCGCGCGCCCACGCCGCGCTCCGGCCCAGCGAACGTGCGCGAGACATCGGCATCGATGTCGCGATTCCACGCCGACCACTCCTTCCAGCGCTGCAGATCCTCGACGAGCGGCAGCACCTCCGACGCTGGCGCCGCAATCTCGACCTGTGCCTCGCTGGTCCACTCGCGCGGCAGGGCTCGAACCCAGCTCCACGCGAAGATCGCGGCAACCGCCGCCAGCGCGAGCGCCACGAGACAGCCGCCGCAGCACCACTTGAGCCACTTCGTCATGCGCCGACCTGCTGAAGGGCATCCACGCCGAAGTTACTTGGAATCTCCGCGCGCCGCCGCGATCAGCCCCTCGGCGTAGTCGATCCCGTCCGGAGTGCGGGAGCCATGCCACGAAAGGTACTCCCCGTCCGCGATCACGAAGCGCTCGCGCGCGAGACCCGTGGCCTGCGCGAGCTCGTCGGCGTGCTCGGGCTTGAAGGAGAACGGCTCCGTGCAGAGGAACACGCGCTCGGGGGCGAGCCGTGCGAGCTCCTCGAGCGTGACCTCGGGGTAGCGCTCAGCGCGGGCGCCGAACACGTTGCGGCCGCCGGCGAGCGCCAGCAGCGCGTCGACGAACGTGTCGCGATTGACGCTCATCCACGGCTTGCGCCAGATCAGGTACGCCCACGTGACCTCGCGCTTCCCCGCCGCAGCACGTCGCACGCGCTCCGCGCGCCGCTCGATGTCCCGCGCAATCTCCTCGGCCTCGCTCGCGCGCCCGAGGGCCGCGCCGATCGAACGCACCATCTCCGCCGTGCCCGCCGTGTCCTTCGGGAAGCTCGAATGCACGCGGAGACCCGCCGCTTCGAGTGCTCGCGCGTCCTCCACGCGATTCTCCTCCTCGTTCATCAGCACGAGCTCGGGGGCAAGCGCCGCGATGCGTTCAATGCGCGGGTTCTTCGTGCCGCCGACTTTCTCGATCGCGCCCACGCGCGCCGCAGGATGCACGCACCACTCGGTGATGCCGACGAGCTCGTTGCCAGCACCGAGATCGAACACGAGCTCGGTCAGGCTCGGGCACAGGGACACGATGCGCTGGCTCAACGTGAAGTCTCCCGGTGGACTCGCAGCACGAGCGGCTCGGCGCTCGCTCCCCACTCGACGAGCTCAGGCTCGCAGCGCAGCCCCTGCGAGGCACGCGTGCGAGCACGGCCGATGGGGAGCCGCAGGCGTCCGCGCCCCGAAGCGTCCGAGCGCAGGCTGGGACACCAGCGCGACTCTCCGACGCTCGGCTCGCGGTAGACGAGGGTACCCGTGAGCCAGCGTACTTCGCTTCCGACGAGGGCGCGACCCGTCTCGGCCTCGAGCACGATGACCTCGCGTTCGAGAGTGGAGATGGCGAGCACTTCGAGTCGTTCCTCGGAAGGGCGCAGACCGGGCAGCCCGGTCACCCAGGTACGCCAGTGCTCCGCGGAGATGAACTCGAGCTCGAGAGTCGATCCCGGTCCAAGCCAATCGACGCGCGCCCGGCCCGACTGCATCACGCGCGCGGCACCGTCGATCGACAGGCCTCGGGAATCCCGCGACAGCACGCGCACGGACTCGCCGGCTCGCGCGAGGCCATCGACGACGACCTCGACCGTGACGCTGGCCGGAAACGCCGCGCGCGCATCGATCTCGAAGGGCCCCTGCAGCCCCTCCTCGACCTGCAGCCTCGCGAGCGGCCAGGACAGCACGCGCGGAGTGCCGTGCTCGTGGTCGATGATCGCGAGCAGCAGCTCGATTTCGCCCGTCGGCACGGCTCCGAGCACGAAGCGCCCGTCGTCGTCGAGCGCTCGCCCCGGGTCGAGGCTGCCGTAGATCGCGCCAGCCCGCGGCCCCCCGACCTCGCGAAGCATCAGGCCGAAGTGCTCCGTGCGCGCGCCCTCCGGAAAGAGCAGCCGCCCCGCGACGGAGCCATGCGCGGGCGGTGCGAGACGCAGCGGCTCGACCTGGGGGACGTCGCACTGCACGAACGTCCCGAGCGTCCCAGCCCATTCCGTCGACACGTTCCAGCGCCCCGGCTCGAGACCATCGAAGCGGAAGCGGCCCTCGGCGTCGACCTGCACCGAGGCGCTCGCGGCCGGCACGACCTCGCCACCGACTTGCACATGCGCATGCGCACCGCGCGCGTGCGCCGGCTGCTCGCCCCGCACGAGCCGCACCGTCTGGTCCGCCAGCGCCGGCCCCCCGAGCCCGAGCACGTGTCCGCTCAGGCTCGACCCAGCCTGCGCGAGATCGATCCGGACCTCGCGCGTCTCTCCGGGCCGGACGCCCTCGAGCAGTATGTCGCGCTCGAGTGTGCCTTCGAGCTCCAGTCGCATGCGTGCATCCAGCGGGACGAGCCGCAGGCGCACTCCCTCGGCTGGCCAGCGCACTCCCTCGGCTGGCCAGCGCGCGCCCTCTGCCCACGCGATCGACGCCGATGCGGGGCTCTGATCCCGCGAATCGCCGAACGCGCGCAGGCTCCAGCGGCCCGCGGGAGGCTGTCCCTGCGCGTCGAGCACGGTCAGCACGAGCGTCGCGCTGCCTTCGAGCTCGATCCGCTCGGCCTTCGAGCCCGGGTGAAGTCCCGCGCGCACGACCGGCGCAAAGAGCGGATCCTCCACCGAGAGCTCGTGGGCCCCTTCCTCGACGCCATCGAACACCAGAGCCGCGCGGCCGCCGGCCTCGAGGCTCGGAGCGTGCGCTCCGCCCGAGGGACAGCGCAGCCGGACGAACTCGGGAGCCGGACCGTGAGTCATGCCGCGCGGCAGGCGCAGGTTGACAGTCACGCGCTCCTCGAGCCTCGGACCTTCGTAGCGAAGCTCGAACGGCCCTTCGATCCGACTGGGATCGAGCGTCTCGAACGCGAGCACATGTCCGCTCGGATGGCGCGCGGCCACGCGCACGGCGCGCGGCGGCAAGCTGCGAAAGCGTGCGATGCCGGTGGTCCGATCGCAGGCCTCTTTCACGAAGTAGTTCTCGAGTCCCGGGCCGGGTTCCAGCGGGCTGACCTCCACGATCCCCTGCCAACCAGCTCCGAGCGGAGCACCCGCGCCGTCGACGATGCGCAGCGCGAGCTCCACGGCACGTTCGAGTCGAACTTCGCCGACGTCGTAGCTCGAGCCCGGATCGCGCGCCACGAACCACCAGCGCGCCGTGGCATGCCCATCCAGTTCCGCCACGAGACGCAGCGACGTGTCCGGCTGCGTCACCAGCTCGAACTCGAACGCCCCGGTCGCGTCACTCGTCCCATCGATCTCGACCAGCTCGCCTTGCTCGCTCGCCTTCGCCCAGCGGGAGATGGTGAACTTCACGCCGAGCGCAGGCGCGCCGTCCGCTCGCAGCAGTCGACCACGGAGGCGGTCGCGCGGCTCGGCCGGACGCATGCGCGCGGCAGGGAACGAGTCGGGCTCCAGCCGCCGGCCCGTACCCTCTTGCGCCGCCGTGCGCGGTGCGCGGACTTCCCCCTGCAGCGGCGCAGCGCTGCTCACCTGCGCCGAAGGCGCGCGGTCGAACAGCGTGGGCAGGAAGAGCGTGAGCGGCGCTGCCGCCAGCGCGGCGACGAGCGTGAGGGATCCATACGCGAGCGGAACCGGGCGCCCGACGTGTTGCGAGGCGCGCTCGAGAACCGGCCGTCGCGCGGCGCGCGGACCGCTCCAGTGACACCAGAACCAGATCCCGAGGCCGGCGAAGCCCTGCGGCATGGCCTCGCGCAGGAGCCGCAGGCCGCGGTGCAGCCGGGTGCGCGCGTTGACCGGCGTGAGACCGAGCTCGAGCGCGAGCTCCGACGGCAAGGCGCCGTCGAGCAGGTGGCGGCGCACGATCGGCGCGTAGCTCTCAGGCAGGCGCGCGAGTGCCGCGTCGACGGCGATGCGCACCTCGCGACGCCCGAGCTCCGCGCTCGGATCCGGCGTTTCGCGCGGCTCGAGTCGCCGCGGGTCCGGTTCGCGGCCGGCGCGCGCCCGCGCCTTGCGGGCCTCGAACGCGAGGATCCCTAGCAGCCAAGGCAGCACCGGCCGCGCGCGGTCCCAGCTCGCCGAGCGCTCGATCGCCACGACGAAGGTCGCCTGCAACAAGTCTTCGGCCTCGCCTCGGCTGGGCGCAAGGTGGCGCCCCACCGCGAGCAGCTGCGGCGCGGCGGCGTCAAACACGCGCGACAAGGCACGCAAGTCGGACTGCTCGCGAAAGCGCTCGAAGTCGCGGTCGAGGTCGGAGGGAGACATGCGCTCGGGAACCGTGGGCACGATAGCGCGGGAGCGCGATTTTCGCCGTCCGTGGAAGCTGGAGCCCGCTCCGTCGTACCCTGCCTGCAATGGCAACCAAGCCCGCCGTCGATCCGCAGCACTTCCAGCGCTCGCTGCTCGAGACCCTGCACGCCCTCGTGCTGCTCATCCCCGCGCTGTTCCTCGTCTGGCCCGGGGAACTCTCGCCCATCATCGGCGACCCGTTCCCGATCCCGACCGGCACCGGCGTCGCGGCCGTCGCGGGCACACTCGCGATCGCCCTCCTGATCACGCGCCGCGCCAAGCCGGGCCTGCGCGGAGTCTGGGCCTACCTCGCGTTCCTCGCGCTCGGCTTCCTGTCGCTCAGCCTGACTCCGCCGAGCGACACGTTTGGCTCGAGCCGCGCGCTGATGCTCGCCGCAGTCGGCGTGACGGCACTCGCCGGCGGAGCGAGCCTAGGTCGAACGGGACTCGCGGCGCTCGCGCGCGGGCTCGTGCTGCTCTCGATGCTCACGATCGTTCCGGCGCTGTTCGACGGCGACCGCCAGTTCGCCGGCCGCCTTGGAAACAGCGGCTCGACCTCTGAAGTCGCGCTGCTCGGAGCCGCCGTGGGCGTGTGGCTCGCGCTGCGCGACGAGAGCTTCTGGCGCTGGATCGGAGCCCTCGCCGCGGGCCTCTACGCGTTCTACGTCGGCGTCGCACCGGTGCTCGCCGGTGCCGCGAGCTTCGCGCTCGTGCTCGCGCTGCTCTTCGTCGCGCTGCCCGATGCGCGGCGGCTCGTGCTGCTCGTCGGCGCCACCTGCGCGCTGCTCTTCTTCGGCGGCCGCGTCGTCCCCCATCCGCAGCTCCCCGCCTCCGCGCGCCCCGCGGAAAACGCGCCCGGCGACACCGGGGGCATCGCGGTGCGCAAGCTCCTGTGGTCCTCCGTACCGGCGATGGTGCAGGCCCACGGGCTCCTCGGCGCGGGCCCGGGGCAATTCCAAGCGGCTTACCCGCCCTTCCGCGACCCGCGCGAGATCGAGCTCTCGACTCACGAGCGCACGCTGCCCGAGGCCGAGACC
>CAITGX010000080.1 GCA_903892045.1 uncultured Planctomycetota bacterium | reverse complement strand
GCACATCGCGATCGAGCTGGATCGTCACCGCGCGCAGCCGCGCGAGCGGAGCCTCGGGCACGACCGTCGCAATCGCCACCAGCCGCGCGCGCAACAGCTCCAGTGCCTGCTTGCCGCGCGCCGCATCGTCGCCCTCGAGCAACCGTCGATCGACGCGCACCTTCCAACCCTCGAGCTCCTGCACGATGTGCCCCTCAGGGCTAGAACCCGCGGTCGAGGCGAACGCGGCCAAGGAGACGACCACAGCCACGGAGAGCAGCACCTTGCGCATGCAGTCGATGCTAGCCAGATGCGCGCGTTTCAGCTCATATTCAGCCTCGGTAGAGACTGTGCGGATCCGGCGTTTCGCCGCGCAGGATGGCGACTACGTTGGTGGCGGTGCTCATGCACATGGCGCGGTAGGTCAGCATCGTCAGCGAGGCGGTGTGCGGCGTCAGAACGACGCGGTCGCAGTCCAGAAGCGCATCGCCCGCGGCAGGAGGCTCGACCTCGAGCACATCCGCCGCGAAGCCGCCGAGGCGCCCGCTGGCAAGAGCCGCTCTCAGACTGGGGCCGTCGACCAGCGCGCCGCGGGCCGTATTCACGAGGAAGGCACCGGGCTTCATCGCGTCGAGCTCCCGGGGTCCGAGGAACCCGCGGGTGGCCGGCGTGAGCGGCAGGTGCAGCGTGAGCACGTCCGCTTCTTCGAGCAGCACGCGCAGCGGAACGCCCGTGTAGGGAGCGGGCACCGCCCGTCCCTCGCGTTCGAGGACGAGCACGCGCATGCCGAACATGTGCGCAAAGCGCGCGACGCGCTGGCCGATGTTGCCAAAGCCGAGAACGCCGAGCGTGAGCCCGCGAATCTCGTTGCCCGCATAGCGAGCGCGCTCTTCCCAGCGGCCTTCGGCGACCGCGCGCGACTGCCGGGAAATGCCGCGCACGACATCGAGCACGAGCGCGAGGGTGTGCTCGGCGACGGTCTCTGCGTTCCCCCCCGGTGCGAACACCACCGGGATTCCGAGCCGCGACGCCGCGCGGGTGTCGAGGTTGTCCAGCCCGACGCCCGCGCGTGCGATGGCCCGCAGTCGCGGACAGCGCAGGAGCAGCGCTTCGCTGATGCGGCCGCGTCCGCGGGTCAGGATCGCTTCCACGGTGTCGAAGTCACAGCGCGGATCATTCGGATCCTGCGCCCGCGCGAGCGGCCTGTGCGTCGCGAGGAGCGCCTCGGCATCCGCATGCAGGGACTCGAGCAGCAGGATCGTCATGCGGGCTCGTGCGCGCCCGAGCTGGCGCCTGGCTCCATGCGATACATGCCGCGCGTGGGCTCCACGAGCTCGTCGGCGAGGACCACCGGGTCGATCGCGACGCCGCGCTGGCTGGCGATCTCGATCAGGTTGCCCGAGGGGTCGCGCAGAAACATCTGCATCACGCCGCTCGGGAGCTGCCGCACCCGTCCCCAGACCTTGAGATCGATCGCGCCCGCAGCCTTGGCGCGCCGGAACACCTGCTCGAACTCCGGCACCGCGATGCAAAAGTGGCCGCGCGTCTGGTGCACGTCGGCCAGTTCGTTCATGTGAATCTGCTGGTGCGGGCCGATGCGGAAGAACTGCGAGCGAAATTTCTGGTCAGGCGTTTCGTCGAGCGCGAGCCCGATGATGTCCCGGTAGAACGCCACCGCGAGCTCGAGGTTGTCGACGTTCACGTTGACGTGGTGCAGGTGGTATTCGGCCATCGCTTCTCTCAGCAGGGTTTCGCGAAGCGTCCCACGAAATCCGGATCCGGCTCGATCCCGAAGCCCGGGCCCTGCGGCGGCAGCAGGTGTCCATCGTGCAAGGACAGGTCGATCGAGGCCAGCTCGCGCAGCAGCGGCGCGCCCCCCATCGGGACCTCGACGAAGACGCCCGCCGGGCTCGCGAAGGCGAGCGTGCGCGCAGCCTGAAAAGTGATCGCCGATCCCCAGCTGTGAGGCGCCAGCTCGAGACGGTGCGCGTAGGCGAGCGCCGCGATGCGCAGTCCCTCGCTCATCCCGCCGGCGATGGCGAGATCGGGCTGGAGCACGTCAATGGCTCGGCGCTCGAGCAACTCGGCGAAATCGAAAGCGGTGAACTCGCTCTCCCCGGCCGCGATGGCCAGAGGACTCGACGCGCGGACCTCGGCCAGCCCGAGCCGGTCATCGGACGCGACTGGCTCCTCCACGAAGCGCAGCCCCAGCGAGGCCGCCGCGGCGCAGAAGCGCTTGCTCTCGGCCACGTTCATGGTGCCGTGCGCGTCGCACATGAGCTGCACCTGCGGTCCGAGCGCGAGGCGCGCCGCGCGCACCCGCTCGAGGCTCGCGTCGATCGATCCGTCCATCGCGCCGATCCGCATCTTGACCGCGCGGACGCCCGTCGTCACGTAGCGGCCGAGCTCCTCGCCGATCGAGCTGGCCGGCGCCCAGCCACCGCTGGCGTAGGCACTGATGCGCTCGCGGCACGGCCCACCGAGCAGCTCGAGCACCGAGCAGCCGCGTGACTTGGCGAGCAGATCCCACAGCGCGAGATCCACGCCGCTCATCGCGGCCACATGGATGCCACGGCGTCCGAGCACCGGCATCGCGCGACCCGAGCGCTCCGCATGAGCCGCTCGCGTACCGTTGTACATGCGCTGCCAGGCACGACCGACGTGAAGCGCATCCGTGCCCTCGAGCAGGGGCGCGAGCTCATGCCGCACGATCGCGCACAAGGCCGCACCGTCGCCCGCGCTGCCCACCGCGGGCTTGGCCTCGCCGTAGCCGACGAGGCCGTCCTCGGTCTTGATGGTGACCAGCACCATGTCGAAGGCCGCGATCCGGCCGAAGTCAGAGACATGCTGCCGCGCCGCGTCGAGCGGGCAGTGGAGCCAGACGGCATCGACGGAACGGATCTTCACGCCGTCACCGGATCAGCGGCAGCAACGTCCGGGACGCGACCTCGTAGAGCATCGTGTAGAACTCTTCGCTCAGCAGGCTCGAGCCGTGGTCTTGGATGAACTTGAGCTGCTCCGGCGAGATGTC
>CAITGX010000079.1 GCA_903892045.1 uncultured Planctomycetota bacterium | reverse complement strand
GCTCGGCGCCGCCTGCGTGGCGGTGGTGCTGGCCTTGGTGGCCAACACGGTCGTCATGAGCGTGCAAGAGCGCGTGCGCGAGTTCGGCGTGTTCCGCACGCTCGGCTTCCACGCGCGTCACGTCGCGGGACTGGTCATCGGAGAGGCTCTCATCCTCGCCCTCGCCGGTGGTGCGCTCGGACTCGGTTCCGCGCTAGCGACGATCCGTTTCACGAGCCTGACCATCGGCGCCGAGGGCGTGCCGGTCTCGTTCTCGACGGATCCCATGCTCGTTCTGCGCGGCTTCGCGATCGCTGTCGCGACGGGACTCGTCGCTGGACTCGTTCCGGCGATCCGTTCTTCTCGGGCTGAGATCGTTGCGAGCTTGAGGTCGGCCTGAACATGGCGCGCGCGCTCCCGTTCGACTACGCCGTGCGCAATCTCGGGCGGCGCCCACTTCGCACGCTGCTGACAGCGCTCTCGAGCGCCCTCGTCGCGGCGCTGCTCGTTGCGACGACAGCCTTCGTGCGCGGGCTCGGCGGGACGTTCTCCGGCGCAGCTTCGGATGACACGGCGATCCTGCTCTCCACGGTCGCGGAGCGCGATGTGGTGCGCTCGACGGTGACCGCGGGGCTGCCGGAACTCGTCGCGGCGTCGGTCCCAGGAGTGAAGTCGATCGGCGGCGTGCCCGCGCTCTCGGCCGAGATCCACATGGGCACGAACCTGCAGCTTGGCGAGGGGAGCACGAGCCGGGACGGCGAGCCGCTCGCCGGCTTCGTGCGCGGCGTGACCGAGCGTGCCTTCCTCGTGCACGAGAGCGTCACGCTGCTCGAGGGCCGCCCGCCGCGCACGGGCGAGGTCATCGTCGGTCGCATGGTCGCGTCGCAGCTCGGCGTTGCGGAGGACGAGCTGGCGCTCGGCCGCAAGCTGCGCTTCGAAGGCGCAACCTTCGAGATCGTCGGTCGCTTCGCCGCACCCGGCACGACGATCGAGGCGGAGATCTGGACGCCGCTCGCGGAGCTGCGCGGCCTCACCAAGCGCGACGACAGCTCGGTCGTGTTCGTGCGCATGGAGAGCCCCGCTCGCTTCACCGACCTCGAGCTCTTCACGCGCCGCCGCCTCGACCTCGAACTGACGATGATCCCGAGCTCGACCTACTACCGCGAGCTGTCGGACTACTTCGGTCCGATCCGCGCCATGGCGTGGGCCCTGTCCGCGCTGATCGTCGCGGGAGCGCTCTTCGGCGGCGCCAACACGCTCAACGCGGCCGTGCAGGATCGACTGCGCGAGCTCGCCGCGCTGCGGGCCGTGGGGTACTCGGGCCTCGCGCTCGTGCGCTCGCTCGCGCAAGAGTCGCTGGTCGTGGCGGCGACAGGTGCGCTCGTCGGCATCGCGCTCGCGCGACTGTTCGTCACGGGCTCGTCCGTGCGCATCGCGATGAGCGCCTTCGCGCTCGAAGTCGATGCCGTCGCGATCCTCGTCGGATTCGCCGGCGCGCTGCTCGTCGGCATCGTCGGAACCGCCCCTGCGGCGACGCGCGTGCTGCGCATGCCGATCGCCGCCGCTCTCAAGGAACCCTGAATCTCTCTTCCAAGGACCTGCCATGAAGCTCTTCCCCCTGCTCCCTCTCGCCCTCCTCGCCACCGCCTGCAGCGGAGAGCAAGCCTCCCCCGCGAAGTCCTCGGCGCGCCTCGAGGGATTCGTCTCCGCCAAGGCCGAGCCCGCGAGCGCGACCGTGCTCGAGGCACGCAGCGGCGCCAAGCAGGGTGCCGAGCTCGTCGTGCGCGGCCGCGTGAAGGACTTCGTCGGCGAGGCGGCGGCGTTCGTGCTGATCGACGAGTCGCTGCGCGCCTGCAGCGACGAGGGCGACCCGATGGAAGACTCGTGCACGACGCCGTGGGATTACTGCTGCGTGCCCTCCGAGGAGATCGCCGCCGCCAGCGCCATGGTGGAGTTCCGCGACGAGCAGGGCGTGATCCGCGAGCCGATCGCCGGCCTGCGCGGCCTCGATCACCTCGATACGGTGATCGTGCGCGGCGTCGCGGAAGTCGACCCCGCCGGCAACCTCGTGATCGCCGCGCGCTCGTTCACGTTCACGCCCAATCTCAAGCGCTAGTCGCTCGCAGGCGCGAGGCTGAACTCGAGCACGTCCTTGCGATCGCTGAGCGCCTCGCTCAGGTCGTGAGCGTGACGCGGGTTGGCGCTCTTCAGCACCATGCGGTACTCGAAGAAGTGCTTCTGCGCGTCGAAGCGATAGTGCAGGTTGGCGATCGAGAAGCCGCGCGACGTCACCAGCTTGCGCATCTCTTCCTCGGGGACGTGCGCGCTGCGCTCGAAGCGCACCGTGAACACGGCGTAGAACTCCGACGGCAACTTGCGCTCGAGCCAGCCGAACACCGAGAGCGTCGCCAGCGTGAGCACCGCGGCGATGCCGGCCGGCATGTAGAAGCCGATGCCGATCAGGATGCCGATCGCGGCGGTGATCCAGATCGAGGCCGCGGTCGTGAGGCCGCGCACCGAGAGGCCGTCCTTCATGATCGCGCCGGC
Source organism: uncultured Planctomycetota bacterium (assembly GCA_903892045.1). Lineage (GTDB taxonomy): Bacteria > Planctomycetota > UBA1135 > UBA1135 > F1-120-MAGs118. Next base: position 22,080 of record CAITGX010000079.1, on the reverse strand, counting down.
GCCTAGGAAGCCGATGCCGGTCATGATGCCCTGCGCCATGCGCGTGGGGTCGAGCGTGACGCGCACGTCGTTCGACTCCGGCACCCACAGGCCCTCGTAGGCCGTGAGCAGCATCAGCAAGCTCGTCGACAGACACACGAGCGCGTGTGTCCGGAAGCCGGCGGGCCGGCCGCGATAGCTGCGCTCGAAGCCGATGGCCGCTCCCACGAGCAGGGCACCCACGAGTCGCAGTCCGATCTCCGGCAGCACGAGCTCGACGTTCGACACGATCTCCTGGGCGGGCAGCATCGTGGCTACCTTGGGATCCGAGCCTTCCAAGATCAAGCGCGGATCAAGGCGCGTGCGAAGTCAGAAGCTCGGCTTGTGCGGCTTGTCGCCGAGTGTCTTGCGCGCCTTCGCGGCGCCCTTCTTCTTCGCCGTCGCGGCCTTCTTGCGCGCCTTGGCCCCCACCGGACGCACCGGCGGCGCCTGTCCCGCGGGCACCCAGCCCTCCGGCGGCGGGGAGCCCTTGATCTCGAACAGGAAGCGCGACGGCATCGAAGGCTGGGCCTTGCCGAACTTCACGCGCTCCTGCGTGTAGCTGATCGTCAGGTGCCGCTGCGCGCGCGTGATGCCGACGTACATCAGGCGCCGCTCCTCCTCGACCGTGTCCTCGGCGACGGAGCGCAGGTGCGGCAGGAGCCCCTCCTCGACACCGACGAGGTACACGCGCGGGAACTCGAGCCCCTTCGCCGCGTGCAGCGTCATCAGCGTGACGACGTCCTTCTTGTGCTCGGCGTCGTCGCCGTCGTCGTTGCTCTCGAGCGTCAGGTCCTGCAGCAGCGTCGTGAAGTTCGCGCGGCTGTTCTTCTGCTGGTGGCGAGCGGCGAGGTCGAGGACCTCCGTCACCGCAGCCCAGCGCTGGGCGCGCGTGATCTCGTCGGGATAGAGTCGTTCGATCTCGCTCTTGTACGCGACCGCATCGAGCAGGCGCTCGACGCGCTGCGAGAGCGCGAGCTTCTCGTCGAGATTCGCCGCCGTCGCCACCAGCTTGCGGAAGTCGCGCACGGCGTGGATGGCGGCCTCGGGCACACCGGGGATTTCGCCCTGCTCGAAGGCCTTGGCGAGCGAGATGCCCTGCTCGGCCGCGTGCTCGAGCGCCTTGTCGAGACTCGCCTTGCCGACGCCGCGCGGCGGGCAGTTGATCACGCGCAGCAGCGCGACCTCGTCCTCGGGCGACACCGCGAGCTTGAGGTACGCCATCACGTCGCGCACCTCCTTGCGGTCGAAGAAGCTCATGCCGCCGACGAGGATGTACGGCAGCCCGCGCGCGCGGAACGCGGTCTCGAAGGCGCGCGCGAGGATCGAGGCGCGGAAGAGCACGGCGAAGTCGCCGAACTTCGCCTCGCGACGATCGACGAGCAGCTTGATCTCCTTCGCGATGTGGTCCGCTTCCTCGTTGTCGTCCTTGAGGACGACCGCGCTCACCGGCTTGCCGTCGCCAAAAGCCGAGCGCAGCGTCTTGCCGAGGCGCTTGGGGTTGTTGGCGATCACGCGGTTCGCCGCGCCGAGGATCTGGTTGGTCGAGCGATAGTTGGTCTCGAGGCGCACGACCTTCGCGCCCTTGAAGTCGCGCTCGAACGACAGGATCTTCGTCACGTCCGCGCCGCGCCAGCCGTAGATCGACTGGTCGTCGTCGCCCACCACGCACAGGTTGCGGTGCGCGCCCGCGATCGACTTGACGATCTCGTACTGCGGTCCGTTGGTGTCCTGGTACTCGTCGACCATCACGTAGCGGAAGCGGCGCGCGTACTGCTCGCGCACCTCCTTCTTGGCGAGCATCCGCAGCGTGTAGAGCAGCAGGTCGTCGAAGTCGAGCGTCTTCGAGCGCCGCAGCTGCTCGTCGTACTGCTTGTACGCGCGCCCGAGCAGCTCGTCCTCGTCCGTCGCCGCCTTGCCGATGAACTCGTCGGGATCGACGAGCTTGTTCTTCATCAGCGAGATGCGCGACTGCAGCGCGGCGGGCTGCACCGTGGAGCTTCCCACGCGCAGCTCGCGCAGCACGCCGCGCACGGTCGAGACCTGGTCCGACGCGTCGCAGATCGTGAAGCCGCCGCCGAGGCCGACGTGCTCGCCGTGCTCGCGCAGCGCTGCGAGGCAGAAGCCGTGGAACGTGCCGACGAAGAGCTTCCCCGCGCGCTCCTTGCCGACGAGCTTCCCGACGCGCTCGCGCATCTCGCGCGCGGCCTTGTTGGTGAAGGTCATCGCGAGGATGTTGTCGGGCGCGACTCCCCGCTCGAGCAGGTACGCGATCCGCACCGTGATCACGCGCGTCTTGCCCGAGCCCGCGCCGGCGAGCACGAGCACCGGCCCCTCCGTCGTCTCGACGGCGGCGCGCTGCTCCGCGTTCAGGCCTTCGACCAGCTTCGACATGGGCGGCGCACGGTAGCGCCGCTGCGCGCGACCGCAAGCACGAAACGGGGCTAGAGACCGAGCGCGGCGAGCTTGCGCGCGACCCACGCCTCGCGCAGCGCGTCCATGTCCGGAACGCCCTCGATCACGAGCGTCGAGAACACGACGAGCGGATCGGAGTGCACGAACAGGAACACGCCCCCGCCCGCGTGCGGAACACCTTCGATCTGCTTGACTTCGGCCCCCGATTCAACGGACCTCGCCTTCCCGTCGGCGATCTCGAGCCCGAGCGAATAGGCGGTGCCGCTCTCGATCGGCTTGCCCTCGGTCACGGGCGCGCTGCGCAGGAAGCGCTTGGCGATCTCGTTGGCGAGCAGACTGCCGAAGCCCTGATTCCACACGAAGCTCTCACGACGGTCGTCGCAGGCCGCCACCGCGAAGATCGGCGTGCGGTTTGCGTCGTCCGACAGACCCTCGAAGTGAACGTCGTACTCGATCTTGACCGGCGTGCGGAACGACCACGCGTGTCGCACGCAGGCCGCGCCCGTCATGCGCAGCGCGCCGTCGCCGAACTGCGCGGAAGGCTTCGACGCCGCGCGCGTGCCCGAGAGCGTCGCGCGCCAGCTCGCGTAGTAGCCGTGATCGGCGCTGAAGTCGTCGCCCTGCTCCTTCTTCTGGAAGTCGTAGGCGAGCCGCACGCGGCCGTCGGGCAGCGCCGTGAACTTCGCGGCCGTCGCTTCGGCGGCCTTCGAAGGCTCCCACACGCCCGCGAGGATCGCGGCGCCCGCCTGGCGCAGCACTTCCTTGCGCGTCGTGACGAGCTCGCTCTCCCCGTGCTTGGCGAAGAGCTCGGTCAGAGCCTCGAACTGTGCCTTCGCGGCAGCCGCGTCGCCGCCCGCGCCCTGCGCGACACGCGCGAGCAACGCCACCGCCGCGCCATTCGCGAGCATCTGCGGGTAGAACTCCTCGGCGTCCTTGCGCAACGCGTCGGCGCCTTCGCCGGTCTTGAGCGCCTTGAGCGCCTTGGGATCGCCCGCGAGCACCGCCGGATACCAACGTGCCCAGCCATCCGGTCCCTCGAGCAGCGCCTTGTCGAAGCCCTTCGCGAGCTCGAGCGGATCGAGGGCCTCGAGCGGGAGCGCCGCGAGCTTGGCGCGGTTCTCCTCGAGGAACACCTTCCCTTCCGCCATCCCCTTGACCTTGGCCGACTGCTTCTTGCCCTCGTGCTCGAAGGCGAGCTTGCCGCCCGCGGCCGCGAGCGCGCCGACGTGCTTGTCGCGCAGCGCGATGAACTTGCGGCAGCGCAGGATCTCGGTCTCGAGCCGTGCCGCGTGCGCGCCGACCTTGGGCCGCGCGCGCAGCTTCTCGAGCTCCGCGATCGCCGTCTCGAAGCGTCCGGCGCGGATCTCGAACAGGAGCCCCGCGTGGGCCGATGGCACGTCGAGCTCGAGCGCCGCGGCGAGATCGACCGGCTTCGCCACCTCGCCCTTCGCGCCCGCGGGAGTGCCGAGCCCCTTCAGCGCGAGCGGATCCGCCTTGCGGCCCGGGAACATCGTGCCGTGAAGCTCGAACAGCCACGCGTAGAACTCGGCCTCGAGTGCACCGACGTCGACGCCCGGGAAGGCCTTCTGGAACGCGGCGAGACTGCCGTCGCCGGCGAGCGCGCTGCCGACGTACTTCACGAAGCTCGCGCGGTACTTCCCGCCCGCGCCCTCGTGCAGGTACATCACGAGCGCCCACGACTGGCCCTGCACCATCTTCATGGCGAGCTCGGGCTTGATCAGCTTCTCCACCGCGGGCCCGAACTTCTTCACGAGCGCGGCGCGCGTCTCGGGATAGCTCGTCACGCTGAACAGCTCGCGCAGCGGCAGCAGGGTCGAGTTGCGCACGCCCGGGTCGTGCATCGTGATCACGACCTTCTCGACGAGCTCCTTGTCGAGGAAGTGCTTGCGCAAGGACGCGGTCTCCACGCCCTCGTGCGTGGCGAGGTACGAGCTCAGTCCTTCGGCGACCCAGTGCGGAAGGCGCACGTTGCCATCGCGCGAGAACGCATCGAGCTCGCCGCGCACGGCCTGCGCGAGCATCGGCATGCGCTTCCAGTGCGGCGCCTGCACGGGCACCCCGTACTCCGCCGTGACGGTCGCGCCGAGCGCGCGGTCGTACAGCGCGAGCTCCGAGAAGCCATTGGGCTCCGTCTGGCCCTTCAGCCACGGCTGGTAGTCCTTGAGCATCCACAGCACGACCACCGTGGAGGTCGGACGGTCGAGGCGACGCCCCAGTCCATTGGGCTGCGCATAGTCCGCGTCGAAGTTGTCCGCGATCGCGCGCAGCCACGGGCCGTGCTCCTTCGCCATCGCAGCCTCGAAGCCGTCGCCGTACTCCTTGCCCGGACGTTGGTAGAGGATCTCGAACGGCGGATGCTCGAGGTTGCGCACGTAGTCGAGCTTTCCGAGCACCGACTGGCCCCGGATGCGCGCGAGCGCGTCGTCCTGCGCCGACGAGGGCGAAGCCAGTGCGGCGAGCGAGACCACGAGACCGAAGAGCAGGGCGCGCATCACGATCCTCCTTGGACGTACGCCCGCCATCCTAGGCGCGGCCAGCGCGTCAGGCGCCGTCGAAGATGCGTGTCCAGAGCGCCTCGTCGAAGCCCACGAGGAAGGTCGTCCCGATGCGCACGGTGGGCGCACGCAGGTTGCCGCTCGGTCCGAGAGCCGCGGCGAGCACCTCGGCCGGCACGCTGCCCTTCACGACGACGTCGAGCGGGGACTTGCCCTTGGCCACGGCGAGTCGCGTGGCGCCGGCGAACAACTCGGGCAGCTCGTCGGAACCGAAGCGGATCTTGCGGGCGTCGACCACCTCACGGGCGGCGAGGCCGCGCTGCGCGAGGAACGCGTCGGCGCGGCTGCAGCCAGTTCAGTTGCGGCGGTGCAGGTACCAGTCGGGTGAGCGGGTCGGCATGGGCGCGAGCGTAGCGCGCTCGCTAACCTGCCCGCGATGAGTTCCCAGCCTGCCCTGCTGCCCTGTGTCGAGATCGAACCCGCCGGCCCGGCCCGCGCCAGCGTGATCTGGCTCCACGGCCTCGGCGCCGATGGCCACGACTTCGAGCCGATCGTGCCCGAGCTGCGCCTCCCCGACGCACTGGGGGTGCGCTTCCTGCTGCCCCACGCGCCCTCGATCCCCGTGACCATCAACGGCGGGATGCGCATGCCCGCCTGGTACGACATCCGGGATCTGGACCTGCGGACCCGCCACGACCCGGTCGGGATCGCCCGCTCCCAAGCTCAGGTCGAGGCCCTGATCGCCCGCGAGGTCGAGCGCGGCATCGACCCCCGCCGCATCGCGCTGGTGGGCTTCAGCCAGGGGGGTGCCATCGCCCTGCACACAGCCCTGCGCCACCCCCAGCGGCTCGCCTGCGCGATCGGCCTCTCGACCTACCTCGTGCTGGCGGACACCCTCGCCGCCGAGGCCAGCTCCGCGAACCGCGACCTGCCGATCCTGATGGTGCACGGCGCCCATGACCCGATGGTCACGCACGACCGGGCCGTCGCCTCTCGGGATCGACTCGTCGAGCTGGGCTGGAATGTGGACTTCCGGACCTACCCGATGGCCCACGAGGTGTGCCTGCCGGAGGTGCGGGACGTGGCCCGGATGCTGGCGGGCCAGCTTGGCGGGCCGGACCCGTCTTGATTTTACAGGCGAAACCTCAAGCTTCGCCAGCGAAGGTCAGGTTCGGGGGCCGGCTGGACCTCGAGCGTAGGTCAATTTGTGCGTAGGTCCCGCCAACTCGCGGGAAATCGCTATTCTCGGGTTGTTTCGAGGGCCTACCCCCAAGGCCGGACGGCTGCCCGCGCTGCGTGGATTTCCAATCCGCGGACCGCTGGCCGGCACTCCGTTCCGGGGGACGCGCACTCGACGTTCCCCCAAGAACAGCACCCTCGACTCACTCCTCCACGTCGCAGGCTCGCAAGCTCAGGCGACTCGTCTTCAACGACTTCCCGCTCGGACTGCCTCCATGCTCACGAATCTCCGCTCCCTCGCCTCCACGGCCCTCGTCGGCGCGACCCTCGCGCTGACCTCCTTCGCCCAAACCGTCGTCACGGACAAGCCCACCTACGATCACGGCGAGACCGCGATCATCACGGCGGTCGGATTCCAGGCCAACGAGCAGGTGACCTTCACGATCACGTGCCCCACCTGCATCACGCCGACGCTGGAGCAGCCTTGGCTGGCGCAGGCGGACACCGAGGGTGAGATCGTCACCACGTGGACCGTGAGCCCCGCCGCGCCCTTCGGCTCGGAGTTCGAGGTGAGCGCGAGCGGCTCGAACGGCGCTCAGGCGAACTTCCTCTTCTCGAACGCCCTCGGCAGCGGTCGCGTCGCGAGCGTGACGCCCGTCACCGGCGGTTGCGTGCAGCAGGCTCTCCCGCCGGTCACCGGCACGGAGCTCTGGTACGTCGAGGAGTACGAGTCCTACCGCGTGCGCCTCACCAACGTCACCGACGTGGGCGCCGGCGGCACCGCCGCGTCGATCCAAGTGATCGTCAACTCGCAGAACACCGCCAGCCAGTGCGTCACCGCGACGCGCATCAGCACCGGCGTGTACGAGTTCATCACGGACATGCCGCCGAACGCCTGCGAAGGCTACGGCATCCTCTACGGCACCACGGGCTGCGCGTCCACGCCCGCCGCGCGCGTCGCGCGCCGCAGCGACGGCATCGCCCAGCAGTCGCGCCTGCGCGTGGCCTACTTCGGCGCCGGCTGCACCGCTCCGGTGCAGGACAACGTCTGCACCTGCCCGGCGATCACCCTCTCCTGCCCGAACAACATCACCGCCTGCGCCGATGCGCAGGGCTGCACGCAGGTCGTCTACTTCAACCCGCAGGTGAGCGGCGGCTGCCCCGACCTGCAGGTCACCTCGAACCCGCCCTCGGGCTCGGTCTTCCCGATCGGCACGACCACCGTCACCGTCACGGCCACTGACTTCTTCGGCACCCAGCAGTGCACGTTCACGGTCACGGTCAACGACTGCAACGCGCCGACGATCACCTGCCCGAGCAACATCACGCAGTGCGCGGACAACGGCGCCTGCTCGGCGGTCGTGAACTTCAGCGTCACGGGCGTCGATGGCTGCAGCACGCCGGTCACGGTGGTCGCCAACCCGCCCTCGGGCTCGAACTTCCCGATCGGCACGACGACGGTCAACGCGACCGCTACCGACGCCGCCGGCAACGTCTCGAACTGCTCGTTCACGGTCACGGTCAACGACTGCGAGAACCCGACGGTCCAGTGCCCGGCCGACATCACGCAGTGCTCCGATCAGGGCCAGTGCGGCGCGGTCGTGACCTTCTCGGTCCCCGGCGCGGACAACTGCGCGGGTGTGACGGTCGTCGCGACGCCCGCCTCGGGCTCGCTCTTCCCGGTCGGCACGACGGTCGTCACCGCGACCGCCACCGACGCCGCCGGCAACACGTCGAACTGCTCGTTCAACGTGACGGTCAATGACTGCGAGGCCCCGACGACCTCCGTCCCGAGCCCGATCACGGTCTGCAACGACGCCGGCGCCTGCGGCGCGATCGTCAGCTTCACCGCCACCGGCAGCGACAACTGCCCCGGCGTGAGCGTGTCCTCGGTGCCCACCTCGGGCTCGAGCTTCCCGATCGGCACGACGACCGTGACGACGACGGCGACCGACGCCGCCGGCAACACCTCGAGCAGCACGTTCACCGTCACGGTCAACGACTGCGAGGACCCGGTGGTCACCTGCCCGACCTCGATCACCCAGTGCAACGACACGGGCGCCTGCGGCGCGGTCGTGACCTTCCAGACCAGCGTCACGGACAACTGCCCGGGCTCGACCGTGGTCGCCACGCCCGCCTCGGGCTCGACCTTCCCGGTCGGCACGACGACGGTCAACGTCGTCGGCACGGACGCGGCGGGTCGCACGGCGAACTGCTCGTTCACCGTGACGGTCAACGACTGCGAGAACCCGGTCGCGAGCTGCCCGTCGGACATCACGACGTGCAACGACACCGGCGCCTGCGGCGCGGTCGTGACGTTCAACGCCTCGGGCAGCGACAACTGCCCCGGTTCGACGACGGTCGCCACGCCCGCCTCGGGCTCGACCTTCCCGATCGGCACGACGGTCGTGAACGTGGTCACGACGGACGCGGCCGGCAACACCGACCAGTGCTCGTTCAACGTCACGGTCAACGACTGCGAGTCGCCGACGATCTCGGTGCCGAACCCGATCACGGTCTGCAACGATGCGGGCTCGTGCGGTGCGACCGTGAGCTTCTCGGTCACGGGCAGCGACAACTGCCCGGGCTACACCGTCTCGGCCAGCCCGGCCTCGGGCTCGGTCTTCCCGGTCGGCACGACGACCGTGAACGCCTCGGTCACCGACGCCGCCGGCAACGTCACCAACGGCTCCTTCACGGTCACGGTCAATGACTGCGAGGATCCGGTGGCGACTTGCCCGACGGCGATCAGCCAGTGCGCCGATGCCGGCTCCTGCGGCGCGGTCGTGACGTTCAACGTCGGTTCGACCGACAACTGCTCCGGCAGCAGCGCGGTGGCGACGCCCGCCTCGGGCTCGACCTTCCCGCTCGGCACGACCACCGTCAACGTGGTCGCCACGGACGCGGCGGGTCGCACCTCGACGTGCTCGTTCACGGTGACGATCACCGACTGCGAAGCTCCGACGGTCCAGTGCCCGGCGAACGTCACGACGTGCGCCGACGCTGGCAGCTGCGGCGCGGTGGTGAACTTCAACGCGTCGGGCGCCGACAACTGCGGCGCCCCGACCGTGTTCGCGAGCCCCGCTTCGGGCTCGACCTTCCCGATCGGCACGACGACGGTCGTGGTGACGGCGACGGACGCCGCTGGCAACAGCCAGCAGTGCTCCTTCACGGTCACCGTGAACGACTGCGAGAACCCGACCGTACAGTGCCCGGCCAACGTGACGGTGTGCAACGCCCCGGGCCAGTGCTCGGCGGTGGTGAACTTCGTCGCGACCGGCACGGACAACTGCGCTGGCTTGAGCGTGCTCGCGAGCCCCGCTTCGGGCTCGGCCTTCCCGGTCGGCACCTCGACCGTGACGGTCACGGCGACGGACGCCGCCGGCAACACGTCGAGCTGCACGTTCACCGTCACGGTGAACGACTGCGAGCCGCCGACGATCGTCTGCCCGCCGAACTTCGTCGAGACGTGGATGGGCCAGGGTCCGGCCAGCGGCCAGACCAACCCCAGCCGCACGGGCTTCGCGACGTTCTCGGACAACTGCAGCGCGACGCTGACGTACACCGACACGTTCCAGCCGGGCATGGCTCCGGGCGAGCCTGAGACGATCGTCACCCGTCGTTGGTGCGCGACCGACACGGCCGGCCGTCAGGCCTGCTGCACGCAGACGATCACGCTGCTCTCGCCGGGCAACCACGGCGGCGTGTTCCTCGACATGTCGCCGGGCAACTGCCCGAACACGGTCCAGATCTGGACCTCGGGCTACGCCCGTGGCTCGGTCCTCGGGTCGTTCCAGTTCGACGTGAGCCAGATCATCCCGACCTCGCTCCGCATCGTGCGCGCCGACGGCGTCGGCCGCCCGCTGAACCCGAGCCTGGAGATCTACCAGGACAACTCCACGCCGTTCCGCGGCGTGCAGGGTGGCTGCAACGCGGTCGGGGCCGACGGCTCGGTGGACCTCACCTTCCGCGTCCTCAAGGACAAGATGCGCCGCGCGTTCCTGCTCGGCAACCTGCCGGAAGGCACGCAAGTCCCGATCATGATCACGGGCCGCCTCTACAACGGCGCCGTGTTCCAGACGCGTGACTTCATCCGCGTGAGCCACCAGCAGTAACGACGGCCCGACGCAAGTCGGCCATCCGCGGCCCCGGCCTCCCGCGAGGGAAGCCGGGGCCGCGGTGCTTGGCGGGAACCTCGCGGCGCGCCCACATGGATCGCGCATCGCACTCGTTGCACGCCCATTCGAGCGCAGGTCGAGCCGCGCACTCGACGATCGCGCCAGCCGCCGACGAAGGAAGTGCATTGGGGACGTCGAAGCTGCGCTCGCCACGGTGCGCAGCTTGTCGCTGAGCACCGGCCTCGAGCTCGTGGACGACGCTCGCGGGCACTGCGACTCGCCTGGTTCGGAGTCCGTCGCGAGAAGACGTGTGGCTGCGTGGGAGTCCTCCGCCGCGCGCAGGCTCGAGCGAGCCAAGGCGGCGGGCTGCCAAGGCCGCTGCGGCCAGAGCACCTCTGCGCTGTTGCTCGCGAGCCTGCAACGGGGCCTGCGCGATCACGGTGGGCCGCGCGTCACGTCCTCAAGTCGTGCAAGCGACGCGTGCTTGGCATCGCGTGCGGCGAGAAAGGAGCGCGCGCCGCGAGCACCGGGGTGAGCCGAGTGCGCGCGGCGCGCGGGTCGATGTTGGCGGACTCGCTCGAGCGATGCCGCGCGCTCGAATCAGGGCAGGGGCGTGAGGCGCACGTCGCGGAACTGGATCTCGGCGCCTTCGGACTGCAGACAGATCTTGCCCGGGACCTCGAGCACGTCGGTTGCGCCGTTCAGTAGCTGGCCGTTGACCTCGAGGCTGACGAAGGTGTGGTTCACCGTGATGCGGTAGTGGTTCCACTCGCCGAGCGGCTTCTCGTTGCCGTGCGTCTTCTTCGCGTTGCGCCCGTTGGTGCGCTCCTTGTCGGTGCGGCAGGGGAACTCCTTGATGATCCAGAAGTCCCCGGCGTTGCCGTCCATGAGCTGCGCTTCGAGGCTCTTCGGCCACACGCCGTCCTCCTCGATCATGCGCAGCAGGACGCCGCTGTTGCGATTGCCGCCCGCGTCGGGATTCCAGCGCCAGTCGAGCTCGAGCACGTAGTTCGTGTAGTCCGCGGTCGTGCGGATGTAGCCGGCGGGGTTGCCCTTGCAGGTCACGACGCCGTCCGCGGCGACGCTCCACGTGTCCTCGAGCTTCGAGCCCGCGGGCCCGATCCACGTCCAGCCCGCGAGGTCACGCCCGTTGAAGAGCTCGATCGAGCCGCCTTCGAGCGAGCGCACGCGCACGTTGCGGTAGGCCACGCCCTCGCCGTGATCCTGCAGGGCGATGTGGCCACGCGCATTCGTCATGAACTGCAGCGGCGTCGAGAGCGGCGCGAACTTGCTCCTCGCCACGCGCTCCTTGCCGTCGGCGCTGCCGAAGTCGCAGGCCGCGACGAGCTTGCCGTTGAGGAAGTGCGCGACCTTGAAGCCCTGCACCACGATGCGACCGCGATTCCACTCGCCCAGCGCGAGCGGCGCCGCGGCGGGATCGGCCGCGCAGATGTCGTACAGCGCGCCGGCGGAGTGGTTGTAGTCCACCTTGTCGCCGAAGTAGCCGTTGTCGATCACCTGGTACTCGGGCCCCGAGTGCCACGTCGGCCCGTCGAGCTCGACCACGCGGTACATCACGCCGCTGTTCGCCTTCGGGCCCACCTTCCACTCGAACTCGAGCTCGAAGTCGCCGAACTGCGCGCGCGTGACGAGGTCGCCACCGCCGGGTCCGCACACGAGCGCGCCATCGCGCACGCTCCAGCCCTTGGCCGGAAAGCCCTCGCCCTTGTACGCGCGCCATGCGCTCGTGTCCGTGCCGTCGAAGAGCGTCACCCACGCGCCGCCGGCGGCGCCCACCGCGCCCGTCGCGGCCCACTCGACGCCGCGCGCGATCAGGCGCTGGAACTGCGGATCCTCATGCGAGACGCGCGAGCTCGGAACTCCCGGCCAGACGTGGCCGAGCGGCGTGTGGAACACGCGGCCCTTGCCGTAGCTGCCGGCGAGGATCATCGGCTCGTCCTCGCCCGTGCCGCCCGACTCCTTGCTCGACAGCGCGACCGCGAGCGTGCGGTGGTTCGCACCTTCAGCGCGCACGAGGTTGTGGTAGAGCTCGTCGGGGTGCTGCTTCACCTCGCCGAGGCCCGCGGTGATCGGGTGCGTCGCGTCGAGGATGCGCAGGTCGAACGGGTGGAACGAGCCATGACCGGTGCCGTCGCGCCACAAGTCGCCGACGAGTCGCTCGTACTCGAGCCAGCCAGGAAACGCGTTGTTCGCGGCGTGCGTGACCGCGACACCCATGCCGCCGCTCACCGCCTTGAGAAAGCTCGCTTCCGCAGCGTCGCCCCAGCGCGGCCCGTTGTAGTCGAGCAGGATCACGCGATAGCGCGCGAGCGTCGCCGCATCCGCGAGCGCCTTCGCGGGCTCGTAGGTGACGTCCACCGAGAAGCGTCCGGTCGCCTCGAGCATCCGCTCGAACGACGGCGCGGTCCACTGCCAGTCGTGGTTGTTGGCACCGCTGACGACCAGCACGGGGATGGTGCCGTCCTGGGGCACGGAAACGAGGGCGGGCACGAGCGCGGCAAGCGCAAGCGAGAGGTGCATGGAAGAGCTCCTGTGGAGGGTGAGGGCGCATGGTAGCGGCGCTGCCACGCGGCGAAGACCGGAAGAAACTGCGCGCGGCCGCGCTCGACCGCGCGTGCTTCAAGAGAGAGCGAGTGCGCTCCGCGTCGCTCGCGCGGCTGGTCGCAGTCCCTGCCGACGCATGCCGCGCCGCGCACGCTCGTCCAAGGAACCACTCACTCGATGCACCTCCGCCTCCCCGCTGCCCTCGCCGCCCTGTGCCTCGCGCTCGGATCGACCACCGCTCACGGGCAGTGCCTCGGAGGCGGCGCCGGCGGCCCAATCCCCGCGAGCGGAACGGGCAGCACCACGTGGCCCGCGGTCCTGCCCGTCGCGCCGCTCTCGAGCCCGCTCGCGGTCACCGTGCCGACCGGCGCGACCTGCGTGAAGTCGGTCAAGCTGCTCGGCCTCGCGCACACCTGGTCCGGCGACGTGCAGTTCGTGCTCGAGGACCCGGCCGGCGGCCTGCACAACCTGCTGTGCGGCATGCCCGCCAACGCCTCGCCCGACTTTGGCGGCGACTACGAGCTCGTCGACCCGGTGCAGGTGGCGAAGGGGCTCGCTTCGGCCTTCAACTACGGCGGCAACCCGATCCCGTCGGGCGTCTACGGGCAGAACTTCGGCGGGCAGACGCCGGGCACCAACGGCATCCAGAACACGCCGCTCGAGCAGATCCCGGTCGCCTCGGGGACGTGGACGCTCCACGCCTACGACTGGTTCAGCGGCGACTCGGGCTCGCTCTCGAGCTGGGAGATCTGTTTCGGCACGCCCACTCCCCCTCCGCCGCCGCCGCCGCCGTCGACGTTCACCTGCGTGCCGGCCGCCGCGCCGGCAGGTGTGTTCCCTTCGAGCGGAGCCGCAGACGGTGTCTGGCCGCTCACCCTGCCCTCGGGTGCCCTGACGGCCCAGGCCAACCTCACGCCCCCCGCCGGTTCTACGCTCGCGGCCGTGAAGCTCGTCGGCTTCCAGCACACTTGGGGCACCGACCCGATGGTCGTGCTCCAGAGCCCCAACGGGCAGCGGCACCTGATCCTGCAGCGCGACGACGGCTCGAACTGCAACGGCTGCGGCGACGATTTCAACGGTGACTACACCTTCGTCTCCAGCCCCGGCGCGCCGACCCTCGCCGGCTGCGGCGTCGGTCTTCACCCCTCGGGCACGTACCAGCAGGACGTCGGGATCTGGACCAGCGGGGACGCCGGCATCCTGACCACGCCGATCGAGCAGATCCCCGTCTCGTCCGGAATCTGGACAATCGAGGTCTACGACTGGTGCGTGGCCTACGACGACGGCTACCTCGGCGCCTTCGAGCTGTGCTTCGCGGCCCCCGCGGTCCCGCAGGCCTACTGCACGGCCGGAACCACCACCAACGGGTGCTCCCCGGCGCTCTCGGCCGCCTCCAATCCGAGCGCCTCGGCGGCTTCCCCCTGCACCCTGTCGGTCACGAACCTCGAGGGCCAGCGCTCGACGCTCGTTTTCTACTCCGTCAGCGGGGCGCAGGCCCTGCAGTGGAACGCGACGAGCTTCCTGTGCGTGAAGTCGCCGACCCAGCGCACCTTGCCCCGGAACTCCGGCGGGGCGGTCAGCTCCTGCACGGGCACCTATTCGCTGGACTGGAACGCCTACTTGGCTGCCAACCCGACGGCCCTCGGCACCCCCTTCGGAGCGGGCGACTCGGTCTGGGTGCAGGCCTGGCTACGCGACCCGCCCGCGGCCAAGTCCACCAACCTCTCCAACGGCCTCCAGCTGACCTACCTGCCGTAGGTGCACGGCCGGGGCAGCCGGCGAGCGCGAAAAACCAAGACGGGCGAGTGGCCGAAGGGCTGCTCGCCCGTCGTGCGTTGCGGCGCGCGGTGCCGTCGGGACGAAGTGCGTAAGCGGGCTGAAAAAACTTCCACCCAAAACGGCCGCTCGGGGATAGCTTCGAATGTGGCGTAGGGCTGGGTGCACAACGGTCATGTGCGCCGGCCACGTCGGCTCTCCCTCTTCAGAAAGCACTCAGGAGCAGACTGATGATTCGTTCGAAGTTCATGGCCCTCGCGACGGTCGCCACTGCGACGATCGCGCTGACTTCCGGCGCCGAGGCGCAGTGCGTCGGCGGCGGTGCCGGCGGAAACATCCCCACGTCCGGCACGGGCGGCGGCGGCATCTTCCCCAACACGCTTCCCCCGTTCGAGTTCCAGGCCGACCTCGCCGTCACGGTTCCGGCCGGCGCGACCTGCCTCACGAGCGTGAAGCTGCAGGGCCTCACGCACACCTGGAACAACGACGTGCAGTTCGTGCTCGCGGACCCCGCGGGTGGCTGGCACAACCTGCTGCGCGGTCCGGGCGCCACGGACTACTCGGGTGACTACGAAGTGTTCGACCGCGTGCGCCTCGGCACGGTCGCGCCGTTCGCGTGGGCCACGACCCCGGTCCCGTCGGGCCAAGGTGTGCAGGACTTCGGTGGCTGGGCCACCGGCACGGTCGTGACCGACCAGTTCGGCAACTCGTTCACCGTCAACAACACGCCGATCGAGCAGATCCCGATCTCCTCGGGCACGTGGACGCTCTACGCCTTCGACTGGTTCGGCGGCGACAGTGGCGCGCTCACTTCGTTCGAGCTGTGCTTCGGCACGCCCTTCGTCCCGCCGCCCCCGCCGCCCCCGGCGAGCGGTTGCTTCGCGGGTACGGGCGGCAACCTGCCGGCGAGCGGCACGGGTGGCGGCGGGGTCTTCCCGACCACGTTCCCGATCAACCAGTTCAGCTCGGCGGTCAACGTGACGTCGATCCCCACGGGCTCGACCTGCATCACGAAGGTCAAGCTCAACGGCCTGACGCACACGTGGGGCGGTGACGTGCAGTTCATCCTGACCTCCCCGTCGGGCACGAGCTACAACCTCGGCTGCGCCATGTCGGGCGACCCGAACGTCGACTGGAACTTCGTCGACATCTCGATCGTCGACGCGACGCGCGCGAGCGGCTGCACGCCGACGGCGAGCACGGGCATGTACCTCGTGGGTGCGCCGGCTGCCGGCACCTACGCGCAGGAATTCGGCACGTGGGTCGACGGCACGAACAACGTGTTCAACACGCCGCTCGAGCAGATCCCGATCGCGGCGGGCAACTGGACGCTCGAGGCCTACGACTGGGTCGGCGGCGACTCGGGCTCGTTCACGGGCTGGGAAATCTGCTTCGGCACCCCGACGCCGTCGGTGCCCTCGACGCCGTTCACGAACCAGTGCATCGCTGGCGGCGCTCCGGCGGCAGTCTTCCCCGCCAGCGGCGCGGCGGACGGCGTCTGGCCGACGGTGCTCCCGACGGGCGAGCTCGCCTCCTCGGCGACGATCACCGTTCCGGGCGGCTCGACGCTCGAAGGCGTCAAGCTGATCGGCTTCCAGCACACCTGGAGCGCCGACGTGATGGTGACGATCACCGACCCCAACGGCGGCCAGCACCTGCTGCTGCAGCTCGACAATGGCTCGAACTGTGGCGGCTGCGGCGATGACTTCAACGGCGACTACACGGTCGTCGGCTGCGCCACGACGAGCTCGCCGATCCCCGGCTGCGGGGTGGCGACCATTCCGAGTGGCGAGCTCACGCAGACGTTCGGCGCCTGGCCGACCGGCAGCGCGGGCATCAACAACACGCCAATCGGCCAGATCCCGGCGATCTCGGGCACGTGGACGGTGACTGTCTACGACTGGTGCACCCAGTTCGACGACGGCTTCCTCACCTCGTGGGAGCTGTGCTTCAAGGGTCCCTCGGGCCCCGCGACGTACTGCACCGCCGGCACGACGACGAACGGCTGCAACGCGTCGATCTCGGCCACCGCCAACCCGAGCGCCTCGGGCGCGACGGCCTGCACGATCAACGTCGCCAACGTCGAAGGCCAGAAGTCGGGCCTGCTCTTCTACTCCATCTCGGGTCAGTTCCCGCAGGCGTGGAACCAGACGAGCTTCCTGTGCGTGAAGGCCCCGACGCAGCGCACGCTGACGCAGAACACCGGCGGTACCGCCGCGACCTGCACCGGCACGCTGACGCTCAACTGGAACGCGTTCCAGGCGGCCAACCCGACGGCGCTGGGCAACCCCTGGGCCGCGGGCAACAAGGCGCAGGTGCAGGCGTGGTTCCGCGACCCGCCGGCTGGCAAGTCGACGAACCTGTCGAACGCGATCGACATGACCTACGTCCCGTAGTTCTGGACATCGCGGAACCACCTCAGCCGCGCCGCGCCTAGCGGCGCGGCTTGGGGGATCCTTCTCAGGGGACGCCTATGCGTCCCCTGAGCTTTTTCTGGCCGCAGGAGAAACAAGGCAGCGGCCAGAAAAAGACAGGCTTACCTTCCGCGACCCGCCGGCTGGCAAGTCGACGAACCTGTCGAACGCGATCGACATGACCTACGTCCCGTGATCTGACGGATCACGGGGCCGCCGGCGCGAGTCGGTGCGGTTCCTATGACAGCGGGCGGTCCTCACGGGCCGCCCGCTGTGCTTTTGCCGGGAGTCAACGTTGGGGAGAGAGGAGAGCTAGTAGGGTCGGCGGCATGAAGTGGTGGATGGGAGCGGTGCTGGGGGTCGCAATGAGCTGTGCGGCGGTCGAGACGCGCGACGTGGCGGAGCCGAGGCCGTTGCGGGGTGAGGCGCTCGAGTGGGCGCGGGCGGCGCTCGAGAAGCACCGCAGGGAGACGCGCAGCTCAGGGAGCGTGACCGGGAGCCATGGCGAGCAGGTGGCTTACGACGACCACTGCCTCGTCGGCTCCGAGTTCGGCACGGACCGTGCGACCGCGTTCCACGAGTTCGCGCAGGGGCTGCTCGCGCGCGGCTGCGAATACCGCGCGCTCGAGGTGAACTCGCGCGGCGATGTCACGAAGCTGCTCGTCATCGTCGATGGCGAGCGGATCGTGTTCAGCTACCTGCGCTGGTGAGCGCTCAGCGTCCCTCGAGCTCGGTGCGTGCGGCGTCGACAGGGAAGGCGAGCGAGCGGAAGAACGGGAAGAGATCGGCTTCGACGGCGCGGCTCCACACCGCGACGCAGTCGTCCATCGTGTAGTGCGCACGCTCCTTTGCGACGAGCGCGCGCTTGGTGCGGAAGTACTTCGCGAGTGCGCCGGGTCCGTGCAGGCGCTCGAGCTCCTCGAACACGAAATAGGACTTGCCCCACACGAGATCGCGCGGAGCGTCGTCGGCAAGCGGGTCGACGCGCGTGAAGTCGGGGTCGTGGCGACGACCGGCGGCAAGCTGGTCCGCGAGTGTGCGCTCGGCCTCCGGCATCTCGAGCCGGCGACCGACGCGGATGCCGAGGTAGGTCGCGATGGGCTCGTTCCACAGCGGCTCGGGATGGGGCAACACCCAAGAGTGGCCCGCCTCGTGCGAGATCAGCTCGACCATCGGATAGCGCTCGTGCGGATAGTTCCCCCACCACGCCGCGATCGCGATGCGCTCGCCGCTGGAGAACCCGCCGCCGCCCGTCGGCAGCACGAGCAGGCTCTTGATCATGCCCTCCGCGGGCTCGACGCCCGTGAGTGCGACGAGGTGCGGGCGCACGAGCGCGTACTCCGAGGCGATCGAGTCCGCGTAGGGCTGGGTGCCGTCCGTGAACTCGAGGCGCAGCGGCCCGAGCTCGCGCACATGCTCGGCAAAGGGCCCGCGATGCGGACGCGCGGGATCGATCGCCTTGGCGCTCGCGAGCTCGACGAGCAGCGGCGTCACCCAGCTCGCGTTGATCGGGTCCTTGGCATCCGGCTGATGTCCGAAGAGTCCACGCGAGCCGACGAGCGCCCAGCCCTTGTCGATGCGGCGCTTGGCGAGCAACGGACGTGCCTGCGCGTCCTCGACGAGCACGGTCCAGTCGCTGCCGAGCTCGAGCGCGCGTCCACCGCGATACTCGACGGCGAGCTGCGCTCCGCCCGCGGCGCGCACGGGCTTGGCCGCGGCCTGCGTCGTGAGCTTCGCGCCGAGCCGCTCGGCCACGACGGCTCCGGGCGGCATCGGATCGGCACCGTCCGCCATGAGCAGCACCGTCCCGCCGTCGCGCACGAAGCGCTCCACATGGTCGATCGACGCCTGCGTGTACGGCACGTGCGCGTCGCCCTCGACCAGCACGAGCAGGTTTGCGTTCGTGAGGTCGAGCCGGTGCAGCGAGCCCCAGTTGCGCACGTCGCGCCCGACACCCTTGAGGTACTGCGCGTGAAAGCGCCCATCCATGTAGAACGAGAACTCCTGGCTCAGGTCGCTCACGGAGTGGACGCGGACCTCGGACTGGAGTGGGAGCGCCAAGGCCAGCGTCAGGAGGATCATCGCGGCACTGTAGTGCGTCGCACCGGCCCGTGCCGCCGCTCGCCGCTCGCCGCTCGCCGCTCGCCGCGCCGCTGGACGTAGGCCGCGGATCGAGGATTCTGGCGTGGTTCGCCCTTGAAACGCTGCGAGGCGCTCGAAGAGGCCGCGGAAAGCCATTCTTCATGTCAGCAAGAGGCGACTGGGTGGCAGCTGGACGGAAAGCCCTTCCGTATGTCTCAGAGTTGAAACGCGCCACAGCCGGCTCGGTCGGGGGAAGTCGAGCGGGTGCACGGACGGGTCGACGGAGGTGCAACGCCCCACGTCCCACCTGCCACAGGAGGCCCCATGGCCCACTCGGTCCGCGCCGCTGCGCTCGTCGTCACCGCTCTCCTCGCCGGGAACATGCTCCCCGCGGCGAAAGGGCAATGTGTCGGGCCCGGACCCGGCGGGATGATCCCGACGGCGAGCGGCTCGGCCGGCTACTGGCCGACGCTGCTGCCGGGTTTCCCCTGCCAGAGCGCCCAGTGGATCGACGTGCCGGTCGGAGCGACGCACCTCACGGGGGTCGTGCTGTACGACCTGTTCCACGCCGCGCTCGGCGAGGTGCAGATCGTGCTGCACAGCCCCTCGGGCCAGGCCTACAACGTGTTCCAGCCCGTCGACGAGTTCGGCACGCAGGGCTGTCGCGATGACTTCACGGGCACGCTCGAGTTCGTCGACGCCCAGCGCTACGACCCCTGCGGCACCGGCCTCGGCGTCGCGCGCGTGCGCTGCGGCCTCGGCCCCTTCCTCGGGCTCCACGCGCAGTCCTTCGGAACGTGGCCCGATGGCACCTCGGGTATCCGCAACGTGCGCCTCGAGGAGATCCCCGTCGAGAGCGGCGGCTGGATGGTGTCGATGTACGACTGGTCGCCGCAATCCGAGTCGGGGAGCTTCGGGAGCTGGGACCTGTGCTTCGGTCCTCCGAGCGCCCCGATCCCCGGCTACTCGCCCTACCAGCGCGTGCGCGTGAGCTGCGGGCAGGCCTTTCCGGGGCCGGGCGGCGCCGGGTCGTGGCCCTCGGGACTGCCCGGAGGCGCGCTGGTGTCGAGCGCGCAGGTCTCGGTGCCGACAGGGACCTCGCGCCTGCGCGGCGTGCGGCTGCTCGGGCTCAACCACGACGTGACGTCCCAGTGCCAGATCGTGCTCACCGTACCGACGGGAGAGCGCGTCAACCTGTTCCAGTCGTTCAATGGCTCCGCGCTGACGGGCTCGACGAGCCGCTTCGCCGGGGACTACACGTTCGTCGATCCGAGCACCGGCCGCGACGAGTGCGGCAACCTCGCCTGGACTTTCGGCAGCGTGAACTTCGGCGTCGAGCTGCCCGGCACCTACCAGCAGGAAACCGGCACTTGGCCCGATGGTGCGTGCGGGATCCGCAACCGCTCGCTGTCGAGCCTGCCCGCCGTGACGGGCACCTACACGCTCACGATCCTCGACTGGGAGCCGCAGCAGCAGGGCGGAAGCCTCGCCGCATGGGAGTTGTGCTTCGACCACGAGAGCGGGCCGGTCACGTACTGCCCACAGCCCGCCGCGGGCTCGACCTTCGGATGCGTCGGCACGATCACGGCCACCGGCCAGCCGAACGTCGATCACTCGAGCTCCTGCCTCATCTCCGTGGCCGGAATCGACGGCGGTCGCGCGGGGATGCTGTTTTACGGCGCCAGCGGCCGCATCGGGCAGCCGTGGTGCGGCACGGCGCCGAGCTATCTCTGCGTGCGCCAGCCGCTGTGTCGGCTGTTGCAGACCAACACGGGCGGCGCGGTCGGCACATGCGGCGGCCTGCTGCAGCTCGACTGGAACGCACGCATGAGCGCGGCTGGCACCCCGCTCGGCACGCCGTTCTCCGCCGGCGACACGGTGCACGTGCAAGGCTGGTTCCGCGACCCGCCCGCGTGCAAGAAGTCCCGCCTGACCGACGCGATCGAGCTCACGTACGTGCCGTGAGGTGCGCCGCGGCGCGCTTCAGCCGTTGCGGCGTCGAGGACGCCGCTCGGCAGGCGCATTCCAAGGGTCGTCGGGCCACGAGTGGCGCGGGTAGCGGCGCTTCAGTTCCGCGGCGACCAGCGGATAGGTGTTGTTCCAGAAGCTGCGCAGGTCCTCGGTGATCTGCTGCGGGCGGTGATTCGGCGCGAGCAGGTGCATCAGCACGCCGACGCGACCCGCGGCCACCTTCGGAGTCTCGGCCAGCCCGAACAGCTCCTGAATGCGCGCGGCGAGCACCGGCGCCTTGCCCGGCTCGTAGACGAGCCGGATCTCGCTGCCGCTCGGCACCTGCAGCCGCTCGGGCGCTTCGCGGTCGATCGCCTGCAGCGTGCGATGGTCGAAGCGCGCGCGCACGAAGTCGAGCCACGGCGCTCGGCGCAGCTCCTCGAACGAGCGGCGGCCCTCGCACAGGTCGGGCAGCACGTCCTTGAGTGACTCGCGCGAGAGCTCGGGCAGCGCGAGGTCCGGCATCCAGATGCGCAGGCACTGCACGCGGCGCACGAAGCTCCACAGTTCGTCGTCGTCCGGCGGCAGGACGCGCTCGATGCGCTCGGCCGCGGCGGCAGCGAGCGCGCGAGCCGTCTCCGCGGGATCCGGCACGCCTGCGAGAGCCTCCTCGAGCACGAGATCGTCGAACACCGTGCGCTTCATCGCCACGACGCGCTCGCGCTCCTCGTCGAACACACCCTCCGTCGTCGTGCGCACGCGCGCGGGATCGAGCCACTGCGCGTCAACGGCGGACGCGATGCGCACGAGCGCCTCCGCGCGTTCGCCGCGCGCGCCCGCATCGAGGTCGAGGCACAGGAAGAGCGGCGCGTCGGCGACGGAGCTCTCCTCCGCGAGAGCCACGCCGCGGCCACCGGCCATCACGCCGCGCCGGCCCTTGGGCTCGCGTCGGCGCGCGAGGCGGTCGGGGAAGGCCGCGAGCAGCGCGCGGGCGAGCGACTTCGCGCTGCCCTCGCGATCGTTCGCGTCGACGAGGCGCGCGATCTG
>CAITGX010000078.1 GCA_903892045.1 uncultured Planctomycetota bacterium | reverse complement strand
CGCGGACAGCTCGTCTCGCAGGCGTTCTGCTCCGCGCTGCCGGTGAGCTACAACCGGCACGTCGATGCGCGCTCCTGGGAACGCTTCGCGACCCTCGTGCTCGAGTCCGCCTACGAAGCCACGTTGCTCGCCGCCCTCGAGGGCCCCACGCGCGGAGGCGCGGCCCGCGCCTACTTGACCCTGCTGGGCGGTGGCGTCTTCGGCAACAGCCGTCCGTGGATCCTTGGAGCGATGCGTCGCGCTCTCGAACGCCATCGAGAGCATGGGCTGGAGGTGCGCGTAGTCAGCTTCGGGGCGACTCCCGCGGAACTGCGCGAGCTCGCAGCCGAGTTCGCGTAGCGCTGGTGGATCGAGCGCTGGTGCGCACGGCGCCCGGACGAAATCGTTGCCGAGCTCGTGAGCCTGACGCCCTGCGATCCGCCCCAGGGATCCTCCTTGCGAGGCGCGCGCACGGATGTCTCCGTCCAGAGGCGGCCTTCGGGGATGCGCGTCCTGCTACCCCAGTCCAGACGTCATGGCCGCGCGCTGCGCGTGAGCCGGTGGTGCGGGTGCAGCTCCGCGCCGCTGGAGCGGAAGCCCTGCCAGCCCTACGGCCTTGGGCGCAGGACTCGCGCGGTCCGCCGTCCGACTCAGGACGACTGCGCACCCAGCCACGAGGCGGCTTCGACCGTTGGCTAGCGGCGGTGGGGCGAATCGGAGTCGAGCTTGTCGGACGCATGAACACGAATTCTCCGTGGCTCGTCCGGTGTTCGGCGTGGGCGCTCGAATGGCCGTTGCTCCTCGCACTCGTCGTGGGCGTGGCCTTCCAAGGCTCGCGGGGCTTGATGGAGACGAGCGAGACGCGCTACGCGGAGTGTGCGCGCGAGATGCTCGTCACTGGCAACTGGCTCGAACCGACGCTCGAGTTCGAGCCGCACTGGACCAAGCCACCTGTGACGTACTGGTGCATGGCTCTCGGCATGCGGCTTTGCGGCGTGAATGCGTGGGGTGTGCGACTTCCGGCCGTGCTCGCCCTGCTGGCCGCTGTGGCAGCGGTGACGCTCACGGGGCGAAGGCTGTGGAGCCTGAAGGCGGGCTGCATCGCCGGTCTTGCGCTGGCGCTGGGCTACCCGGGCCTCGCGGCAAACATGGCTACAACGGACATCTACTTGCTCGGTGCGCAGGCCGCCGCCGGCGCGATGTTCCTGGTTGCGGCAACTGAGCCGAGCGCGGCCAGCAGGCTCGCACTCACGCGGGGCATGTGGGCTCTGTGGGGAATCTGCTTCCTGATCAAGGGACCGCCGGCGCTGCTGCCACTCGTGGCGATCGTGCCGTGGAACGCACTGCAGCCGAAAGCAAAGCGCGTCCCGCTCGCCGATACCCTCGGACTCGCCCTCGCTGCTGGCATCGGTCTGTCGTGGTACCTGCTCGTGGTGGCGCGCCATCCGGAGCTGCTCGGCTACTTCGTCGGGACCGAGATCGTGGACCGCGTGGCCTCCGACCTCGGACACAACCGCGCGTGGTACAAGGCGTTCGAGGTCTACGTTCCGGCGATGCTGGGCGTCGCGGGCGTGTTCGGGCTCTGGGCAGCTGGGCGAGCCTGGAGCGCGGGCTGGAAGCACTCCGCACGCTGGCGCGAGCTCTGGCTGGCGCGAGACGAGCGCCTGTTGCTCGTCGGGTGGATCCTGCTCCCGCTGCTGGTCTTCTCGCTCTCCACGAGCAAGCTACCGCTGTATGTCCTGCCGCTCAGCGTGCCGGTCGCGCTGCTCAGTGGCCGCGTGCTCGCACGCCGCACTCGCTGGTGGCGTGTGCGGAGCGTGGCTCTGGCGCTCGCCGCGCTGCTGATTCTGATCAAGGGCGCTGCGGCGCGTTGGCCTTCCGACCGCGACATGGCGGCGCTCGCACGCGAGGTGAAGATCGAGCTGCAAGGTGCACCTCCGCAGGCGCAGCTGGTGCTTTGGGACAGGGCCAAGATGCACGGCTTGAGCTTCTATCTGGAGCTTCCACCCGACGGGCTGCCCTGGCGCGTGGCGACGAAATCGAGGGGCCCCTTCGATGACTGCGACGTCGACGAGTGCGCGCGGAGACTGCGCGAGCCGGCTCACGCGGCGGGCGCCGTGATCGTCGCCGCGCGCAAGTCCAATGCTGCGCTGGGTCCGGAGACGCTGCTCGACAAGGACTGGATCCGGTCCGAGCGCGAGACGGAGTTTTGGCGCTTCTTGCGCGTGGAAGCAGCTCCGGACCTTTCCATGCAAGCAGCGTCGCAGGCCGAACAGGCTCACTAGACGCACGCGAACCCCAAGCTTCGTTCAGCTCAGCGTGTTGGCGACCGACAGCAGCGCGAGCAGGGCCCAATGCCCCGTTGCGAGCGCGAGCAGCGCATGACTCGCGCTGCGCAGCGACGTGCGCGGCGACGCATGCCAGCGCCAGCTGGCGAAGATGGCGAGCGCCAGCGCGACGCCTCCTAGCGCGCTCCAGCCCGAAGCGACGACTGCCAACGTGCACTCGCCATGACCATAGAGCTCGCCGGCGAAGGGGCCGAGCAGTGGCGTGATGAGCGAGCGCAGCTCGGGACGCAGGAGCACGGCCAGCGCGCTCGCGAGCGCGAGCGGCAGGGCAGCGCACAGGAGGGGCATGCGCCGCGCGCCGATCACGACGCAGCCTCCGCGCGCGCCGCGCGCACGGCCTCGAGCCAGCCCATGCCAAAGCGCGTGTCCGGCTCGATCACGTGCCCCTCGGACCATTCGTTGAGACTCGCCACGAACGTGAGCGCGTCGGGCCCGGAGTGCGCGCGCGTCCAGCGCAGCGCGCGAGCGAGCGCCGCGCGGAAGAGCTCCGGGTGCTCGCCCGTGACGACGGGCCACCACGGATACTTCGTCGGACGCGCCTCGCCGAAGTCCGCGCCGCGTGGGGACGCATCCCAGCCCGGTGACACGGACGGCATGTAGGGCAGCGCGCACTCGCGCGCAAGCTCGGGCCACTGCGCCGCGCAGAGCTCCGCGCGCTCGGCGTAGTCCTGCAGGAACGGGCCGCTCCAGTCGGGCAGGAGCACGTAGTTCGTCACGCTGTCGAAGCCGACGCGCGCGAGGTGCGCGCGCACGTCGCGGCCGGGCTCGATCGCGGCGAGGTGCAGCTCGCCCAGCCCCGCGCGCCGCAAGTGGTCACGCGCTCGCGCGATCGCCGCGCGCGCCGCCTCGAGACCGAGCTCGCGCAGGAAGAAGCTCGTGTCGAAGATCGAGAAGTACACTCGGCCCTGCACGCGCAGGTAGTTCTCGCGCGCGAAGTAGCGCTCGCCCAAATACGCGAGCAGCGCCACGAAGTCATCGACGTCGCTCGGCACGAGTCGCGCAGCGTCGATCACCGGCAAGTCCGCGCGCCGCACGGGCAGCACGCGCCGCGGCATGCGGTTGGCCCACATCAGCGCGAACGGCGCGCGCGCTCCCTCGCTCGAGCCGAGAAACCCGCGGTCGAGCGCATCCTGGAACACGCGCTTGCCGCGGCACCAGAAGAAGCCGTGCACGAAGGCATCGACGCCGTGCTCGCGCGCGAGTGCCACGCGCCGCCCCACCTCGCGCGGGTCGCGGTCGTCGTAGGGGCCGAGGAGCGGCAGGCGCGGTTGCACGTGGCCCTCGAAGCGCGGGCGACAGGCCTGCACGAGCTCCCACTCGGTGAAGCCCGGGTGGAAGTTCTCGTCCCGCTCCGGGATCGGGTGCCAGCCGGGGTAGACGTAGGCCGCGACGCGCATCCGGCGCAGGGTAGCCCCTGCCCGCGGGGCGCCGCGCTTCGAAAAACTGCCGCGAACGGTAGACTTTTTGCCCCGCGGGCCCAGAAGAGGGCCTCTCGCGAACCCCGACAGGAGATTCCAGCGATGTACGACCCCGAGATGGTGCAGCCGTTCCGTGACGAAGTGACCCGCCTGGGCGTGAAGGAGCTGCGCACCCCCGCCGACGTCGATGCGGCG
>CAITGX010000077.1 GCA_903892045.1 uncultured Planctomycetota bacterium | reverse complement strand
GCGGGTACTTGGCGCCGAGCACCTTCTCGGGCTTGACGCCGAAGCAGTGCGCGATGGCAGTCGCGTAGACCGAGCGGAAGTCGGTCGTGTGAATGAGGTCGCCGTCGTCGAGCTTCTCGAGCGAAGGATGCTTGCCGTACAGGCCGCCCTTCAGACCGTGGCCGAAGGCGAACATCGGTCCCGCGACTCCATGGTCCGTGCCACGCGCGCCGTTCTCCGCGACTCTGCGGCCGAACTCGGAGAACATGAGCACCACCGTGCGGCGGCCGGCCGCGCTGCGCCCGAGGTCGTCGAGGAACGGACCGAGTGCGGCGTCGAGGCTGCGCATCAGCTGGTCGTGGCGGTTGCGCTCGTCGGTGTGCGTGTCGAAGCCGCCCATCTCGACGGAGATCACGCGCGAGCCGATGCCGCCGTTCACGAGCGCCGCGACGTCCGCCAGCGACTGCGCGAGCGCGTCATTGCTCGGATACTCGATCGGCGTGCGGTAGGCCGCGACGGCGCGACGCACCTGCTCCGACGAGGATTGCCCGTCGGCGAGCACGCGCCGCAGGAAGTCGAGGCTCGACTCGCCCTCGCGCTTCTTCGGCTTCTTGTCCTCGCGCTTGGGCTCCATGCCGCCGGCCTTCTCGTAGGCCTCGGTCTCGGACTCGCCGCCCGCCCAGCGATAGGAACGCGGATTGACGAAGCTCGCCGGCGGATGGCTCGTGGAGTGCAGCGCGTACGGGACGTTGGCGCCGATGTGCACCACGAGATTCGGGTTCGGCTCGTCCTTGAACGCGACGTCGCACAGCCGCCCCACCCAGCCGTCGCCGGCGTCGCGGCCACGGATGTCGGCGGTGTGCCACACATCGTAGGAGCGGAAGTGCGAGCGGATCGGCTCGGGGTAGCCGACGCCTTCGATGAGCGCCACGCGGCCCGCGTCGTGGTGCTTGCGCAGCTGCTTGAGCGCGCCGTGAAAGCCGCGGTAGTCATCGAGCGGCAGCGTCTCGCCCTTCTTGAGGCCGAGCGTCGGTCGCGCACGACGGTAGGCGTCGTCGCCAAAAGGCACGACCGTGTCGAGGCCATCGTTGCCGCCCGAGAGCTGCAGCAGCACCAGAGTGCGGCCCTCGCCGTCGGGACCGAGACCCGGCCAGACCTTCACGGCCCCGTGGGCGCGCGTGGAGAGCACCGTCACGCCGGCGAGACCGGCGGCGGCGAGCAGCGTGCGGCGATCGAGTTGCGAGAGGCTCATGGTGGCGGTTCCTCTCAGCCGAGCTGGGCTTCCGGGAGCGACAGAATGAGGTGCGCGAGCCTGCGCAGGATTTCCTCGCACTTCACGCCGGCAGTGAGCAGGCGGCCGTCCTCGAGGGACAGCACGCTGCGCTCCGCGCGCAGGAAGGCGAGCAGCGCGGCTCGGCTCGGCTCGCTCAGCGGCACGGGCAGGAGCTCGTCCGCGAGCGTGTCGACGATCTGCATGTCGCCCGCGACCTTGGCGCGCTGCATGCGCGCCGTGAGGTTGATGCGCGGGAAGTACATCTCGTTCGTCATGCGCTGCAGGCCTGTCATCTCAGGCCCCAGGTCGACCTTGCGCTTTCCGGCTTTCTTCGCGTCCTTCGCGTCCGCGCCAGACATGGCGTCGCCGCCCATCATGTCCCCGCCCATCATCGAGTCCTCGGGCTCGACTTCGAGCGGATCCTCGCGCAGCACGTCCTCGAGCTTGACGACGCCGATCAGCATGCCGGCCATGTTGCCGCGGCCCAGCAAGGTCGAGGTCGTGATCCAGGCCTCGCCGCCTTCCCAGCCCTTGACCGACGGCGGGTCGAACAGGCGCTGGCCGAGCTGGCCGGCGCCGAGCCACAGGATCTGCGGCGGAACCGTGATGCCGAGCCGACGCGTCGCGCCGACGAGGTACTCGACCGGCGAGCTGATGCGCTCGGCGCGCACTTCATCGCGGTAGAAGCGCGGATCGAGGAAGAGCTTCATCAGGAACGGCCGCAGTTCCCAGCGCTTCTCCACGAGGAAGCTCGCGTACTCGGCGAGGCGTGCCTCGTCGGGCTCGACGCCTTCGAAGTGCACGATCAGCTTGCGCGCGACCCAGCGCGGGCAGGCGGGCTGCGCGAGCAGCAGGTCGACGAAGCCGTCGGCATCGAAACGCGCGGTCTTGCCGAGGATCGTCTTCTCGCCGTCGTCGTGGTTGCGCGGCTGGAAGTAGCTGCCCGTCTTGTCGTCGGTCGTGCGCCAGCCCGTGAGCGCCCGCGCGCCTTCCTTGATGTCGATTTCGGTGTAGTTGCCCTCGCCGAGCGTGAAGAGCTCCATCAGCTCGCGCGCGAGGTTCTCGTTGGGGCGGTCCTTGCGATTCTCGTTGTTGTCGAGGTACTCGAGCATCGCCGGGTCGCGCACGATCGCGTGCACGAGCTCCGAGAAGTTGCCCAGCGCGTGGCGACGGAAGAGCTCGTTCTGCGCCACCATCGCGGCCGTGCGCTTGACGTCGCGCGTGGAGCTCGTGAAGTAGCCGTGCCAGAAGAGCACCATGCGCTCCTGCAGCGGGTGCTTCGCCTCGATCATCTGGTCGATCCACCAGCCGGCGAAGCTCGTCAACACGCGACGCTCCTCCGCGCGGAAGCGGTTCTGCGCCTTCTCGAACTCGTCGCGGTCCTCGAAGTCGCGGCGCTCGGGCATCGCGGGGATGTCGATGAAGAGCGGATCGCTCGTGGGCGCGAAGCCCTCGAGCAGCTGCTTCACGAACGCGGCCGGCCGCTGGCGCAGCGCGTACTCGACCTCCGCCGGGCGCGCGCCAAAGCCTGCGCGGTTGTAGAGGTGCTCGACGTTGCGCGCGTTCCAGATGCGCTCGACCTCGGGCGCGGCTTGCTCCGTGGCGGCCCCCGGCGCCTCACCTTGGACGCGAGCGGTGGCCAGCGGGGCAGACAGCGCGAGGGCGGCGAGCAGCGTGATGCGGGCAAACATGGCGTCTCCTGAACCCGCCGCCGGCTCCCGAGTTCCGGGCAGCCCCGTCGGGCGCCCTATCTTGCCGCTCGCAGGCGCCTCAGGGCAGGGTGCAGACCGAAGATGGACGATTGCGGCACCCCGCCGCGAGCCCGTGCCACTGCTCGTCGTGCGCACGCATTCGTATGCTCCCCGCCCCCTCCCCATGAGCAGCCCCTTCGCCAGCGACGTTCGTCCTCTCGACCGCGCCCTGCAGCCCGCCCTGCAGCGCGCGATCGACGGCAAGACCAAGCCCCTCGGCGCCCTCGGCCTGCTCGAGGGGCTCGCCGTGCAGCTCGGGCTGGTGCAGGGCACGCTGAAGCCGCAGGTAGGCAACCCTCACGTCCTCGTGTGCGCCGGCGACCACGGCGCAGCGCGCCACGGCATCTCGGCCTACCCGCAGGATGTCACGTGGCAGATGGTCGAGAACTTCCTCGCCGGCGGAGCGGCCATCAACGTTCTCGCGCGGCAGGCTGGGCTCGCGCTCATCGTCGCGGATGCCGGCGTGAACCACGACTTCGGGCCGCGCGAGCGCTTGCTCGATGCGAAAGTCGCGCACGGGACGGCGAGCTATCTCGACGGGGCGGCGATGAGGCCGGAGCAGTGCTCGCGCGCGTTGGAGCACGGGCGCGCCGTCGTGCGCACGTTGCGCGAGCAAGGCTGCAACGTGCTCGGGCTCGGAGAGATGGGCATCGGCAACACCGCATCGGCGGCGCTGCTCATGCACTGCCTCACGTCCATCCCGCTCGAGCGCTGCACGGGGCGCGGGACGGGCCTCGATGACGCGGGGCTCCGGCGCAAGCTCGAGCTGCTCGAGCGCGCACTCGCGGCTTGGCCGAATCGAAGCGCGCAACCGCTCGAAGTACTCACGCGCTTCGGCGGCTTCGAGATCGCGATGCTCGCGGGCGCGATGCTCGCCGCCGCGGAGGCGCGCATGACGATCGTCGTCGACGGCTTCATCGTGACGAGCGCGCTGCTCGTGGCGCACGCCCTCGCGCCGGCGGTGCTCGACTACTGCGTGTTCGCCCACCGCTCGCAGGAGCAGGGCCACCGCCTGCAGCTCGAGTTCCTCAAGGCGCGGCCGCTGCTCGACATGGACCTGCGGTTGGGCGAGGGTACCGGCGCGGCGCTGGCGCTTCCGTTCCTGCGCAACGCCTGCGCGATTCTGGGCGAGATGGCGAGCTTCGAATCGGCGGGCGTTTCGGAGAAGTCAGCGTGAAGCTGGAGCTCGAGTACTTCTTCGCCGCGCTGCGCTTCCTGACGCGGCTGCCAGTGCCGGCCTGGGTCGGGCACTCGAGCGAGCAGCTGAACCACGCCGCGCGCTACTTCACGCTCGTCGGCATCGTCGTCGGGCTGATCGGCGGCGGCGTGACCTGGTGCGCCGCACAGGCGTTGCCGGCGACTCTCGCCGTGCTGCTCGGCATGGCCGCGACCCTGCTCGCGACTGGCGCCTTCCACGAGGACGGGTTTTCCGACTCCGTCGACGGCTTCGGCGGCGGCTGGGAGAAGCTCCGCATCCTCGAGATCATGAAGGACTCGCGCGTGGGGAGCTTCGGGGCCATCGCGATCACGATGATCCTGCTGACGAAGTTCGTCGCGCTCAAGGAGCTGCTGCCGCGACTAGGGCTCGACGGCCTCGTCGCTGCGCTCGTCGCGGCCCATGCGCTGTCGCGTCTCGCGTCCACCTCGCTCCTGTGCCTGCTCGACTACGTGCGCGAAGACGAGCTCGCGAAGTCGAAGCCGCTGGCGCGCAAGCTCAGCATGGCCGAGTGGTCCTGCGCGGCGGTGTTCGGCCTCGCGCCGCTCGGCGTGCTGCTCGCCATGGGCGTGCCGCCCGCGAAGGTGCTCATCGCGCTCGCGCTGGTCGTCGCCACGACGTTCTACGCGCGCCGCTACTTGCTGAAGCACCTCGGTGGCTACACCGGCGACTGCCTCGGCGCGACCCAGCAGGTGGCCGAGGTCGCTGTCTATCTGGGCCTATGCTGGTCCATCTGATCCGCCACCCGCGGCCGGTCACGCCGACCTCGACCTGCTACGGACGCACGGACGTCGAGCTCGCTCCCGAGGCGGTCGCGCAGCTCGGCGAGCTGGCGCGTTCGCTGCGAGCACAGCTTCCGCAGGACGTTGCGGTGTTCACGAGCCCACTGCGACGCTGCGCCAGGCTCGCGGGGCTTCTCCATCCATCTCCCATCGTCGATACGCGGCTCACGGAGCTCCACTTCGGCGCGTGGGAGCTGCGTGCGTGGGACGACGTGCCGCGCGAGCAGCTCGACGCATGGGCTGCGGACCCGCTCGATTACCGGATGCCCGGCGGCGAATCCGTCGCTGACATGCGCGAGCGCGTCCGGAGCTTCCTCGACGAGCGCGCCGCGTGTGGAGACACGCGTATCGCGCTCGTCACGCATGCCGGCGTGATGAAGATCGCGCTCGGCCTCGCGCGCCGCGTCCAGGACGCCGAGTGGATGGCGTGGCGCTTCGAGCACGGCTCGCTGCACGTGCTCGAGTGGCCACGCTCCTCCGACGGCGCGTGACGCTCAGCCGCGCCGGCCCTTGGTCTTGCGCGCGGCGCGCTTGGGCAGGCGAATCGACTTGAACGACTCGATCTGCGCCTTGATCGCGATCTCCGTCGGCAGGCGCTCCGTCGAGCTCGCGCCGTAGAAGCCGTCGATACCCTCAACGCGATCGATGATGAACTGCGCGTCCTCGGGCATGGCGATCGGGCCGCCGTGGCACAGGCAGATGACGTCGCGGCGCGTGCGCTTGGCGGCGTCGACGATTTCCTGGATCAGACCGACACAGCGCTCGAGCGTCTTCACCGACTTCGCGCCGATCGTGCCGCCGCTCGTGCAGCCCATGTGCGCGACCACGATGTCCGCGCCCGCGGCGGTCATGTCGATCGCCTCCTGCGGGTTGAACGCGTAGGGCGTGGTCAGCATGTCCATCTCGCGCGCGAGCCGCACACAGTCGACTTCGAGGCCGTAGCCCATGCCGGTCTCCTCGAGCGTCGCGCGCAGCTCGCCCTCGATCAGGCCGACGGTGGGAAAGTTCTGGATGCCGGCGTAGCCGAGCTCACGCAGTTCGCGCAGGAACAGCTTCGGCATCATGAACGGGTCCGTGCCACACACGCCCGCGAGCACCGGCGTGTGCTTCACCACCGGCAGCACCTCGAACGCCATCTCCTTCACGATCTGGTTGGCGTTGCCGTAGGGCATCAGACCCGCGGTCGAGCCGCGACCCGCCATGCGATAGCGACCCGAGTTGTAGACGATGAGCAGGTCGATGCCGCCCGCCTCCTCGCTCTTGGCGGAGATGCCGGTGCCCGCGCCGCCGCCGATGATCGGCTCGCCGCGCGCGATCTGAGCACGGAAGCGAGCGAGAATGCCCTTGCGGGAGTTGTCGTGCTGGACCTTCTTCATCGTTCGAGAATCCAAGAGAGTGCGTTCTGGTAGATGCGGCCGAAGGCCGGGTGCTCGTGCGCGCGGCCGTCGTGGCCAAGCGTATACCCGACCGTGCGGCCGTCGGCACGCTTCACGGTCCACAGCACCGGGAACTCGTCGCCCGAGGTGAGCGACTTGCCGACGGCGAGCACCTCGATGGGCGCATCCGTGGCCGCGCGCTCGAAGCGGTAGAGCTCG
>CAITGX010000076.1 GCA_903892045.1 uncultured Planctomycetota bacterium | reverse complement strand
CTGTGGATGCCCGACCCGGACACCGGTGGCTTGCTGCACTGCGCGCCGGACACGCTCGCGCTCTCGCTCGCACCCTTGGCCTGCGGCCTCGTGCTCTCCCGGCGGACCGCGCGCGAGCCTCTCGCCGCGACCCTGCTGGCCGCGAATGCGCTCGCTCTCGCGTGCGCGCTCGTCGATCGACGCTTCTTCGCGCCGCTCGTGGCGGCGAGCCTCGCGCTGCTGGCGCTCGCGCTCGCGCGGACGGCTCTCGAGGAACGCCGCGGCTGGAGCGCAGCCCTCGCGGCGGTCGTGGTGCTCGCCGCTCCCGCGCTCCTTCGCGGGCGGAACGACGCCATCGATCCAGACGCGTTGCCGCATGCGCTGCGCTGGCTGCGCGAGCGCTCGTCCTCGCCCGGCGCCTTCAATCACCCCGAGGCCGAGCAGTCGTGGCGCGTGGCCGCACCTCCGGCACTCGCCGGTTCGGTGGCGCTGCACGCTCGGCGCGGAGTGGTGGGAGCGAGCTTCGAGGGCGCGCGCGCGCCGCTCTCGCCGGCTCTGGCCGCCATTTTCGCGGCCACGGAGCCCGTCGAGCTGGCGGCGGCGCTCGCGCGGGCCGACGCGCCCTATCTCGTGGTGACGCCGCCGATGCTGCGCGATGCCGAGCTGGCGCTCGCGCCCGGAGCCCTCGTCGCCCGGATGGCGACCCAGCCGAACCTCGATCTCGCCGGTGCGCTGGAGGCGGTGTACGTCTCGCCCCAGTGGATCACGCCGGAGGGTGAGCGCGCAGAAGCCGACGAGGTCGCGGGGCCCGCCGTGGCGATCTATCGCCGGCTGGGAGTGCGCAGCGCCGAGGACGTGCCCTCGCTCGCGCCGAGCGCGCGCTGAGCTCGGCCGCCGCGCTACACTGCGCGCCATGGTCGCACTGCTGCGAGCGTTGCTCTGGGTCGCGCTGTGCGTCACGCCCCTCTGGGCGTCGCAGGCGACCGAGTGCGCGACTTGCAAGGATCGCGGCATGGTCGCGTGCCGCCTGTGCGCGTCGAAGACGTGCGACAGCGAGCGTGGCTTCCTGCACTGCTCCGTGGCGCAGGATTGCGGGGAGTGCGGCGGAGTGCGCTGGCTCGACTGCGAGGGCTGCGCGCGTCCGCCCGAGCTCGACCTGGCGGCCCGGCGCGCGGATCTCGCGCGCTGGCGGGCCCAGCAGCAGCCGATCGACGAGTTCATGGCGCGCCGCGACCTCGTGCACATCGACTCCGCGCACTTCCGGCTGGCCTTCGATCTCAAGCGCAGTCCCTACAAGGGCGTCTCGGGGCCGCACGAGGCTGCCCATCGCATGCTCGACCAGTGCGAGCGCTCATGGATGGAGTTCATGGCCGACAGCGGCGTGCCTCCGGCCGAGCTGGCGGGCGTGACGCAGGTGCTCGTGTGGGGCAGCGAGAAGGACCAGGAGAAGGCCTCGTCGAAGTGGACGCTCGAGCGCTCGACCTCCGTCGCCAAGCTGATGGGGGCGTCGCCCGTGCTCTCCCTGTGCCACGGCAAGGGACGCGTGCGCGACGAGGCGGACCTCGAGCACGAGCTCGTGCACCAGCTCGCGCACTGCCTGCTCTCGAACGCCTACAAGTCCACTTGGCTCGGCGGCAAGAAGGCCGGCTGGGTCGACGAGGGCTACGCTCATTTCTGCGAGCAGCGCCGCTCGGGCTCCGTGCAGGTGTGGTGCTCCCTGTCCGAGGCTGCGCTCGAGAAGCTCGAGCCGTGGAAGTTCGAGCTCGAAGTCGCGCGTCGCACCGCCGACGGCGAGGTGCTCGAGCTCGCCTCGCTCTCGGGCCTCGACACGGTCGGCTTGTCGCCGCTGCAGCGCTTGTTCGCGTGGTCCTACGTCGACCACGTCGTGCGCGCGCATCCCGGACGCCTCGGAGCGCTGGTGCGCGTGTTGCAGCAGGACAAGCCGACGTCCGAGGCCGTACAGACCGCGCTCAACGTCTCGCTGGCCGATCTTCAGCTGGGCTGGGCGACCTGGGTCAAGGCCACTTACGTCGCGCGCAAGCGTTGAGCGCTCCGCGAGTCTCGTCATGAGCCCCGAGCCGCTCCACTACACCTTCGGCAACCACGCGCACTGGTGTGGTCATGAGTGGACGCGCGGCGAGGACCAGCTCGCCGCCTCCGTGCGCGACATGCTCTTCCTCGCGCGCGAGCTCTCCCTGCGCGGCAATCTGGACTGCGACGCGGCGGGCCTCGAGCGGCTCGCGGTCGAGTGGCCCGAGGTGCTCGAGGAGCTGCGCGCCGCGGTGAGCGCAGGAACGATCGAGATCGTCGGCACCACCTACGGCCAGCCGATCGGTCTGTTCCACGGCGGGGAGAGCAACGTGCGCCAGCACGTGCGCGGCATGCGCACGGTGCGACGGCTGCTCGGCGTCTGGCCGCGCGCGCGCTGGAGCGAAGACCTTGACTTCTATCCGCAGTTGCCGCAGATCCTCGCCGGCGTCGGCGTGCGCTGTGCCTCGCTCTCGTACCAGTGGACGCGCAACAGTCCCGAGCTGCCCGAGGAGGCTGCACCGCTCGTTCTTTGGGAAGGACTCGACGG
>CAITGX010000075.1 GCA_903892045.1 uncultured Planctomycetota bacterium | reverse complement strand
CGAAGGCCGAGTCGAGCTCGGCCCAGATGCTCAGCTTCGCGTCGTCGTAGATCGCGCGCACCTCGCGCGCGGTCGCGGTATCGAGCTCCCACGGCTGCGCCCCGTGTCCGGTCGTGAGGAACACGCCGCGCGCGCGCACCGCGCGCATCTGCTCCGCGCCCTCGGCGCGCACGGAGTCCGCGGTCCGCGCATCGCCCTTGCGACGGCAGTACTGCTCGTACACCGCGAGCGTGTCGCCGTAGCGCGCACCGGGCTGGCCCCGCTCGTCGAGCACGCCGAGCTGCTCGAAGAAGCGGCCCATGCGCTCCTCGACGCGCAAGCCGTGGCGCTCTCGCAGGCGCACATGGTCGTGAAAGCCCGTGGTGAGGTAGCCGAGCATCGGATCGATCTTGGTCGGCAGCGCCATCCGGTACGCCGGCTGGGCCGGAGCGAGCGCGTCGAGGCAGTGGTCGAGGTCGTCGAGCGAGACATCCATGTGCAGCGTCGAGCAGACGTCGAGGCCGATGCACAGGCCGTGCAGCTTGCCCATCACGAGGTCCTCGAGGCAGCAGCGGATGAGCTGCTCGCGCGTGCGGAACACCTCGGGGCCGATGAAGCCCGCCACATCGTTCACGTGCACCCACGGCTTGCGACCGGAGGCGGTCGCGACGCGCTGCGAGAGGTGCCGCGCGAGTCCGTACTTGCGCGCCTCGTGCAGCACCATGTCCATCTGCTGCCCGTGGCCATTGGTGAAGTCCGCGCCCTGCCCCGTCTCGAAGTAGAGGCCGAATGCGCCGCGGCGCGCGTCCGCGTGCGCCTCGAGGCGCTTCGTCGACACATCGAAGGTCGCGTTCGCGGCGTCGCTGCCCGCGATGCTCTGGAACCACAGCGCCGTGCTGCCGGGCCAGCGGCGCTCGACCTCGGCTTGCACATCGATGTGCGCGAGCACGCAGTGCGGCAGCGTCTCCTGCAGCCCGAATGCGGCGAGCACATCGCGCAGCGTGTCCTCGACGCGCCGCACCTGCTCCGGCTCGCTGCTGACGGGATTCGTGCCGAGCAGAAGGTCGCCGACGCCGAAGGCCCACGCGTTGAAGACTTGCCAGCGGATGTCGTCGGGGTGATCCGTCGGCGAGTTGGGCTGCACGCGCGCGCCGAGGTGCCCGCGCGCCCCGATGGATGTTCCCGGCAGCGCGTTGCAGAGCTTCGCGGACACGCGCTCGAGCTCCGCGTTCGACAGGACTTTGACCACGCATCCGATCACGTCGCTGCCCAGCCCCGGCAGCAGCGGCCGCAGCTCTTCCTCGCTGCGCTCGAGCAGGGCGCTGCGCAGCTCCGCGAAGGTTCAGTCCGCGGTCGCCGCGCGCGCACGCTCGTCGAGCGAGCCGCGCAGCGTGCGCAGCAGCGCGTCGTCGAGGATCGGACGCTCGTCCACCACGCGCAGCTTGGTGTGGAGCAACAACTCCCGCGCCACGCGCCGCTGCTCGGCGCTCTCCGCCGCCAGCCCGAGGCTCTCGTCGCCCTCCTTGAACTCGTTGGCCGCGCCCACGAGCCGCGCGTACAACCAAGGGTCCCACGCTCCCGCCGTCCGCTCCACGTAGCCGACGAGGTCCTCGCCAGCGAGCGGTTCGGCCAGCTTCCCCGCGAGCAGGCCGGCGAACGGTGCCGCACCCACGCACAGCGTGCTGCCAGCGAGCCTGCGAACGAAGTGGCGACGGTTCATGGGTTGGAAGCGTGGCTCAACCTACCTGCCCGCGCAACAACGGAAGATGAAGCGCGGAGAGCGACGGATCCGATGACTCGCTCGCGGCCTGACCGGAAAAGTTGGCACGGTGTCGGGAACTCTGGCAACTGGAGAAATGCAGTCGGGCTCGAAGTTGGAGGCCGGAGACCGGGGATGCGGTTAGCTTGAGGCAGTTCCGATTCCCGAAGGAGCGCGAGCAATGCCCCCCCACGACGAGAGCGAGCGGTTGCAGGCGGTCGCGCGGCTGTATGCGGAGTATTTGGAGCGGCGCAAGTGCGGGGAGCGGCTGGGGCTCGAGGAGTTTTGTGCTGCGCATGGGGAGCATGCGGAGGCGCTGAAGCGGCTCGATCTCGAGTG
>CAITGX010000074.1 GCA_903892045.1 uncultured Planctomycetota bacterium | reverse complement strand
GCCGTCGCAGCGCCCGACTCGCGCTCGCCCAGCGACTTCACGCCGCGCGCGAGGCCGTCGAGCACCGCCAGCCGCGCGTCGAGCGCACCACCCTCGGCGACAGCGGAGAGCAGCGAAGCGGATTGCGAGCCATCGCGCGCGACAGCGGCCGGAATCGCGAGCGAGAGCATCGCGAGCGCACGCGGCTCCGGCTTGGACAGTGCGGCGACCGCGAAGCTCGTGCAGTTGCGCGCGATCCAGCGCACCGCGAGCGAGCGCGCCCAGGCGTTGTCGAGCGCCCCGAGGGCCGAGACAACCTCGCCCATCGCGCCGCTGGCGAACTCCGGCGTGGCACACTCGCCGAGCGCCGCGGCCGCGAGCAGCTTGGCGCGCTCGTCGCCCTTGCGAACGCACTCGAGCAGCGCTGCGCGCGTCGAGTCGGTCGCGAGCGCGGGGTATTCCGCGTAGATGCGGGCCGCCGCGCGCGCGAGCTCGGGCTCGCTGGCAGGCGAGCGCAGAGCTTGCTCGAGCGCCGGGTGAGACTTGCCAGATCGCGCGAGGCTCCACGCCGCCGAGATGCGCGCCG
Source organism: uncultured Planctomycetota bacterium (assembly GCA_903892045.1). Classification (GTDB taxonomy): domain Bacteria; phylum Planctomycetota; class UBA1135; order UBA1135; genus F1-120-MAGs118. Next base: position 4,169 of record CAITGX010000074.1, on the reverse strand, counting down.
CTGCGGAGGCGGAACCGCCCGCGACCTTCGCCGCAGCGTCGAACAACTTCTCGTCGCGCGACTCCGCGATCGCATTTGCCGCCGCGGTACGCATCGCCGCGTCGCCCCGCTCCAGCAGCGCCGCCATCGCCTGCGGATCGCTCCAGTCCGTCGGAAGCGCCCCGAGCTTGCGCGCCGCCTTGTGCTGCAGGCGCCAGATGCGTCCGTGCTGGTGGTCGCGGTCCGGACGAACTGCGGCGTTCGTCGGGCCATGCTTCGGACCGCGCGTATCGTTGTGCACGACGGCCTGGTTGTAGAAGTCGAGCACGTAGAGCGCGCCGTCGGGTCCGATGCGCACGTCGACGGGGCGGAACCACAGGTCCGTGCTGCTCACGAACTCTTCCTCGCGCGCCTTGGTCGCACCGAACGTCGTGCCGCGCGGCGCGATCACGTCATGGTGCACGAGGTTGACGGTGGGCTCGCAGACGAAGTGCGAGCGCGCCCAGTTCGCCGGCCACGCACCGCCGTCGTAGATCGCGGAGCCGGCCGCGGCCGTGAAGCCGCCGACGAAGTCGATCTGCGCATACGGTGCATCCGTGCGGACCACGGCCGGGAACACGCGATCGTGGTCGGGCAGGTCCGTCCAGCTCGCGACGTTGTCGACGCGATTGCCCGACAGGAGGCGCTCCGGCAGCACGACGTGCCGCAGGTGCGCGCCGTTCGCCATGGTGAAGAACAGCTCGCCCTCCTCGTCGAAGGTGCAGCCCCACGTGTTCGAGCCGTAGCTCGACACCATCTCGATCGCGCTGCCGTCGGGACGGAAGCGGAACAGGCCGTTGCCGATGCGACCGAAGTCGCGGCCAGCGGAGTTCGTGACGTGGTTCGACCCGCCGCCGCTGTAGCCCTGCGTCGCGTAGATCCAGCCGTCGGGACCCCAGCGCAAGTTGGAGAACGTGGCGTGGGTGTCGCCGTAGCCGAAGCCGGTGAAGAGGCGCTCGGTCTTGTCCGCGACGTCATCGCCATCCGTGTCGCGCAGCCACCAGATGTCCGGCGCGGCACCGACGATCACGCCGTCGCCGTGGAACACGAACGAGGTCACGAGGTCGAGCCCGCGGAAGAACGTCTTGCGCTCGTCGACGCGCCCGTCCGAGTCCTTGTCGACGAGGATCGCGATCTCGTCGTGCGCCTCGATGCCGCTCGATTCCTGCTTGAACGGATAGCCGGGCGTCAGCGCGGCCCACAGGCGCCCGCGGCGGTCCCAGTCGATCGCGATGGGCTTGATGACCTGCGGCTCGGCCGCGACGAGCGACACCTCGAAGTCCGGATGCAGGCGCAGCGACTCGTGCGCGTGCTCCGGATGCGTCGGGCCGCCCTGCGGATAGCGCAGCGCCGCGGCCTCGCCCGGCCGCAGCAGCGAGTCGACGTCGCGACGCCCAGCCCACGCGATGCCGCGCAGGAGCAGCGTGCGCCACGCCTGATGCGCGAACGAGTCGTGGAAGTGGCCCTGCAGCGACACGAATGCGCGCGACTTGTCCTTCTCGTAGGTCCACATCTGCGGCGTGATGTCGAACACCGAGTGGAAGCCGACCTGCAGCACGTTGGCTTCGGGCTGCATGTGCAGCTCCCAATAGATCTCGTCGCGGAAGCGGAAGTTCGCCGCGCCGTCCGTGATCGCGTGCCGGTTCTCGGTGACGTACAGGTCGATGTCGGCGGTGTGCCACTTCGAGTGGCCGTGCTCCCACGCGCCGCCCACGACGGTCTTGAACCAGTGCGGATCGTCGCCGCAGACCGCGTCGTGCAGCACGACGATGCCGCCGCCGCGCGCGAGGAAGCGCTCGAGGTTCGCGCGTTCCTCGCCGTGGATCGAGCCGCCCTCGGCCGCATAGAGCACCAGCACGTCCGTGCGCTCGAGCTGCTCCGCCGTCGGGAAGTTGAGCGCGCCCTCGGCCTTCACGCCGCGCTCGGAGAGCAGCGGCACCCACTCGGCGACGAAGCGCGGGTGGTCGTGCTCGCCGGGACCGTGCGTCTTCGGTCCGCCGCGCAGGAACACGCGCAGCGGCGACGTCTGGGACCAGCCGGGGAGGACGCAGGCAAGGAACGCGACGAGGAAGAGCAGCCAACGCTTCATGCGTGGGATCCGAGCGGGACCCGCGCGAGCGCGCAGCGCATGGTCATGGGCGTTTCGGGGGCTTTTCCGCCGCCGCGGAACGAGCCGCGAGCCTCGCACGTGCCGCTAAGCTGCCCACATGAAACTCGCGGCAATCGCGCTGCTCACTCTTCTCGCGCAGGAACCGTCCACTCCGCGGATCGAGCGGCCGAATGTCGTGCTGATCGTCACCGACGACCAAGGCTGGGCGGACGTCGGCTGCTACGGAGCCCGCGACTTCGCGACGCCCAACCTCGACCGGCTCGCGCGCGAGGGTGCGCGCCTCACGAGCTTCTATGCGGCCCAGCCCGTGTGCTCCGCCTCGCGCGCTGCGATCCTCACCGGCTGCTACCCCAATCGCGTCGGCATCGCGGGCGCGCTCGTCCCCGCCTCGACGCACGGGCTCGCCGAGAGCGAGACCACCGTCGCCGAGCTCGCGCGCGAGCGCGGCTATGCGACGGCCTTCTTCGGCAAGTGGCATCTCGGGCACCTCCCACCGTTTCTGCCGACGCGCCATGGCTTCGACGAGTGGTTCGGCGTGCCCTACTCGCACGACATGTGGCCGTTCCATCCCGACGGGCCCAAGCCGTGGACCGACTTGCCGCGCATGCGTGGTGACGCGGTGCTCGAGCTCAATCCCGACCCCGGTACGTGGACGCACGCGTGCAGCGAAGAGGCGCTGCGCTTCGTGCGCGAGCACAAGGACGAGCCGTTCTTTCTCTATCTCGCGCATCCACTGCCCCACGTGCCGCTCGGCACGTCGCCGGAGTTCCGCGGCCGCACGTCGACGGCCTACGGCGACGTGATCGAGGAGATCGATCACGAGACCGGACGTCTTCTCGACCTGCTCGACGAGCTCGCGCTCGCCGACGACACGCTCGTGCTCTTCACCTCCGACAACGGGCCGTGGACGCCCTACGGCGAGCACGCGGGCAGCTCGGGTCCATGGCGCGAGAGCAAGGGCACGGTCTTCGAAGGCGGCGTGCGCGTTCCATTCCTCGCGCGCTTCCCCGGCCGCATTCCCGCGGGCCTCGCGAGCGACGAGCCCGCCATGGGCATCGATCTGCTGCCGACGATTGCGAGCTGGATCGGCGCACCGCTCCCCGCACTCCCCATCGACGGCCGCGACATCTCGCCCACGCTCACCGGCTCGTCCAGCCCGCCGCGCCCGTTCTTCTTCTGGTACGAGTCGAACGAGCTGCAGGCCGTGCGCTACGGCCGCTGGAAGCTGCACTTCCCCCATCGCCACCGCTTCACCGACGACATGCCACGGGCCGTGGGCGGCCGCCCCGCCGCGTACCCCACGCGGGAGATCGGCCTCGCGCTCTTCGACCTCGACGCCGACCCCGGCGAGCGCCACGACGTCGCCGCGCTCCACCCCACCGTCGTGGCCCAGCTCTCCGGCCTCGCCCACTCCATGCGCCAGCGCCTCGGCGACTCCCTCACCTCCACCCGCGGAACCGAAAACCGCCCCGCCGGCCGCACCGACTGATGCGCGGCAGCGGCACCGAGTCTCCTCTCGGATCGCGTCTCACCTTGTGGTGGTAGTGCGGAGCCGGCTTGAGGGCCGGCCCCGCGCCGCGGAATCGCCCCGCGGGCGACCTGCTGTGGCGCTGGATGGGGAAGATGCTCGCCGAGCGGGACGACGAGTGGCGGGCGAGCCTGGAAGACCTACTCCAGCCAGCGCTCGATGGCGAAACGTGTCAGCCATGTGCCCGGACAGATCTGTTGCCCATGTCGCCGGATCGGACCCCGCGACAGGGGTGCCTAGCTCGATCGAAGTTCGAGGAGACTCAAGCTGAGCGCAGGTCCAGCCGCAGAAGGGCTCTCAGCGCGGCTGCCGCAGAGCGTAGTCCAAGACTTGACGATCGCGTTCCTTGCGAGCCCGGTAGGCACTGTCCGAGAGAGCCACCAAATCGGGATAGTCCTCGGAGAACAGCAGCACTCTCGCTCCCCAGGCCCGATGACCTGCGGCGGTGCCGTAGAAAGCGCGCCGACCCGGCTTTGGAAGAACCAAGGTCGAGATCGGGGACTTCTCGTAGCG
>CAITGX010000073.1 GCA_903892045.1 uncultured Planctomycetota bacterium | reverse complement strand
GCCCTCACGGCGCCAGTAGAACGCGTTCGCATCCTGCTTCCAGAGCACGTCGAGCTCGGGCAGGACAACGGCGTCGAACTCGAGGCCCTTGGACGCGTGCACGGTCATGACCTTCACGGTCGCCGAGCTGGAGTCCTCGACGCGAACGCTGCGCACGCGCTCGAGGAACTCGTCGATGCCGATCGCGGGCTCCTGCGACAGAGCGAGCTCCACGAGCATGCCGAAGCGGCGCTGCTCCCACGTGCCGAGCGCGCCGGCGATGGCGCCGCGCAGGTTCGCCAACCAGCTGGCGAGGCCTTCGCGAGCGAGCGAGTGACGCAGCTCGCGGTGCACCGACTCGCAAGCCGCCGGCCCGAGTTCCGGAGCGAGCCCCAGCGCCGGACCGAGCGCGCTCGTCGCCGCGTGGTAGTGCGCCACGGCGTCGGCGGGGTGCTCGAGCCAGTGCAGCGCCGCGCACGCGGCTTGGACCGAGATCGCGTCGACCAGCGGGTTGCCACCCTCGCCGCTGGCAGGGATGTCGAGCTCGCGCAGCTTCGAGAGCAGCAGTGCGGCGAACTTGTTGCGCCGCAGCAGCACGGCGATCGTCGCCTGCGGCGCGAGGGCGCGGACCTGCGCGACGATCTCGACCGCGCGCAGCATGCAATGCAGCGGACGGTCCGTGTGCTTCTCCGGACTCGTCGCCGTATGCACGCGAAAGACTCCGGGGAGAGCACGCCGTGCCTCGTGCCGGACATAGCCCGAATGGAACGTGCGCAGAGCCCTTGCATAGCCTTCGTGCCCGGCGAATCCTGCAAAAGGAACGGCCGGGAGGAAGATGCGGTTCGCCGCGTCGAGAATGACCTGCGAGGAGCGATAGCTGACGTTGAGCTGCTCGAGATCGAGCGGCTGCAGCCGCTCGTGCATGCGCTCGAGCAACCTCGGCTCGCCGGCACGCCAGCCATAGATGGACTGCTTCGTGTCCCCCACGCAGAAGAACGTGCGCGAGCCGTCCGGCTCCTGAACGAGCTCCTCGGACACGCGGCGCAGCACGCGCCACTGCGAAGGCGCCGTATCCTGGAACTCGTCGAGCAACAGATGGTCGATGCGCGCGTCGAGCCGCTCGTCGAGCGCGACCGACAGCGAGTCCTGCGCGCCCGATGCGTGCTCGGCGAGTGCACGCGCGATCTCGTCGAAGCCGAGCCGCCCCGTGCGCTCCCGCCGCTCGATGTGACTGCGAGCGTAGATCTCGAGCAGGCGCCTCGCGGCACGATTGTGAGCGACGATCGTCTCGAGCTCCTCCGCCGCGAGCAGCCGCAGCAGCACGGCGTGGAAGTCAAACCACTCCCGCGGGATCTCGCAAGAAGCGAACTTGGCCTCGCCGTCGCGGATCTTGGCCCCCACTCCTGCGCGGAAGTACTCGCGAATCGCCGCGAGTCCCTCCGGCGAGCGGCTCCACGTGTGGAACTCCGGCCGACCGACGAGTTCGCGCAGGGACGCGACGGCGTCGACGTACTTGGAGACGGCCTTGCCCTTGGTAGTGAGGGGGAACGGAAGCTGGTCGAGGCAGGCAGCGAGTCCCTTGAGCTCAGTTTCCGAGACGCCGGCCGAGGTCGAGAGGCGGTCCCAGGCCGACGCATCGCTCTCGGCGAAGAGCGAGCTCGCGAGCTCGATTGTGCCCACGAGCGTCGAGTGAACGCCGCGACTCGCGCTCCCGCGCTCGAGTTCCCGCAGCAGCACCCCCCACTGGTCGCGGTCGAGCGAGGCGAGCGCGTCGGCCACCGCGCCGTCGCGCGCACGCCGAAGATCGACCTCGTCCGCGATGCTCCAGTCCGGCGGCAGTCCCAGCTCGCCCGCCAGCGCCTGCGCCACCAGTACGAAGAAGGCATCCAGCGTGCTGATGCGGAAGCCGTCGATGCGGCGCGCCAGTTGCTCGAGGCGCGCGAGATAGCCCGCTCGCCCGAGCTGCAGGCCGAGCTGCCCGTCGAGATCCTGCGCATGCTCGTCGCTCGTCGCCGCTCGCGCGAGACGCGCGAGGACGCGCGCCAGGATCTCGCCAGCGGCCTTGCGCGTGAACGTGGAGGCCACGATGCGATCGTGACGCGCACCGCCGCAGACGAGCCGCAGGTAGTGGCTGGTCAGCTGGTGCGTCTTGCCGGTGCCGGCCGACGCGCGATAGAGCTTCGAGCGCACGTTCATGCCTCGCCCTCCTCCTCCTCATCCCCCGGCTCGGTGGCGACGTCCTGTGCCGCGAGCAACCCGAAGCCGCACAGGAGCGCGAGCGACGGATCGAGCGGCGGTCTCGCCGGCAGGCCCGCGAACTCGCGCTTGCGGATCGACTGGATCACTCCGCTCGCGCAGGTCAGCGCTTCGTCCATGCGCTCGCGACCGATCGGGTAGCGCAGGAACAGCTCGCCATCCTGGGCCTTGGAGACCGAGATGTAGCCGAGCTGCACGTTCTCGAGAGCGTCCCCGTGCAGCGAGCGCGTGAGCCAGTAGTACAGCGGGAGCTGCAGGTCGCGGAAGCGCCCCGTCCTGCCGTGGACCTTCTCCGGCTTCTCGGCCTTGTCACCGGTCTTGTAGTCGCAGATGCGCCACTGGCCCGTCGTGACGTTGTAGTCGATGCGGTCGATGCGCCCCATGACGCGCATTCCGTCGAGGAGCTCCGGTTCGACGTCGAGCTCGACGTGTCGGACCTGCCAACCTGCG
>CAITGX010000072.1 GCA_903892045.1 uncultured Planctomycetota bacterium | reverse complement strand
GGTGTCGGCCACGGCCGACTTGTAGGTCATGCCGCGGGCGAGGCGCAGCACGTCGACCAGGGCCTCTTCCTCGTGCTTGTAGGGCAGCATGCGCATGCCGCCGAGCGAGGGGCCGAGGGTGGTGTCGTGGACCGCGATGAGGGCGTGGAGGCCAGAGGCCTGGTCCGTGCAGCGGACGACCTTCTCGTAGCCGTCGACACGGATCTCGGAGATCTGCATGGGAGCGCGGTGGGCGGGGCGGGCTGAGTTTCGGGGCGGGGCGGGTCGGGATTATCCCGCGAGGGGCGAAGAGGATACGGCGCACGCTCGCGCCGGGCCACCCACCCCCCACGGACGGCCCCTTCCGCGCGGTTTTCGGCCACGGGAGGCGGTCCGAAGTCGGGTCCGCACATGCAGCGACACAAGCTCGCTCGCGATCGGTCCGAAGAGGGATTCCTCGTCCCCACCCTTGCGGCGCGACCGCATGGGCTGGTACTCCCCTGCCCACGAATGAAGCACCTGGTCATCGTCGAGTCGCCGACCAAGGCGAAAAAGATCAAGGACTACCTCGGCCGCGATTACGTGGTCGAGGCCAGCCTCGGTCACATTCGCGACCTGCCCCACAGCACGGCCGAGATGCCGGAGAAGGTCCGCAAGGAGCCCTGGGCGCGGCTCGCCATCGACATCGACAACGACTTCACGGCCTACTACGTGGTGCCGCCGGAGAAGAAGGCCCACATCGCCAAGCTGCGCAAGCTGTGCGACGACGCCGACCACGTCTATCTGGCGACCGACGAAGACCGCGAGGGCGAGGCCATCGCGTGGCACCTGCTCGAGGTGCTCAAGCCCAAGGTCCCGGTGTCGCGCATGGTGTTCAACGAGATCACCAAGGACGCGATCCTGAAGGCCGTCGCCAACGCGCGGGAGGTCGACCTCAAGCTGGTGCGGGCGCAGGAGGCGCGGCGCATCCTCGACCGCCTGTACGGCTACGAGGTCTCGCCGCTCCTGTGGCGCAAGATCGCCAAGGGCATGTCCGCCGGACGCGTGCAGTCCGTGTCGGTCAAGCTGCTCGCCGAGCGCGAGAAAGAGCGCATGGCGTTCGTCTCGGCCAGCTGGTGGGACGTCGACCTCAAGCTCGCCAAGCAGGCGGACAGCTTCGAGGCCTCGCTGGTCTCGATCGGCGGGCGCAAGCTCGCGCGCGGCAGCGAGTTCAGCGAACAGGGCCAGCTCAAGTCGAAGGACGCGCTGGTGCTCGACGAGCCCGCTGCCAAGAAGCTCGCTGGCGCACTCGCCCCGGCGACCTTCACGGTCGAGGACGTGCGGCGCGAGGCCAAGACCAGCTCGCCGCGCGGGCCGTTCACGACCTCCACCTTCCAGCAGGACGCGGGCCGCAAGCTCGGCATGCGCGCGCAGGAAGCCATGCGCATCGCGCAGCGCCTGTACGAAGGCGGCTACATCACCTACATGCGTACGGACTCGACCGCGCTCTCGGGCGAGGCGATCCACGCCGCCCGCACGCTGGTCGCCGAGCGCTACGGCGAGGACAACCTGCCGCCGAAGCCGCGCTTCTACGGCAACCAGAAGGCCAAGGGCGCTCAGGAGGCCCACGAGGCGATTCGCCCCGCGGGCTCGCGCTTCCGCCTGCCCGAGGAAGTGGCGCGCGAGGTGTCGGACATCGAGGCGCGCGTGTACGACCTGATCTGGAAGCGCACGGTCGCCTGCCAGATGGTCGACGAGCGCTTCACGGTCGTGACCGCGACCTTCGCCAGCGACGTCGCCGGACACGGCAAGGTCATCGCGCAGGCCAAGGGTCGCACGACGGAGTTCGCCGGCTATCGCCGCGCCTACGTCGAGGGCTCGGATGACGTCGAGAAGGCGCTCGACGAACGCGAGAGCGTGCTGCCGCCGCTCGACCGCGGCGAGCGCGCGTCGGTGCACGAGGCGCTGCCCTCGGGCCACCGCACGACGCCGCCCGCGCGCTACACGGAAGCCTCGCTGGTCAAGCGCCTCGAGGAGCTCGGCATCGGTCGCCCGTCGACCTACGCGAGCATCATCGAGACGATCACCGAGCGCGGCTACGTGGCGGTGCGCGACAAGACGCTCATCCCCACCTGGCTCGGCTTCGCCATGGTGGACTTCCTCGAGCTGCTCGAGCCGGTGATCGTCGACTACGCCTTCACCGCCGGCATGGAGGAGGAGCTCGACCGCATCGCGGAAGGCGAGCTCGACTACGTCGCGTTCCTCAAGGACTTCTGGCTCGGCGCCAAGCCCGGCCTCGGGCGCGCGCTCGTCGAGCGCTCCGCCGCCATCAACCCGCGCGACGTCGGCGCCGTGCGCCTCGGCGAGCTCGACGGCGAGCCGCTCGTGCTGCGCGTCGGCCGCTACGGCCCCTACGTGCAGCACAAGGAACGCCGCGCGACCGTCCCGACCGGCCTCGCGCCCGACGAGCTCACGCTCGCGCGCGCGATCGAGCTGGTCGAGACCTCGCAGAAGGCCGCGGCCCCGCTCGGCTTCTCCGCCGACGGCAAGCCCGTGTACGTGCGCAACGGCCGCTTCGGGTACTTCGTGCAGCTCGGCGACGATCCGCCGGCGGACGAGGAAAAGCCCAAGCCGAAGAAGCGCGTCTCGAAGAAGAAGAGCGCGGAGGCCGCGGCGGCTCCTGAAGAGCCGAAGTCTGACAAGCCCAAGCGCGCGTCGCTGTTCAAGGGCATGAAGCCCGAGTCGCTCACGCTCGAAGAGGCGCTCGCGCTGCTCTCGCTGCCGCGCCAGCTCGGTCCCGACCCGCGCGACGGCCGCAAGATCACCGCACGCAACGGCCGCTTCGGGCCGTACCTCGAGAAGGAGAAGGCGCCCGAGGCCGAGAAGCCCGAGTACCGCCGCATCGCGACCGAGGCCGAGCTGCTCACGGTCACGCTGCAGCAGGCAAGCGAGCTGTTCGCCGCCGAGCGCCCGGCGCGCACCTTCGGTCGCCGCAGCGCCGCGGCCGTCGAGCCCATCGCGACGCTCGGGCCCGACCCGGCATCCCAGCGCCCCGTGATCATCAAGCCCGGCAAGTACGGGCCCTACGTCACCGACGGCGAGACCAACGCGACCATCCCCAAGGGCGAAGACCCCAAGGCGATCACGCTCGAACGCGCGGCCTCCCTGCTCGCCCAGCGCCGCGCTGCGGGCCCGGTGAAGAAGAAGCGCGGTCGGCGCTCCTAGCCTTTCCCACGCATGTGCATGCCACGCGGCGACGGCGCTCGAGGCGCGGTCGCCGCGCTGCTTTCTTGAGCGCGTGGCCTCAGCGCGACGCGAGCTTCGCGCGCAGCAGCTCGAGCGCCTTGGCGAGGATCGGGTCGCCGCGCTTCAGGTCCTCGGGCGTGCACGGCACGAGCACGTCGGGCGCGACGCCCGAGCCCTCGAGCAGGCGACCGTCGGGGCCGAGGAACTGCCAAGACGGGATGCGCGCCACGACGCCGTTGCCGAGCTCGAAAGGCTGCGGATTGCCGCTGCTGCCCGCGGTCGGCTGGCCCACGAGCGTGCAGTCGCGCGCCTGACGCAGCATCAGCACGAACGACTCGTTGCTGCTCATGGCGAGCGGCCCCGTGAGCACCGCGAGCGGAACGTCGATGCGCCTCGGAGCGGCGTTGCCGCGCAGCCGACGCTCGACCGCGGGCGCGAAACCCTCCGCTCCCGGGCCTGTCCGGACGCGATGGCGCGCGTACGTGACCTCGCCCTCGACGAACCACGCGGCAACCTCGCGCGCGAGCTCCTCGTTGCCGCCGGAGTTCGTGCGCACGTCGATCACGAGCGCCTTCGCGTCGTGCAGGCGCTCGAGCGCGGCGTGGATCGGCGCGAGGTCGAGCCCGTTGGCCCACGTGTCGACGAGCAGATAGCCGATGCCATCGGCGCTGAGCCCACGGATCGCGCGTGGGCCCGCTTGCTCGATGCGAAACGCCGCGTCGATGTGCGCGCGGCGAAAGAGCGGATCGACGTTGCGACGGAAGGTGGGGATCGTGCGCTCGCCGCGCACCAGCCACAGGTGCGGGTCCGCGGCAGGCTCGAGAAAACGAGCGATTTCCTGCGCAAAAGCGCGGTCCGTGCGCGCGGCGAGGATCGCGGGCTCGTGCTCGCGCCGCAGCGTCACCCAGTCCTTCACGCGCAGGTCGCGGTACGAGTAGTGCGTGCCGAGCGCATCGACGAGCAGGGCCAAGGCCGCCGCATTGCGCTGCCGCTGCTCCGCCTCCGCCCGCAGCACCCCGGGCTGCGCGGCGAAGGTCCACTGGAGCGGCTCGAGCGCGATCCCTTCGGCGCTGCGCAGGTTGCGGGAACTCCCGCAGTTGAGCCCGATCACGTACTCGATCTCGGGCGCGAGCTGCACGTCGACGACGAGCCGCGTCGCGCTCTCCCAGCGCGGCTGCCCGGCGAGCTTCGGGAAGCTCGCTCCCCCACCGCACAGCGAGTACCCCGCCGTGCTCATGGGGCGGTCGAATTCGACGACGAGTCGTGTCTGCTCGCGCGCATCGACCTCGCTGTCGAGGGCCGGCTCGAGCGAGACGACGCGCGGCGGAGCCTGCAGGCCCCATGCGGGCAGCGATCCGAGCAAGACGGCGAGCAGGGTGCGCAACATGCGCCCAATTCTAGCCAGCAGGTGCCGCCCGGGTCCGCCGCTCTGGCGCGCGCATCCAGCAGGGCACGCCTCGGGCGCGACATTGCTCCCGCCCGTGGAGACCTGGGGTCGCACGTCACGCCGTCCATCGCGGACGCGCAGTCCGTGATTGCGCCAGCGCTCCGGCGCGGTTCGAATGAGCGGCGCGATGGGGTTCTCGGGATTCGAGTCGGGCGAGTCGAGGCCCCTGCCGTGGAGCGTCGAGGACGCTCCGGACGTGGCCTTCGCCACGCTGTGGTCCACCGGTCCGGACACGGCGCTCGACTCCGTGCTGCGCGTCGAGGCCCTGCGGCAGCGCGACGGGCGCTGGGAGCGACTCGTGCGGCTGTGCAAGCCGGACGCGCGCAGCTCCGATCCCCTCGCGTCCGCGCGCATCGCGCGCGAGCACGGCCTCTCGAGCGCGGACCTCGAAGCTGCGACGCGGGCGGAAGCGGCCTGGCGCGAGCTGGCGAGCTTCCTCGCCGGCGCGGACGTGGTCGTCGCGTCCGCCGAGGGCTTCCTGCCTTGGGCGAGCCACCTGTCGGCCGGGGAACTGCCGTTCACCGTTGTCGGCCTCGACGAAGTCGCGCGGCTCGTCGTGCCCGCGCGCGCCCGCGCAGGCCGTGCCCCGCAGCCGCGCGAGAGCGCCGACGTCGCTCGCACGCTCGTCGAAGTCGTCGCGCGCTTCGTCGAACTGCCGCGCGACATGCGAGCCCTCGCTTCCGCTTCGTGGTGCGTCGCGCACGAGCGACTGCGCAGCGGCGACGTGGCCGCGGCCTCCCGACTCGAGCGCGCCCTGCGCCTCGTCGATGCCCCGCGGCGCTGGAGCGGGGCCTCCGGCGAGCTCTTCGCGACGCTTGGCGACGGCTCCCTCACGGAAGACGCTCGCCGCGATCCGCAGGACTGCGAGGACTTCGTGCGCGCCGAGATCGACCGCACGCGCCCGCGCTGCGCGCAAGTCGCGGCGGAGTGGAAGCTCGAGGGCACCGTTCCGGTCTCGCTCGACGAGCCCACGCCGCTCTCCGAGGCCGACCTCGGACTCGTCGACGACGTCTTCTGCGTGCATCTCCCACAGGCCTTCCACGGCAGCGCGGAAACCCCGACGTATCGCAAGGGCCAGCACGACGTCGCGGCCCAGGTCGCGCGCACGCTCGGCCAGCGCAAGCTGCTGCTCGTGCACGCGCCGACGGGCACGGGCAAGACGCTGGCGTACCTCGTGCCCTCGATGCTGTGGTCCGTGCGCAACAATCTGCGCGTCGCCGTCTCGACCTACACGCGTGCGCTGCAGGAGCAGGCGATCGACCACGAGGTGCCGCGCGCCCGCGCTGCCCTCGCGCGCGCCGGCCTGCTCGAGACTCCGCGCGTGGCGGTGCTCAAGGGGCGCGCGAACTACCTGTGCTGGCGCGCCTACAAGCTGCACGTGCCCAGCGAAGGAGATGGCGGTGAGGCGTGGCTCGCGTGGACGAGCCTGCTGCTCTTCGCATTCACCGACGACGACGCGGACTTGGATCGCTTTCCGATGCGGCCCGCGCTCGCCACGGATGCGCAGGCGCCGTTCCAGCGCGAGCTCGATGCTCTCGTGCGCGCGGTCCGCTCGCAGCCGGCCTGCTGTCGAGCGAAGGAGGATCGCGAGACCTGCGGCGCGGAGTGCGCGCGCGCTCGAGCGGAACGCAGCCACGTGCTCATCACGAACCACGCCTTTGCGCTGATCCGTCCGACGTACTTCAAGCACGCGATCTTCGACGAGTGCGAGCACCTGCACGACCAGGCCGGCAATGCGTGGAGCTGGACGGTGACGCTGCGCGAAGTGCGCGAGTTCCTCGGCCTGCTGCGCCAGCCTTCGCGCCCCAACTCGCGAGCGCCGCTCGACCGGCTCGAGAAGCTCGTCCTCGAGGGCGACCCCGCGTGGCCGTCCGTCGAGGCGTGCCGCACGCAGTGGAGCGCGGCCCACGGCGCGCTCGACGCGCTCGAGACGGCCGTCGAGACCTTCAAGGTGTGGCGCGAGGAGCAGCGCCGCAAGCGCGACAGCAAGGACGAGCACTCGCTCCTGCGCGAGTACGTCGAGGGCATCGACACCGCCTCGACTCCGGAGCTCGATCCGCGGGCGCTCGCGGGCGCGCGAGCGCTCGTGCGTGCCCACGCGGAGGTCTCGACAGCCGCCACGGAGCTCGGCACGACGCTCGCGCAGCTCGCTGGAATGCTCGACACCATCCGAGCGCGCGGCATGGCTCGCATCCGGCGCCAGCTCGAGCTCGCGCGCACGGACATGCTCGAGTGGCTCTCCGCGCTGCAAAACTGGATTCCGCTCGTCGACGGAAAGCCCGCGTTCGTGCGCGAGCGCTTCTATGACGTCGAGACGGATGCGCGCGGCGAGGACGTGCTCGCTGCACGCGTGCTGCTGCCGCAGGAATTGCTGGGCAAGGCCTTCTATCCGGCGCTCGAGAGCGGCGTGCTGATCTCCGCGACGACCTGGCTGCGCGACGGCTTCGAGGTCTCGCGCGCCTACCTCGGTCTCGACCGCGCCGCGCAGCCACTCGAGGGCGAGGAACGCGAGCCCAGCGTCGTCGAGACGTTCCGCGCGGAGGCGCCGTTCGACTATTCGCGCGTCGTGGTGTGCGTGCCCGACGATGCGCCGGATCCCTCTCGCGCGCGCGACCAGTTCCAGGCGTACGTGCGGCGCTTCGTCGCTTACCTCGGCGAGCGAACGCGGGGCCGCATGCTCGTGCTCTTCACCAATGCGGACGAGGCGCGTCGCACGGGCGAGGAGCTCTCGGCCTTCTTCCGCCAGCGCGGCATCCCGCTCTGGTTCCAAGGCATGCCCGGCGTGCGCAAGGAGGAGCTCGGCGACCTGTTCCGCAGCCGCGTAGACTCGATTCTCTTCGGCGTCGACACGTTCTGGTACGGCGCGGACTTCCCCGGCGAGACGCTCGAGTACCTCGTGATCGCCAAGCTCCCCTACGGCGTTCCCGACCGCTATCACCACGCGCAGTGCGCCGCGCTCGGAGCCTCGGAGCAGCGCCGCCGCATCTACCTGCCGCGCGCGCTGGCGAAGTTCCGCCAGGGCTTCGGACGCCTGATGCGGCGCGAGAGCGATCGCGGCGCGGTGTTCGTGCTCGATTCGCGCGTGCTGCACGGCTCGAACCGGCTGTTCCTGCGGGAGTTGCCCATCGACGCCGACCTCGGACGCGGCGAGGACGACGTCTGGACGCCGGGCGGCGCGCGCTTCGTGCCGGCCTCGACCGAGCGCTGCATCCACGAGGCCCTGGCGCACATGGACATGCTCGCGGACGTGCGGCGGCGCGGGCTCGACGTGCCCTTCGCCGGCGGCAGCGCGGGACCGCGGCGCGTGCGCGAGCCGGAACCGCGCATCGAGATCGACGGCGGCGACGTGGCGTTCTGAGCGGCCGTCGCGGCGGCGGCGTGCGGTCGCTACCTTCTGCGAGCCGTGCGCGTCCTGTTCCTCTCCCAGCGCGTCCCCTATCCGCCCAACCGCGGGGACAAGATCACCACGTGGCGGCTGATCGAGCGCATGAAGCGCTCGCACGAGGTGCGCGTCGTCGCCTTCGCTCACGACGACGAGGACCGGCAGGCGGCCGAGCACCTCTGCGGACTCGGCATTCCCACGGTCGCGGTCCCGATCGACCTGCGACGGCAGAAGCTGCGCGCCCTGCCGCTGTTGCTCGGGTCGCGACCGCTCACGCTGGGCGTGTACGGCTCGAGCGCCCTGCAGCGCGCGGTCGACGAGCTCGCGCCGTCGTGCGACGTCGGTTACGCCTACTCGTCGTCCATGGGAGCATTTCTCGAGCCGCACGCGCGCCTGCGGCGCGTGATGCACTTTGCCGAGCTCGACTCGGACAAGTGGCGGCAGTACGCGGAGCGCACGCGCTGGCCGATGAGCGCGATCTACGGGCGCGAGCACCGGACCTTGCGCGAGTTCGAGCGCCGCATCGCCCACTCGTTCGACGAGAACGTGCTCTGCACGCCGCTCGAGCAGCAGGTGTTCGAGCGGGAGATTCCGGGCGCGCACTCGATCGTGATGCGCAATGGCGTGGATCTCGCGTTCTACCGCCCGCAGCCCGAGCGCGCCGAGCCTGGACACCTCGTGTTCGTCGGCGTGATGGACTATCTCCCGAACATCGACGGCTGCACCTGGTTCGTGCGCGAGATCCTGCCGCGACTGCGCGCGCGCTTCCCCGCCGCCCGACTCTCGATCGTGGGCTCGCGGCCGACGCCCGAGGTGCTCGCTCTCGGGCGCGAGCCCGGCGTGACCGTCACCGGCTTCGTCGAGGATCCGCGCGAGTGGCTGGCGCGGGCGAGCGTGTCGGTCGCTCCGCTGCGCATCGCCCGCGGCATCCAGAACAAGGTGCTCGAAGCGCTCGCTATGGGCCTGCCCGTTGTGGGCACGACGTCCGCCACGCAGGGCGTCGAAGGCGAAATCGGCCGCGATTTCCTGCTCGCGAACAGCGTGGACGAGCAGGTGGCCGCGATCGCACGGCTGCTCGACGAGCCGCTGTTCGCGCGCAAGCTCGGCGCCCAAGGACGCGCCTTCGTCGAGAGCCGCTACGACTGGGACGTCGCCCTGCGACCCCTCGACGAGCTGCTTGCGCGCTTCAGCTCGCGCTAGTCTTGCGACGCGCGACGACGGAGTAGCCGAGGCTCGCGCCGGTGTCGCTGGCGAGCTTCTCGCAGACCCAGAAGAAGATCTGCACGAGGGCGACCAGCGGCAGCACGAAAGGCCCGCGCCAGCGCGAGACTGCGACCGATCCGTCGTGGTGCAGCTTCGACGCCGCCATCGAGCGCACGAGCCAGTGCGAGATCGTCGCGCCCGTGGCCGAAGCGAAGTTCCCGCGCGGAGTCACGCGCTCGACCTCGAAGCCGTTGCGCTGCACGATCGCCTCGATGCCCTTGGGTGTGAAGCGATAGAAGTCGAAGGGCCACTGGTGCAGGGGCGCCACGAGCGGAACGGTCAGCAGGAAGCGACCGCCGGGCTTGATCACGCGCGCGATCTCCGCCACGCAGGCGTTGGGGTCGGGAATGTGCTCGAGCATCTCCGCCGCCAGCACGGTGTCGAACGTCGCATCCGCGAAGGGCAAGCGCTGCGCGTCCCCCCAGACGTCGACCACGGTGCGCAGCATCTCGGGCCGATTCCAGACGTCCGGATTCAGGTTGTCGGCGACCGGCGGGTACTCGAGGCCCCAGTAGCGCGCGATGCGCGGCTTGAAGAACTCCGCGTAGGGACGCTCGCCGCAGCCGACGTCGAGCATGCTGCCGCTCGCGTGCCCGGCGAGCTCCTGCATTGCGCGCCGCAGCCACGTCCGCTCGAGCCAGTACGGGCTCAGCGGCGAGCGCTTGCGCAGGGCGTTCAGGCGCTGGAGCAGGTGGGGCCGCTCGGTGACGACGGCGTGCTCGGCGCGGCGAGGTTGCTGGCGAAGATCCATCGCGGGGGACCGGAGTTCTACAGTATCCTCCGCTCGCCCTCAGGGCTTCCACGCCTTTCGCATGCCCCACCAGATCCTCGCCGCGACCTTCGACCGCTGGGCTGCCGCTGGCCGCGGGGCGGAAATGGAGTCCGAGCACGGGGACGTCGCCCGGCAGGTGATCGCCGGAATGGGCATTCGCGCCGGGGATCAGATCCTCGATCTCGGCTGCGGCAGCGGCTGGGCCACGCGCCTGCTCGCCAAGGCCGCGGCGGGCGCTCAGGCCACTGGGATCGACATCTCGCCGGCCATGGTCGCCGAGGCCGAGCGGCTGCACAGCAACACGATTCGCGCCCGCTACGCGGTCGGCAGTTTCGAGAAGCTCGACCTTGCCGACGCGCGCTTCCAGCGCGTCTTCTCGCTCGAAGCCCTCTACTACGCGCCCAACCTCGCCGCCGCGCTGGCCGAGATTCGCCGCGTGATGAAGCCGGGCGGCACGCTCGATGTCGTCAATGAGTACTACGTCGAGAACGAGGGCACGGCCTTTTGGCCGGAGCAGACCGGGGTGCCGATGATTCGACTCGGCGAGGCCAGCTGGCGGGCCGAGCTCGAGCGTGCGGGCTTCACCGACGTTTCGTCGCGGCGCGTCGTGGACTCGCGCGGCCTCGGTGACCCCGCGCACTTCCGCCCGAGCGCGTGCTATCCGGACTGGAGGACGTGGAACGACGTCCACAGCGCCGGCTTCCTCTGGTTGCATGCGGTGAAGCCGCGCTAGGGCGCGCGCGATGTCGCTCGATCGTCGTCAAGTGCTCGCGGCAGGTGCAGCGGCGATCGCGGGAGCGAGTCTGGTCGCGTGCAGCTCGGGAGCGAACTTCGAGCGGCGCAAGGTGCTGCTCATCGACATCGACGACGTCGGCTGGCCGTTCCTCGAAGAGTGCCTCGCGCAGGGTGACGCGCCGGAGCTCGCCACACTGCGCCCGCGTGCACGCGAGTACCGCAACTTCTGGGCGGCGCCGGTGTGCAGCGTGTTCCGCGCCAAGGTGCTCACCGGCCTCGAGTCGTTCCGTCCCGGCAACTCGGTCGGCGCGAACGTGCCCTCGAACAACATGGGACCGTTCCCTGGCCCGAGCGGAATGTGGATCACGGACGGACTCCCCGGCCGCCGCACCAAGCGCGGAAAGTGGCACCTGTCCGCGGGACCGGGCTGGCCGGAGCTCGTGGTCGAGCGCACGGCCGCGCGCGAGGCCTACGACGAGTACTCGGGCCCCAAGGGCAACTTGCAGAGCTACCACGAGTGGACCTATGCACGCGTGCGACGCGGCGAGCCTGCGCAGCTCGTCGAGCAGCGCGAGTTCGCGACCAACGTCACGGCCGCGGATGCGCAGGACGACATCGCGAAGGGCGTCGAGTTCATCCACGCGAGCTTCAACGCGCCCCACGCGCCTCACAACCTGCCGCCGCCCGCCAACGAGCCTCCGGGCGTCACCTATCCTGGACGCTCGCGCTACAGCGACCTCTTCCGGCACCTCGACTGGCGACTCGGAGAACTCGTGCGGCGCGCGGTCGACGCGGACTACGTCGTGCTGCTCGCCTGCGACAACGGCACGTCGGGCGAAGGCAAGGGCTCGCTGGCGGAAGTCGGCGTGCACACGCCGCTCCTCGCGTGGGGTCGCGGCGTCGCGAGCGGACGGAGCGAGCGGCTCGTGAGTGCCGTCGACCTGTGGAGCACCGTGCGTCAGTTGCGTGGTGTCGTGGAGCCGAGCGCTCAGGACTCGCTGTCGTTCGCAAGCGACCTGCTCGCGACCGACGCGATCCTCGCGACTCGTGAGCGCACGTTGCTGCGTGTGGACGCATTCCCGAGCTACGGCATCACGCCGGATCCCGCGAAGTGGCGCCGCGCCGTGCGCAACTCGCGCTGGAAGCTGGTCGAGCTTCCCGACGCGGATGCGGACGAGGAACCGAGGGCGCTCTACGACCTGCGCGCAGACTCGGGGGAGCGCACGAACCTGCTGCGTGCGCCGCTCTCGGCGGAGGCGCAGGCCGCGCTCGACGAGCTCGCCGCCGCGCTGCGCGCCTGAACCCTGCCTACTGCCCTTCGATCGCGCTCGACAGTGCCGCCTGGAGGCGTGCGAATGCGGCGCTCTCCTCGGCTGTCATGTCACCGTCGTTCAAGTTCGTGCCTTCGAGCACGATCGGCTGACCCTGCGCGTCCTGCATGTCGAAGAGCGCGTCCGGCTGTCCGTCGCGGCGCACGAGCTTCCAGCGCGCGTCGCGCACCATCGCACCGTAGCTCGTGTACTCGCCGAAGCCGTTGGGCGAGAACCGCTCGGCCACCGCGTACTGGCGCAGGGCCGGGCGATCCGGGTCGGACAAGTAGGGCACGATCGAGACGCCGTCGATGGCTCGGCTGTCGCCAACGCCCTGATCCAGATCCGCGCCCATCAGCTCCAGCACCGTCGGGAAGAGGTCGACCGCCTGCACGAGTGAGCGGCAGCGCGAGCCGGGGGCGTCGACATGCTTGCCCGCGACGATCAGCGGCACGCGCACGCCACCCTCGTAGACCGAGCCCTTCGAGTTGCCGGGAATCGAAGGCGGAACCATGACCTGCGAAGGTGTTCCGTTGTCACCGAGGAACACGATGGTGGTGTTCGCGCGCACCGCGGGAGGGATGCCCGCGAGGAGCCGACCGAGCTCGTGATCCATGGCCTCGACCATGGCGCGGTAGTGGGCGTTCGGGCTGTCCGAGGGAATGCCAGCGAGCGACTGGTTGTGCAGGGCCACCGGAGGCGCGTGCAGCGGCGTGTGGGGCGCGTTGAAGCCGAGATAGAGGAACCAGGGCTCGGGCATCGCGGCAATGCGCTCGAGCGCGTCGTCGACCTGCTCGCTCGTGACGTAGGTGCGACTCGCCTCGGTGACGCCGTTGGTCACCTTCTGGTGGCCGAAGTACGTCGAGCCGAACATCAGGTTTCCGAGCGTGCCTTCGAACCAGTCGAAGCCCTGCAGGTTGGCGTGGCTCGCGCCACCGATGGACTCGGAGCCAAGGTGCCACTTGCCGATGGCGGAAGTGGCGATGCTGGTCGTTGAGCCATCCTTGAGCGCTTCGGCGAGCGTCCGTTCCTCGAGTGGAAGCGCGTGCTCCGCCAGCCACTGGTCGATCGGCTTGCCGATGCCGTAACGGAACGGCATGCGACCGGTGAGCACGGCCGCGCGCGTCGGCGAGCAGCTCGGCAGGCTGTAGAAGTACTCGAACAGCATCCCCTCGGCGGCGAGCGCGTCGAGGTTGGGCGTAGGCGCCGGGCTCGGATGCACGTCGTACGGGCTGAACATGTCCACGCCGAGGTCGTCGGCGAGGATCAGCAGCACGTTGGTCGGCTGCGTCTCGACGGGCGGCTCCACGGAACCGCCACCGCCGCCGCCACAGGTGAGCGTGACAGCGACCACGGACGCGGCGAAGAGCAGGCGACGCAGGCGCATGGAAGAAGTTTCCGAGCGAGGTCCGAGCGGACCATCGGCGTCGGAAGTCTATCCCGGACTTGGACGTTGGGTCATGGAACCAACGCGTGCAGCTGCTGCGCGAGCCGACCGTAGGCGGCGCGCTGCTGCTGGGTGAGCGCTCCGGACGCGAGATTCAGGCTCTCGCCCTGCGCGCTGGCCATGTCGAAGAAGAGATCCCCCTGTCCCTGCCGCTCGATCAGCTTCCAGCGCGAGTTGCGGATCATGCGGCCGAGCGACGTGTATGGTCCGAAGCCGTTCGGCAAGAAGCGCGTCGCGAACACCCACTCTCGCAACGGCGCACGCCATGGTTCCGCAAGGTACGGAGTCAGGCTGATGCCATCGCTGCGCCGCAGCGTGGCCTGCGCGGAGGCGCTCGCGCCGCACAGGTCGAGCACGGTCGGGAAGATGTCGACGGAGTTCACGAGCGCGTGGCACTGGCTGCCGGGATGCGCCACGGTCGGACCGGAGATGATGAGCGGCACTCGAACACCGCCCTCGTACAGCGTGCCCTTCGAGCGGCCAGGGATCGACGGCGCCGTCACGACGTCGTTCGGCGAGCCATTGTCTCCGATGAAGAGGAAGGTCGTGCGAGCGCGGACCGCCGGATCCATCGAGGCGACGAGCCGCCCGATCTCGGAGTCGAGCGCCTGCACGCTCGCGCGGTAGTGCTCGACGGGATTGTTCGCCGGGCTGCCGGAGAGAACGTAGCTGTGCAGCGGCGCCGGGGGCACGTGCCAAGGCTCGTGACCTGCATTGAAAGCCACGTACAGGAGCCACGGCTCGCGCATCTCCGCCGTGCGCCGCAGCGCGGCGTTGACCTGCTCGGTCGTGCTGTACGTCGTGCTCGTGAGTGCGATCCCGTTGCGGATCGTCGTGTGCGAAAAGTAGGTCTGGTTGAAGTAGAGGTTCCCCGGCACGCCCTCGAACCAGTCGAAGCCCTGCTGGTTGGGAGCGAGTCCCACGTTCAGGGGCGGAGCCGTGAGGTGCCACTTGCCCACGGCCGAGCTCTCGAACTGCCATGGCGCGATGGCGTCGAGGGCCTCGGGCAGCGTGACCTCGGAGGGCTGCAGCGAGTGCTCGACAGTGCCGTAGGGCGAGAGGAAGGACCCGATGCCGGTGCGGAACGCGTAGCGACCCGTCAGGACGCACGCACGGGTCGGCGAGCAGACCGGGTCCGTGTAGGCCGCCTGAAAGGCGACACCGCTCGCGGCGAGCGCGTGCAGGTTCGGAGTCGGCGGGGCGTCCGGGTGGCCACTGAAGAGGCTCACCATGTCGCAGCCGACGTCGTCGGCCATCAGCACCATCACATTGCCGGGGGTCGACGCCGCCTGCGGGGCGACGAGCGAAGCGGCGAGGAACAGGGCGGCGAACATGGACCTTCCCGGGTGCCAAGACCCGTACAGGAAAGTCTAGGCGCTGCGGGAAATCCGTGGGGTCCGACCCGCACGAGCCGCCCCCACGGGGCAGCCACGGGCCTAGCGTCAGCAATTCCCGCTGCGGCGGCGCAGCAGGTAGACCGCCGTGGCGAAGGCCGCCGCCAGCGCGATGACCAAGAGCTCGCGCGGGCTGAACATCACCAGCGCGGCCAGCATGCTCGCCTCTGCGCTCTCAGGAGCCCGTGGCGCCGCGGATCAGGTCGAGGCTGCGGTTGGCCCAGCTCTCGAGCGGCGCGACGTACAGGCCGAAGCCCACCGTGGCGAGGCCGAGCACCGTCACGAAGCCCGTCAGCACCGGCGCCGGAGCCGCGTCCTGCTCGGCGGGCTTCTCCAGGAACAACGCCTTGGCGACGCGCAGGTAGTAGAAGAGGCTCACGACGCTGTTGAGCGCCGCGATCATCACGAGCCACAGCAGGCCCTCGTCGACGCCTTCGACGAACAGCAGGTACTTGCCGTAGAAGCCGACCGTCGGCGGCAGGCCCGTGAGGCTCACGAGGAACGCCACCATGACCATCGAGATCAGCGGCGCCTTGAAGCCCATGCCCTTCAGGCTGTCGATCGTGTCGGAGCCGGTGACGCCCTCGAAGTAGACGAGGAAGCCGAAGGCGCCGAGGTTCATGAAGTAGTACGCGGCGAGGTAGTACATCGCCGCCGAGAAGCCCTCGCGCGTCATGCACGCGATGCCGACCATCACGTAGCCCGCGTGCGCGATCGACGAGTACGCCAGCATGCGCTTGAGGCTGGACTGGCGCAGCGCGGCGAAGTTGCCGAGCGTCATCGTGATCGCCGCGAGCAGGCCGAGCATCAGCGCCACGCGCTCGCCGTACCCGCCGAGCGCCGTCGCGCCCTGACCAAGGAACAGTGCCGCGAGGAAGCGCAGCAGGGCGCCGAAGCCCGCGGCCTTCGAGGCCACCGCGAGGAAGGTCGTCACCGGGGTCGGCGCGCCTTCGTAGACGTCCGGCGTCCAGAAGTGGAAGGGCGCGAGCGAGATCTTGTAGGCGAAGCCCGCGAGGATCAGCACCGTGGCGATGCCGAACGGGATCGGGTTCGAGCCGACCTGCGCCACGAGGTTGGCGCTCGTCGCCATCTGGCCGAGGTCGATCGTGCCGGTCAGGCCGTACAGCAGGCTGATGCCGTACACCATGATGCCCGTCGAGAGGCCACCGAAGATGACGTACTTCATCGACGCCTCGGCGGACTTGCGGTTGCCCTTGTGGAAACCCGCGAGCGAGTACGACGAGAGCGACAGCAGCTCGAAGCCCAGCACCATGAGCAGCAGGTTGTTGGTGCTGACCATGAAGAAGATGCCGATCGCGGCGCCGAGCAGCAGGAAGTAGTACTCCCCCACGCCGCTCGTGCGCTCGCGCCGGTCGTGCATCACGTACAGCACGACCACGGCCAGCGCGGCGACCGTGAAGAGCTTGAAGAAGTTCCCGAACTGGTCGATCGACACCATGCCGTAGGCCGTGTGCGACTCGCCACCCCACTGGCCGAACAGGAACCACGCCGTGGCGGCGAGGCCCGCGAGCGAGAGATAGCCGACGCGCACCGACTCGCGCCCCTTGACGACGAGGTCGAACACGAGCGCGGCGAGCGCCGTGACCGTCAGCACGATCTCCGGCGCGATCGACGCGAGGCCTTCGAGGTACGGATTGCTCAAGGGTGCGCTCCGGCCGGGCTCAGCCCTGGACCTTCAGGATGTTGATCAGGTTCTGCACGCTGGGGTGCATCCAGTCGAGCAGCAGGTACGGCAGGATGCCGAAGAGCACGCACAGGAACAGGAACGGCACCTGGCAGAAGACCTCGCGGAAGTTGATCTCCTCGATGCCCTCGTACTTGGCGTTCTTCTTGCCGAGGAACACGCGCTGCATGGCGTAGAGCAGGAACGCGGCCGTGAACACGATGCCGAGCGTCGAGATCAGCACGAGCACCTGGAAGCGCGTGTCGTCGGCCTGGAAGGCGCCGACGAGCGTCATCGCCTCGCTCACGAAGCCCGCGAGGCCCGGCAGGCCGAGCGCAGCGAAGAAGCCCAGTGTGGTGAGCGCCCAGTAGCGCGGCATCAGCTGCGACAGGCCGCCGAACCCGTTGAGGTCGCGGTGGTGGGCGCGGTCGTAGATCACGCCCACGATGAGGAACAGCGCGGCGCTCGAGGTGCCGTGGTTGAACATCTGGAGCACGGCGCCCTCCATGCCCCACACGGTGAAGGCGGCCATGCCGAGCAGCACGTAGCCCATGTGGCTGACCGAGCTGTAGGCGACCATCTTCTTGAAGTCCGACTGGCCGAGCGCGACGAAGGCGCCGTACACGATGCTGATCACGCCCAGCGCGCCGAGCGCGAAGGCCGACTCGTGGAAGGCGTCCGGCGCGAGCGGGAAGCAGGCGCGCAGCATGCCGTAGCCACCGAGCTTGAGCAGGATGCCCGCGAGGATGACCGAGATCGGCGTCGGGGCCTCGACGTGGGCGTCCGGCAGCCAAGTGTGGAACGGCCACACGGGCACCTTGATCGCGAAGCCCACGAACAGGAACCAGAACACCCACGTGGTGAAGTCCATGCCCAGCAGCACGCCGTTCGCCGGCAGGCTATTGCCCATGAGCTTGCCGCTGACCGCGAGCTCCGTGAGCTGCGGGATCGAGAACGTGCCCGAGTCGAGGCGCAGGGCCACGATCGCGACGAGCATCAGCACCGAGCCGGCCAGCGTGTAGAGGAAGAACTTGATCGCCGCGTACTCGCGCCGCGGGCCGCCCCAGATGCCGATGAGGAAGTACATCGGCAGGAGCATCACTTCCCAGAACACGTAGAACAGGAACAGGTCGAGGCTGACGAACACTCCGAGGATGCCGACCTCCAGCAACAGGAGCAGCGCGTAGTAGGCCTT
>CAITGX010000071.1 GCA_903892045.1 uncultured Planctomycetota bacterium | reverse complement strand
TCGAGCGCCACGCGCCGCCCATCGGGCGACACCAGCGCGGACTTCACCGTGCAGGGCGCGGTGTCCGTCTCCGGGCTGCCGTACGGCTCGTGCAGCAAGTACGTGTAGCTCTGCATCGAGTAGCTCGCGACATCGGCCGCCATGCGCGCGTCGACGGGCCGCGTGAACACGAGCTCGAAGCCGCGCGGCGTCGCGTGCATCTCGCGCATTTCGAACGGCACTTCGCCCGTCCATGCGAGGCGCTGCAGCCCCATCGTCTTGCCGCCGAGGCTGCCCCAACCGCGGTCGGTCTCGCCACACAGGAGCCGCCCCTCGCGATCCCACGCGACGCGAATGATGCCGCACTGGAATCCGAGCCGGAACGGGAAGCACGCGCCCTGCCAGTGGCCATCGACCTGCTCGAGCGCCACGCGCATCACGGACGACTGATACTGGTCGCTCACGAACAGCTGGCCCGCGAAAGGCCCGAACTTGCCGTTCGTCTCGTCCCACGCAAAGCCCGCGGGCGAGCGCCCCATCTTGTCGTAGGGGAACCACACGGCCGGCAGCTTGAAGCTCGGCATGACGCCCTCGACCTCGGGCATCTTCGTGCCGTTGGGCGGTTCGCCGGGCTTCGTGAACTGCCACAGCGGATCCTCGCACGCGAACGTGCCCCACGGATGGCCGTGGAAGTCGCCGGGCTCGATGTGCGCGAGCTTGCTGGCGCCGCACCACTCGCCTTGATTGTCCGTGTAGAAGAGGTCGCCCCACGGGCTGAAGCCGATGCCCGCCGGCGAGCGCAGTCCGCACGCGATCGGCGTCATCTCGCCTGCGGGCGTGATCTTCAGCGTGAAGCCGCGCCACTTCGCACGCCCAAACGGCTCGTCGCCGAACGGCTTGTTCGTCGTGATCCAGAAGTTGCCGTCGCGATCGAGCGCGGGCCCGAAGTTGTACTCGTGGTAGTTGCCCGAGATCGGCCACGCGTCACAGACCGTCTCGAAGGTGTCCGCGCGGCCGTCGCCGTCGGAATCCTTCATGCGCGAGAGCTCGCCGCGCTGCGTGAACCAGATCCATCCGTCGTGCTCGACGAGCCCGAGCGGCTCGTGCAGGCCCTGCGCGAAGCGCACGGCGACGGGCGCGTCGGAGAACGGCTCGGCGATCGTCCAGACCTCGCCGCGGCGCGTGCAGGCCATGACGCGGCCATCGGCGAGCTGCAGCAGGCCGCCGACCTCGAGCTCGACGCCCGCGGGCAGCTTGCACGTCTCGATCTTGTAGTAGCGCTCCTCGCGAGAGCCGTCCTGGGCAAGTGCGAAGAGGGCGAGCAAGGCGTGGATCAAGGCACAACCTCCCATTCCGCGCGCGCCACGAAGCGCCCGCCTTCCTTACGGAACTCCAGCGCCGCGCCACTGTGGCGCAGGCTCAGCCCAGCCGCCTCGCTCGCGCTCCCGTCGTGCGAGACGACGAGCTTGCGCACGAGGATCGAGCCACCCTTGCGCAACTTGGGCTCGAGGGTCTCCTCGACCTCGAAGTTTCCGAGCGCGTAGCGGAACACGGGACGCTGGGCCGCATCGAGAGACCAGCCGCGCGGACGCGCGACGAGCTCGGGCTCGGTCGCAAGCGCGCCACCGGCGGGGAACTCGTACGCATCAGCCACTGGCGGACGCTCCAAGGCACCAGCGCGACCGTTCCACGTTCCCGCCGCGTTGAAGAAGCGGCCGCGCCAGGCCCACACGGCGCGTGCGTGCTCGAAGTCCCACGCGTAGTGAACCTGCTCGGGCAGGCCGACCATCAGCCCGCGCGGCGTGTGCCCGCGCAGGAAGACCGCGCAGATCTCCGGCCCATTCGCCGGCACGAGCTCGTACTCGCGCTCCGGAACGAAGAGTCCGTCGGGCAAGGGCATCGACGCGCCGAGCGACAGGTACTGCCACAGCGCCTCGATCTGGCGCGCAGGCTCGCCGTCGCAGATGTCGCGCACGGGACTGCGCTGCACGCGACCGCTCGGCGTGTCGATCACCTGCCACATCTCGGGCATGCGCGTATTCATGCCGAGGGACTTGGGGTCCGCGAGCAGCTGGCGGAACCATGGCCCACGGATACGCTCGCTCACCGTCGCGAGGTCCACGGCAGGAATTCCGAGCGACTCGGCGCCGTTGAAGCGGTGGCACTGAATGCAGCCGAGCCCCGACTTGCCTGCGAGCTTGCGGCCAGCCTCGACGAGCACGGGATCGAACT
>CAITGX010000070.1 GCA_903892045.1 uncultured Planctomycetota bacterium | reverse complement strand
TCCGCGCGTGCGCGCCGCGACCTGATGGAGCGCGTGGCGCGCAAGCTGGAGCGCGCGGAGTCGCTGGTGCGCGGTCTCGAGCAGCGGCTCGCGGCCTCGTCGAACGCGGACAGCGTGCGCGAGGACGGCGAGGCGCTGAAGGCCAACATGCACCTCGTGCAGCGCGGCATGGCCGAGGTGCTCGTGCCCGACCCGTTCTCCGTCGAGCCTCGCGAGCGTCGCATCGAGCTCGATCCGCGTCGCAGCGCGCGCGAGAACGTCGAGCTCGTGTTCGAGCGCTACAAGAAGCTGCTGCGCGCGCGCGAGTCCGTCGAGCGAGAGCTTGAGCTCGCGCTCGAGAAGCGCGCGGGGCTGCGCACGCTCGCCGCAAGCTGCGAGGATCCAGCGGCCGACGCCGCGGCGCTCGAGGCCGACGCCATCGCGCGCGGCCTGCTCGAGCCGCAGCAGGCGACCGTCGAGGAGCGCGAGCGCAAGGCGCCCGAGCCGCGCAAGCCCTACAAGCTCTTCCGCGGCAAGAATGGCGGCGAGATCCGCGTCGGTCGCAATGCCTCGGACAACGACGACCTGACGTTCCACCACAGCAAGGGCGGCGACCTGTGGTTGCACACGGCCGACAGCCCCGGCAGCCACGTGATCCTCGTGCTCGACAAGGGCGCCGAGCCGGATCCCGAGGACCTGCTCGACGCCGCGCACCTCGCGGCCCACTTCTCGCCCCTGCGCGACGCGACCCGCGTCAACGTGCACGTCGCGCGGCGCAAGGAAGTCCACAAGCCCAAGGGCGCCAAGCCCGGGCTGGTGACGCTCTCGGGTGGCAAGGTCCTCGGCTTGCGCATGCAACCGGAGCGGCTGCGACGGCTACTCGATCCGACGCGGGCCTGAGCCGCGCCCCATCTCCTGCTAGGCTGCGCCCTCCCAACCCCACCGAGCAACCATGGCCCACCGACCGCTCCCGAGTCCGTTCGCGCTGCTCCTCGCCCTCGCCCCGCTCGTCGCGCCGGCCTGCAAGACGGACGAAGGCGGCGTCACCGACGACCAGCGCATCGCGCTGCACCGCGAGTTCGCGCGCAAGTACTTCGATGCGGGCGAGTTCGCGCAGGCGGAGAACCAGGTCAACCTCGGGCTCGAGATCGACTCCGATGACCAAGGCCTGCTCCTGATGAAAGCCTGGATGCGACTGCGCGCCGGCACGCGGGATGACCTGTTCGTGGCCGAGAAGCTGTTCCGCGAGCAGGCGCGCTCGAAGGACTATCGCGCGTTGCTCGGCCTCGCGGAGACGCGCGAGCGCCAGGGCGTGCTCTACCGCGAGGCGGCCGAGAACGTGGAGAGCGGACAGACCGCGACGCGCGCGACGGATCCGAAGAAGCGTGCAGCGGAGCTGCGTCGCGACGCGGATGCGGCGTGGAAGGAAGCTCGCACCAACTATCTCGCCGTGCTCGAGACGCGTCCGTCGGAAGTTCCGGCGCTCAACGGCCTGCAGCGCGTGTGCGCGCTCGAGGGCGATCTCGAGGCGAGCCTTGGCTGGTCGCGCAAGCTGCTCGATGTCGCGAAGGTCGAGATCGACTTCTGGAAGTCCGACCTCCAGCGCCCCAACCTCTCGGCGCTCGAGGAGGGCGAGCTGCGCCGTCGCCTCCAGGCGAGCTCTCGCCTGCTCGCCGAGACGCACCTGACCGCGGCGACCACGCTGCTCGCGCTCGATCGCAAGGCCGCCGCGGCCGACGAGCTCACCGCGGCGCTCGAGCTCGACCCGAGCCGTGCGGAAGCCTACAGCCGCCGTGCGCAGCTGCTGCTCGACTTGGGCCGCGTGCGCGAGGCGCGCGACGACCTGCAGCAGTTCATCAAGCTCTCGACGCTCGGCCTCGAGCACCCCGACATGAAGCGCGCCGCGGACATGCTGGTGGAGTGCCAGCGTCAGCTGGGCAACGTCGGGAACTGAGCTCGCGCTCGCGCGCTAGACCTGCCGCGAGGCCGTCGGCTTCCAGCTGCGCGTGCGCCGCTGGCCCCAGCGGTCGATCACGATCACTTCGATCGGTCCGCTGGACTCACGGGCCTGCAGCTCGCGCGAGACGTCGTCCCGCGAGCGCAGCGTCTTGCCGTTCATCTCGAGCAGCACGTGGCCGCGCTGCAGGCCGAGCTGCTGCGCGATGGTGCCCGGCTCGACGCGCTCGATGCGCAGGCCCACGCCTGGCTCGATGCCGAGATTGCTCGACTCCTCGGCGGTGAGCGGCACGATCGCGACGCCGAGAATGTCGGTGCGAACGTCGGGCCCCTGCTCGCGCTGCACGTCGAGCGGCCAGCCCTGTCGCTGCTGGACTCCGCCGCGCGCCGCGCTTCCACCGCCGACCTTGCCGCGCAGCTGCGGGTGTTGCTCGAGCAGCTCGTCGATCGACTTCGCGCTGTATTCCTCGGTGGTCGTCTGCCCGTTCTCCGTGCGCGAGATCGTGCACTTCACTCCGTCGGGGCCAGACTCGAGCGAGAGCGACTCGGACTCGCTGCGCGTCGTCATCCCGCTCCCACCCTGCGGCGGCTGCGGAAGCGGGGCTCCCGTGCGCGGTCCGAAGCCCGGGAACGGGCGGTCGAATTCCTCGAACATTCGGCGGCGCAGCTCCTCGAAGTCGAAGTCCTGCTCGAGGGGATCGAGGAAGAACACCCCGCGACGGCCGCGCATTCCTTGCCAAGGATCGTTGCGCGGGCCGAGCTCGCGCAGCGCGAGTCGTGCCGACCATGCGAGCTCGCCCGCCGCCTCGTCGCGCGCCCACGCTTCGAGTGCGGAGCGCAGTCCCCCATCGCGCCGCGCGCCGTTGACGAGGGCGTCGAAGGACTGCTCCCGCAGGTCGAGGTCCTTCTCGACGAGCTTCTGCTTCCAGGCTTCGATGTCCTGCGGAGCCGCCGGCGGGATGGGCTGCACCCGCACGAGCTGCCCTTGGGCGGTGGGCTCCAGCGGTTGGAACGAGGAGACGACGGCGGCGCCGCCGAGCACGAGCGGAAGGAGAGCGTGAACGTTCATGGCGTGGCGCGCGGGAGGTGAGCTCGCCCTTGGGCGAGTGGCGGGGAGTGCGCGCAATCCCCGTGCAATCCGAAGGTTTCGCGGGCCGTGGTCCGAGGCTCAGCGCAGCTCGCGGTCGCTCGCGAGCGACCAGCCGCTGGTCTCGGTGGCGGACTCGAACGGAACGGAGAAGTCGCGCCGACGCTCTTCGCCGGTCGCGCGTCGCAGGCCCCCGCTCGGCGGGGCGGGAAGCAGCTCGGGCGCGCCGACGAGCGGCAGCGTCCGGACTGCTGCGGGCGATCCCCCTGCGGGGTTCGCCGCCAGCGCGGGCTGGGGGGTGGCCAGTGCAGCGTCCGTCCGGGCCACGACGGGCGCGGACGGGCTGGAGGACTCCTTGGGCTGCGGCGGCGTGGCCGCGTCGCCGAGGAACCACACCAGCGCGAGGGCCGCCGCAACCGCGGCGAACGCGCTCGCGCGGCGCACGAGCGACGGGGAGCGCCGCACGGTGCCGGTCCGCAGGGGCGCGACAGGTGCCGCCGGGATCGCAAGCCGCTCCTCGGCCGCGAGCGTGGCGCGCACGCCGGCCCACAGGTCGATGCTCGGGACGGGGTCCGTGGCACGTTCGCGCAGAGCGGCGAGAGCCGTTCCGAGCCGCTCGGCCTGCTCGCGGCAGGCGGCGCAGCGGTCGAGGTGCGCGGAGCAGGCCGTGGCGAGCTCCGCGCTCGCGGGGACCTCGTCGTCGCGCTCGAGCAGGTACTCGAGCACGCGGGCACAGTCGATCGGTTCGCTCTTCATGCGTCTTCGCCTGTCTCACTCTCGCGTACGTCGCCGCGCTGGGCCTTGTTGGCGCGCCCAGGGTTCTTCTGCACGTCCGTGGTTCGCGCGCCTCCGGCCCCCGACTCGGCAGCGCGCTCGCGGCGCTCCCACTCCTCGAGGAACAGCTTGCGCCCGCGGTGCAGGCGCCAGCGCACCGTGACGTGGGTGGCCCCCACGATGCGCGCGATCTCCGTGCAGGCGAGCCCTTCGATCTCACGCAGGGTGAGCACGGACTGGAAGTGCGGAGCGAGCGCCGCGATGCACTCGCGCACCTTGCGCGCCGTCTCGCTCGCCTCGAGGCGCTCGGAGGGCGACGGGGCTTGGCTCTGGAGCTCGGCTTCCCATGACTCCCCGTCCTCCTCGTCCCCGCCGGAAGTCTGCGTGACCAGACGCCGCCGACGCAGGTGGTCGATGGCGAGGTTGGTGACGATGCGGTTCAGCCAGGTCGAGAAGCTGTATTGGAAGTCGAAGCGCTCGAGGCTGCGGAACACGCGCAGGAAGGCCTCTTGCACGAGGTCCTGAGCGTCGTCGTCCGAGGGCACCATGTGCCGCGCCACGCGGAAGGCGCGCTGCTGGTGGGCCTTGACGAGGGCCTCGAAGGCGAGCTCTTCCCCGCGGGCGGCGCGGCGGATCAGCTCGGCTTCGGCCGGATCCGGGGCCGGCGCGGAGCCCACTTCCGACGGATCACCGTCCGTGCGCGGGCTCGGAAGCGGTTCATCCTCGGGGGGCAGCGCATGCGCCATGGGCTGGGAGAGTCTCATCGGCCATCTCCGCCGGGCTTCCAGACCCCTGCGGAGCTCTGTGGAAGGGTCCTACGCAGCCCGGTGGACCCTGTTGGCGCAGATCCGGGCCGCTCGCGAGTCGCGGGGATCTCCGACCAACCTAGACGGCCGGGAAGCGGCCCGGAAGCCAGCCCATCTGGCGGAACTTCTTGCGGCGCTCGCGGACCAGCTCGGCGCTGTCGCGGCCCTCGAAGGCGTCGAGCTCGCGCAGGATCGTGCGCTTGACCTCCTCCATGGCCACGGCCGGGGCCCGGTGGGCGCCGCCCAAGGGCTCGGGGATCACCCCGTCGATCAGGCCGAGCTTCATCAGGTCCTTGCTGGTGAGCTTGAGGGCCTCGGCGGCGTCCGGGGTGCGCTCCCCGTCCTTCCACAGGATCGCGGCGCAGCCCTCGGGGCTGATCACGGAGTAGTAGCTGTACTCCATCATCAGCACGCGGTCGCCGACCCCGATGCCGAGCGCTCCACCTGAGCCGCCCTCGCCGATCACGATCGAGAGGATCGGGGCGCGGATCGACATCATCTGCAGGATGTTCTCGGCGATGGCGGCCGCTTGACCGCGCTCCTCGGCGCCGATGCCCGGATAGGCGCCCGGGGTGTTGATCATGGTCACGATCGGCAGGCCGAGCTTGGCCGCGAGTTGCATCTTGCGCAGGGCCTTGCGGTAGCCCTCCGGGTGCGCGCACCCGAAGTTGCAGGCGAGGCGCTCCTTGGTGGTCTTGCCCTTGCGGTGCGCGATCAGCATGAAGCGCCGGCCGGCCAGAGTGGCGAGGCCCGCGACCATGGCCTTGTCGTCGGCGAAGTACTTGTCGCCGCACAGCTCGACGAAGTCGTCGAGCATGTGGATGTAGTCCAAGGCCACCGGGCGGTCGTTGTGGCGGGCGACGTTGACCGTCTCCCAAGCGCTCAGGTCCTTGTAGGTCGCCTCGAGCGCCGTGCGGTGCTGCTTGCGCAGGGCCTCGATCTCGCTGGAGATGTCGAGCCGGGTCCGGAGCGCGAGGGCCTCGAGCTCGGCCAGCTTGGCCTCGAGTTCCTTGATCGGGCGCTCGAACGACATGCCGCCCGAGTCGGAGCGAGCGGAGGGCTTTTCGGTGGTCGCCATCGTGGAGTTGGACCCCTCTCGGGCGACGCGCGCCCGTCCGGGGGAGGCGCATGGTGGACCAGTGGGCCCCCGAGTGCAACCCCGCATCTGGCCCGCCCCGGGCGCGGGGCCCTTCCGACCCCTTCGAGGCCGCGATTTACGCCCAAAATCCCGCGGCGGAATGGCCACCAGACGTTTGGGACGCCGCCGTCCGTGGGGTAGATTCCCCTCCCGTTCGAGGCCTCGAGGGCGGCCTTGAACCCCCACCCCTAGTGTCAGCGGGGTTCGGTGCTCCCACTCATTGCGCCCTCCCGAGGTTGTCTCGCTCGTGTCCCAGAAGGCGATGTCCGTGCCCGCGCCCGCTTCGTCCGCGGCCCATCCGCTGCCCATGGCGTGGCGGCTCGAAGTGTTCCGGCGCGAAGGGCTCGACGATCCCGATGGCAAGCGCGCCCTCGCTGCGGTGCGCGAGCTCGGAGTCGCTTCGCTGCACTCCCTGCGCCACGGTCGTGGCTACCTGATCTCGCCGGATGTCGACGAGGCTTCGGTCGCGCGCATCGCGAGCGAGCTCGTGTGCGATCCGGTGCTCGAGACGTGTCGCATCACGCGACCGGGCGCTGCTCCCGTCGTCACGCCGGCTGCGCGTCGCGTGCTCGTGGCGCGCAAGCCGGGCGTGATGGATCCCGCGGCGCTCACTGTCGAGCGTGCGATCGAACGCGCGCAGCTTGCGCGCTGCAGCGACGGCACGCGCGCGCGCGTGCTCACGTTCTCCGCGTGGGAGTGCTTCGGCGAGCCGACGCGCGCGGAGCTCGAGCTCGTCGCCACGAAGATTCTCGCCAACGACGTGATCGACGAAGTCCGACTCGGCGACGAAGGCGTGCACTTCGTGCTGCCGGGCAACGTCGCCGTGCGCGACGCGGGCTCGATCCCGCTGTGCAAGGCGAGCGATGCGGAACTCGAGCGCATCTCGAAGGATGGCCATCTCTCGCTCACGCTGGTCGAGATGCGCGCCATCCGCGACCACTATGTCGCCGCGGGCCGCGAGCCCACAGTGGCGGAGCTCGAGACGCTCGCCCAGACGTGGAGCGAGCACTGCAAGCACAAGACGTTCGCGGGCGTGATCGACTACGACGGCGAGCGCATCGAGAACCTGCTCAAGACGACGATCAAGGCGGCGACGCTCGAGCTCGCGAAGCCGTGGTGCGTCAGCGTGTTCCACGACAACGCCGGCGTGATCGAGTTCGAGCCGGGCTGGCACGTGTGCTTCAAGGTCGAGACGCACAACCACCCGAGCGCGATCGATCCCTACGGTGGCTCGGGCACGGGTGTCGGCGGCGTGATCCGCGACATCCTCGGCGTGGGCCTCGGCGCAAAGCCGATCGCGAACACCGACGCGTTCTTCGTCGGACCGCTCGATCTGCCCGAGAAGGACCTGCCGAAGGGCTGCATGCACCCGCGCCGCATCCTGCGCGGCGTCGTCGCGGGCGTGCGCGACTACGGCAATCGCATGGGCATCCCGACGGTGAACGGCGGCGTGTGGGTCGACCCGCGCTACGTCGGCAATCCGCTCGTGTACGCGGGCACCGTGGGCCTGATGCCCGCGCACTGCGCCTCGAAGGAAGTGAAGCCCGGAGACATCATCGTCGTCGCCGGCGGACGCACGGGACGCGACGGCATCCACGGCGCGACGTTCTCCTCGGCGGAGCTGCACGAGGACTCGGTCGTGGTGTCGAGCTCGGCCGTGCAGATCGGCAACGCGATCACGGAGAAGCGCGTGCTCGATGCGCTGCTCGCGGCGCGCGACCTCGGGCTCTATCGCGCGGTCACCGATTGCGGCGCGGGCGGCCTGTCGAGCGCCGTTGGCGAGATGGGCGCGGACTGCGGCGCGCGCGTCGAACTCGAGAAGGTGCCGCTCAAGTACCCCGGCCTCTCTCCCGCCGAGATCTGGATCAGCGAGGCGCAAGAGCGCATGGTCTTCGCCGTGCAGCCCGAGAACCTCGCGGCCCTGCTCGCGACGTTCGAGGCGGAGGACTGCGAAGCCACCGCGATCGGCACGTTCACCGACACGGGCAAGCTCGAGCTCTCCTACGCGGGCGTGAGCGTCGGCTCGCTCGACATGCACTTCCTCCACGAGGGCACGCCCAAGTGGCTGCGCAAGGCCACGCGCCCGGTCGTGCGCAACGACGATCCGGCCTGCCCGCCGTGCGCGGATGCGAACGCGACGCTGCTCGCGCTGCTCAAGAGTCCCAACATCGCCAGCAAGGAGTGGATCGTGCGCATGTACGACCACGAGGTGCAGGCCATGGGCGTGACGAAGCCCCTGTGCGGCGAGCGGGACGACGGTCCCGGCGACGGCGCCGTGCTGCAGCCGCTGCCCCACTCGCGCAAGGGCATCGCGCTCGGCTGCGGCGCGAATCCGGGCTACGGCCTGCTCGATCCGTGGGCCATGGCGAGCGCCGCGATCGACGAGGCGCTGCGCAACGCGGTCGCCGTCGGCGGCGATCCGGAGCGCACCGCGATCCTCGACAACTTCTCGTGGGCCAACTGCGCGCGTCCAGCGGAGCTCGGCAAGCTCGTCGAGGCCTCGCGCGCTTGCTACGCGACGGCCAAGGCCTTCGGCACGCCGTTCATCTCCGGCAAGGACAGCCTCAACAACGAGTTCCGCGTCGGCGACGAGGTCATCACGATCCCGCCGACCCTGTTCGTCTCGGCGCTCGCGATCGTTCCGGATGTCGCCCGCGCGGTGACGATGGACTTGAAGACCGCCGGCAATCCGGTGTACGTGGTCGGCATGACCCACGCCGAGTTCGGCGGCTCGCACTACTTCGCGCTGGGGAAGGTCGAGGGTGGCCGCGTGCCGCGCCCCGACCTCGTTCTCGCGCCGCGCACGCTCAAGGCGCTGCATCGCGCGATCGCTGCGGGCACCGTGCGCGCGTGCCACGATCTCTCCGAGGGCGGCCTCGCGGTCGCCGCGGCGGAAGCCGCCTTCGCCGGCGAGCGCGGCCTCGAGCTGGATCTCAAGGCCTTGCCGTGCGGAACGATCGGCGCCCATCACGACACGGATGCCACCCGGCTCTTCTCCGAGTCCTGCACGCGCTTCCTCGTCGAGGTCGACGCGCAGCGCGCGGGCGAGTTCGAGAGCGCGCTCGCGGGGCTCGACTGTGCGCGCGTCGGTCGCGTGACCGCGGAACGGCGCCTCGTCGTGCGCGGCACGCGCGGCAACGTCGTGATCGATGCGAGCCTCGACGCGCTGCGCGCGGCGCACCAGGGAGGGTTCCAGGGATGAGCACCCACGCGATCGTCCTGCGCACTGCAGGCACCAACTGCGAGCACGAGACCAAGCTCGCGCTCGAGCGCGGCGGCGCCACCGCCGAGCTCCTGCACCTGCACAAGCTGTGCGCCGAGCCCGCGCGGCTCGACGCGGCGCGCATCCTCGTGCTGCCGGGCGGCTTCAGCTACGGCGACGACATCGCGGCCGGGCGCGTCCTCGGTCACGAGCTGCGCACGTTCCTCGGCCGCGAGCTCGCGGCCTTCGTTGCGCGCGGCGGCTTCGTGCTCGGCGTCTGCAACGGCTTCCAGGCGCTCGTCGATACGGGCCTGCTCGAGGGACCCGACTCCGACGGTCGCCCCAAGGGTGGCGAGAAGCGCTCGATCGCGCTCTCCGCGAACGAGTCGGGCCACTACGAGTGCCGCTGGGTGACGCTGCGCAACGAGCCCTCCAAGTGCGCGTGGCTCGAGCCCGGCATGCTGTGGCCGGTGCCCGTGGCCCACGGCGAGGGGCGGCTGGTCTTCAAGGACGCCGCCACGCTCGAGCGCCTGCGCAAGAACGGGCAAGTGGCCCTGCGCTACGTCACCGCCAGCGGTGGCGAGGCGCGCTATCCCGAGCTTCCCAATGGCTCGACCGACGCCATCGCGGGTCTGTGCGACGCCACGGGCCGCGTGCTCGGGCTGATGCCGCACCCGGAACGCAATCTCAGTCCCTGGAACCACCCGCGCTGGACCCGCATGGGTCCGCGCGAGGCGGGCGAGGGGCTCGAGTTCTATCGACGACTGGTGGAGGCCGCCGGCAGCGCGGCCCGTTAGCCGCGCACTGCGTCCTCCACCGACCTTCCAACCTCTTCTCCAACGAACTGCACCTCGGAATTCACGCCATGCGTACCTTTGCCGTCTGCGCCCTGCTCTCCATCTCCCTCCTCCCCGGTTGCCTCGCCGTCGGCGCGGCCGCCGGTGGTGCCGTCGCCGCCAACAACGTGCTCGACAGCAACGTCTACGTGACGCAGCTGAGCTGCGACTCGCGCGAGGCGTGGAACACCACCAAGAAGTTCCTCGCCGAGAACAGCAAGGAACTGATCGAGTGGGATGACGCCGCCCGCGTCGCCAAGGCCAACATCGACGAGTCGGTCGTCACCGTCTCGATCGAGACGCTCGACATCGACCGCTGCCAGATGACGGTCTCGGCCAAGAAGTACCTCGCCACGATGAACGACGGCGAGATGGCCAAGATCATCACCGAGCGCCTCGTGCGCCGCATGACGACGAAGTAGTCACGCGCCGACGGCCCGCACGCGCGGGCACGTCCGTCTGCACGCGGCCGCGGGGTTCACTCCGCGGCCGCGTCGCTTGCCGAGCGCTTCTCCGCGGCGTCCTCAATCCGCGCCTTGCGCGCGCAGCCGCGGCAATAGCCCACGAGCCGGTGGGCGTGGCTCACGACGACGAAGCCCTTCTTCGCGCAAGCCTCGGCCTGCAGCGCCTCGATGCGCTCGTCGTGGAACTCCTCGATCTTGCCGCAGGCGAGGCACACCATGTGGTCGTGGTGCTCGTGGCCCGTGACGTGCTCGTACACCAGTTCGCCGCGCCCGACATCGAGCGACTGGATGAAGCCGCCCTCGAGCAGCAGGCCGAGCGTGCGATAGACCGTCGCGCGCGAGACCTTCGGGCCGTCTTCCTTGCGCAGCCAGTCGTAGAGCGTCTCGGCGCTGAAGTGCTCGTGCGTCGAGAAGGCGCGCTCAAAGATGCGCGAGCGCTGCGGAGTGAGCTTGAGGTCGCGCGTGCGCAGGAAGCGCTCGAACGACTTGCGGATCGCGTCGTGCTTCACGGTGCTGCCTGCGAGATGAGCATACCGCGCGTCTCGCCGCTCGCTCAGCCTTCGACCACGGCCGCGCGCGCGCGACGCACGCCGATGTCGCGGCGGCAGAACTTGCCGTCCCAGCGGATCTCGTCGTAGGCGCTGTAGGCCACCTTGCGAGCCTCCTCGACGCTGGCGCCGAGCGCGGTGACGCACAGGACGCGGCCGCCGTCGGTGAGCACGCTGTTGCCCGGGCCCGTCTTGGTGCCCGCATGGAAGACCACGGCACCGTCGACGCGCTCGGCCTCCTCGAGACCGGTGATGACGTCGCCCTTGCGATAGGTGCCCGGGTAACCCTCGGCCGCGCCGACGACGCCCACGCAGGTGCGCTCGTCCCACGCCGGCGACTCGAGCTCCGCGAGCTTCCCGTTCGCCGTGGCGAGCAGGTACGGCACGAGGTCGCCCTTCCAGCGCCGCATCACGGCCTGCGTCTCGGGATCGCCAAAGCGGCAGTTGTATTCGAGCACGCGCGGACCCGCCTCGGTCAGCATCAGGCCGACGAACAGCACGCCCTTGTAGTCGATCTCGTCGCGCCGCAGGCCGTGCAGCGTCGGGATCAGGATGTTCTGCTCGACCTGCCACTGCAGGCGGCGAGAGAACAGCGAGACGGGCGAGTAGACGCCCATGCCGCCGGTGTTCGGACCGACGTCGCCTTCGCCGACCTGCTTGTGGTCCATCACGGGTTCGAGCACGCACAGCGACTCGCCGTCGACGATCGCCAGCACGCTGACTTCCTCGCCGGGGAGGAACTCCTCGATCGCGACTTCGCGGCCCGCGTCGCCGAGGCGGCGCTCTTCCATCACCGCGTCGAGCACCGAGCAGCCTTCCTTGGCGCTGTGGACCACGAACACGCCCTTGCCCGAGGCGAGTCCGTCGGCCTTGATGACCTGCGGCCACGTGCGACAGCCCTCG
>CAITGX010000069.1 GCA_903892045.1 uncultured Planctomycetota bacterium | reverse complement strand
CGCGCCCGTGCGACCCATGTCGGCCCAGTCCTTGTCGCCCGCAACCTCGTCTGCGTACCACACGTACCCGTTCGAGCCCGAGCCGCGCTCGAGAAACGCCGTGGCCGCGGCGAGGCGCTCGCGCTCGATCTTCACGCCGCAATGCTGCATGAGCGAGAGCGCGAGCACGCCTTGCCCCGTGAGCATCGCGATCGGACCATAGCCTTCGAAGCCTGTGTTGTGCCCCCAGCCGCCGTGCTGCTCGCTCGCGCTGGCGGGATAGCTGTCGGGGTGCGATTCCTTCACGCGCGGATTGAGCTGCGCGAGCGACATGTACTGCGACGACATCAGGAAGTCGCGCACTTCCGTGAGCTCCTCGATGACCCAAGCCTCGCCCGTGGCGGCGTAGTACTCGCACAGCACGATCGCCGCGGTCATGTAGCGCCAGTTGATCAGGCTGTCGTCGTCGACGGCCTTCGTGGTGCGTGCGTGGAAGCGCGCGTTGCGTTCGACAGCCGCGAGGTGCTCGCGCTTGCCGCTGGCGAGCAGCGCGAGCGGCGCGAAGGTGTCGACCACCGGATCCCCGAAAGAGCCCTCTTCCCCTTGAGACGCGAGCAGATACGCGAGCAGCTCGGCGAGGATGCGCTCGCTCTTCTTGCACTCCTCCGGGAACATCGACGCGAACTGCCCGTAGCGCGTTCCTATGGACAGCGTCGCGGAGCGCGGCTTGCCGCTGCGCTCGAGCAGGAGCTCGATGCGCCCGCCGCCCGCTTGCGATTGGCACGCCTCGAGCGCGAGCGCGAAGTCGAGCAGCGGCCCCTGCGGCCCGAACACGTCCATGCCGTAGCCGTTGCGGTGCGGCGTCGCGAAGCGCTGATCGCCCACGCCGACGATGTGGTCGCCGACCTCCACGCGCCCCGCCGCGCTCGACCCTGCGAATACGTGCCGCACGACGAGATGCGTCGGCGCCTCTGCCACCAGCTCGACGCGCAGCCCCGTCCTCCCGAGGTTGTAGTACCAGCCGGGCACCACGGCATCCGGCCCCGCCTCCGCCCGCTGGCGCCACGGCTCTCCGTCTGCGTGATAGTGCACCTGCGCCGCAAGCGGCATCGCCACCGCCAGTCCCACGCCGCCACGCCACAGCCACGAACCGAGCTTTCGTCCGATCATGCGCGCCAGCCTAGCGGCGAAACCACCGCGCGGGAGTCCGCGCCGAAGTCGCAGGGCCTACCGTGAGCAGCGAACCGGCGATCTTCCTTCGCTGGTTGCAGGGTGCCGCCGTCCCGTCGCCTGCGCGCGCGGCGCTACTCGTGATCGCTGTCCACTTGCGCGTCGCCGTGCTCGTCGAGCTCGACGCGGATCACGTTCGGATGGCAGCACACGGGGCAGTCCTCGACGAACTCCTGCACGCCGCCCTCGGAGTAGTCGAGCGGGATCACGATCTCCTCGCCGCAGGAGTCACAGAAGTAACTGATCTCGTCGCGCATCGTTCCCACCTGCCCTTCCTTGCTCCTACTGGCTTGAGCCTCTCCAGCACCACGTCAGGAGTTCTAGCAGAACCGGCTCGGGTCACGCCTTGCGTCTTGTGGCGCCATGTTTCCGTGTCGAGCGCGCTCGAGCTCGTCGTGCTGCCTGATCGTTGCAGCTCGACCACGCGCGTCGCGACGGTGCCGCGAGGCGCCGCAGCGAGCCCCGAACCTTCAGGGCAGGATCACGAACTCGACGGCGTTGCTCAGGTTGGTGGTCTTGGGGGCGGGCGGGTCGCGGTACCAGCACTGCGCGTCGACCCGCAGGCCCACGGACAGCGGAGTGCCGAGAGCTCCGGGCTGCTGCTGCACGAAGGCAAGCCAGTCCTGAGAGAGACTTCCGTTGCATGCGCCCGCGGTGCCGCCCGAGCCTTGCGCCGTCATGCGCTGCAGGGGCGACTGCACGCACAGGCGGCTTGTGCCCGTACCCCACGGCGCGTCCGCGCGACCGCTGACGCCGTAGAAGAACAGACCTTGTTTTTGACCCTCGAGGCCGCTGGCGAGCAGGCTGATGGGCACGCCGGCCGTGAAGCTCAGGCTCGACGTGGAGAGCTGGATTTGCGGTGTGCATCCGCTCGTCGACGTGCCTGCAACGCAGTAGCTGACGACGCCGGACCCGAGCGAGCGTTGCGCGAAGCAGTGGTCATCGCCCGACCAGATGTCGATGTATCTGTACCCGAGAGGCAGTGCGGGCACGTTGAGTTGGCCGTGGTTGTTGAAGCCCCAGGCAAGCACCTGGCCGTCGCTGCGCAGGGCGAGCGAGTGCAGTGCTCCCGCGGCGACCTTGGTGTAGCGCAGCCCCGAGGGCAGCGCCGGCACGTCGCACTGGCCGACGCTGTTCTCACCCATGGCGACGATGGCACCGTCCGAGCGCAGCAGCAGCGAGTGGTACGTACCGGCGGCGAGTCCGGTGTAGGTGAGTCCCGTCGGAAGGGGCGGGACGTTGCACTGCCCGAAGTTGTTGCTCCCGAAGGCGACCACTTGACCGTCGTTGCGCCGAGCGAGCGTGAAGTAGTCGCCGCAGCTCGCATCCACGTAGCGCACTCCGGACGGCAGGGCGGGGACGCTGCACTGGCCGAAGCTGTTGGTACCCCAGGCGTTCAGGCTGCCCGTGGCTCCAACCCCGATCGAATGCGCGACTCCTCCGTCGATGCGCCGTAAGTTGCTCAAGGACGTGTTCTGGGTGGCCGTCTGTCCCGAGGTGCCCAGTCCAAAGCCCCAGACGACTCCGTTGGCATCGGCGACGAGCGAGTGGCTCGTTCCGGCCCCGACCTCGAGGAGTTCGCCGGCGCTCACCGGGGCCACGAAGTTCAGCTGGCCGCTCGAGTTGGCCCCCGCTCCCCGCAGCACGCCGTCGCTCCGCAGCGCGAGCGTGTGGCTTCGGCCCGGTGCGAGCCGGCGATAGATCGGCGCCGACTGCGCTCCGTCGTCGTAGCCCCAGCGCTCGTACCAGCCGTTGCTGAGCGTGACAGCGGAGGTGTAGCTGTGGGCCAACACGCCGGTCGCCCACACTCCGGGCGGCAGGCTCGGTGCATTCACCTGGCCGTGGAGGTTGTGTCCCCAGCCGACGACGGCGCCGTCCGAGCGCAGCGCAAGCGAGTGGACTTCCCCGGCGGCGATGTCCACGTAGCTCAAGCCCGCGGGGAGCGTCGGGACGTTGAGCTGGCCCGAGCCGTTGTCTCCCCAGGCGAAGACTCGGCCGTCGTTGCGCAGGGCGAGTGCGTGACCGCCGCCGGCCGCGATCTTGGTGTAGGCCGTGCCACCTGGCAGCGACGGCGGAAAATGGAGCGTGGTGAAGCTCCCTCCCCACGACACCACGCTCCCGCCCGTCCGGCGCGCGACGGTGAAGCTGCCGCCGGCCGCCACTTCGACGTAGGACACGCTCACGGGCAAGGACGGGACGTTGCACTGCCCCTGAAGGTTGGATCCCCAGCACGAGAGCAGGCCGTCGCTGCGCACTCCGGCGCTGTGGCTGCCTCCGGGGTCGAGCTGCGTGAAGCGCACGCCGGCGGGCAGCGCAGGCACCGCGAGCTGGTAGCTCGGGCCGCCCCAGATCAGGAGCGTGCCGTCGGAGCGCCGTGCCATTCCGTGCGCGGCCCCGACGTCGAGCTCGAGGTACGTCATGCCGTAGGGGAGCGCGGGCGCCGGCGGCAGTGTCAGATACGGACTGGATGTGGTCACGGTTCCATCGCCGTAGAGCAGCCCGACGTTGCTGCCGAACAGGGAGACCTGCGCGACGCTGTTGGGCAGGGCGGGCAAGTTGAGCTGTCCGGAGTTGTTGTTGCCCCATCCGACGACCTGGAACGTCGACTGCGCGCGACCGAAGGTGCCGGCCGCGAGCGCCAGCGTGGCCAGTCCACGCGTCGCCAGTCGCACGAGCGCCGCCCCACGTCGCTGCCCGCTCGTCGCGTCGATCCTGCTCGTCATCGTCGTGCCCCCGCCGTTGCCGCGCTCGACCGTGGATTCCTAGGGGGCATCGCGACCCACCCCGCCGGGGCCTCTCCAGCCGCGCCCAGAGGCTCGGCGGACAGGAATGCCAGACAGAGGAGCTCCGCCCGGTGCGGTCATCGCTCACCGCCGGCCCGAGTCTCGCAGGGATCCGCCGATCCAGCTAGGGGATTCATCAGCGCGCGTCCGCCGCTCGCACGCACGCAGGCTGGCTGGTGCGGAGCTCGCGAGCTCGGTAGAGCGCCCCCGATGCGCGAGGATCTCGCGCGCGATGATCGATCCTCTGCGCCGCGCGGACAAGTGGGGACATTGATGGCGAGGAGTTCGTCGTTGGAGCTCCGCTCGGGTCGAGCGGCGCGAGTGGGCGCGGTCGGAGTTGCTGGGCGCGTGGGGACGACGACACGATCCGGTCGCACACGTCGCTCGGGCGGCTTTTGGGGACGAATTCCTGGCTCAGCACTCGGGTGGGCATGCGCGCTCGAGTTTGAGGCCACGATGGGGCCTGACTTGGGACCTGAGTCACGGCGCTGGCGCGATCACCTTCACGACCACGGGGTCGATCCGAACGAGGAGCGCGGAGCGATCTCGGCCAGATCTGACACGCTCGTCGGCGCGAGTTGGGAGCAGCTCGCCGGGTTCGGGCGCAGCATCGCCTGCGCCTCTTCACCGAGGCCGAGTGGGAGCGCGTGTGCCGCGCCAGCGCGGCCGGGAGTTGACGCAGGCCGTGCCAGTTCCTCAAGACTCCGAAGGCGCATGCGCTTCACGGGAATTCGACGAGGCGCTGCGCAGCGACGGGCCCCATGCCGAAGACGAGCTTGGAGGGCACGGGCGAGACGAGCGCGAGGAACTCGGCGCTGACGCGCCTTCAGCTAGCGCAGCCTCTCGTCGATGCAGGCTCGCTGGGTCGTGCTCACGGTCAGCCTGCGATCAGGACGGCGACCAGCGCCGTAGCCGAGGCTGCGAACGAGAGCCAGATGACGCCTCGGGCCACCATGTGCAGGCGTCGTTCCGCGGGCTTGGCCGCTTGGCGCGGAGCACGGCGCTCCGCGGCACGCAGGAGCAGCAGGCCACCGCCGCCCAAGGGCAGCGCGAGCAGCGCGATCCAGTAGGCCCAGACCAGACCCAACGGCATGGCCAGCAATCCCAGCACGAGGGCTGACAAGCGAAGCCGGATGGCGCTCTTCATGCGTCGCTCAGAATAGCGCTCGGCGCTTCGGCGCCGCCAGCCAGCGTCCGTCGCGGACGCGTGCCCGGCGTGCACTCGCAAGTCGTCGACGCCGAATGCGCGCTCGAGCGGATCGAGCGCGAACTCACAGCGACCCGCTACCGTTCGCGCCCCGCTGGGCGAGCGCACTTGCAGGACGTCGCTGCGGTGAGTCTGAGCGTGCGAGTCGCTCTCAACCGTCTGGGCGATCGCCACGAAGGAGTTCTTGGACGCGCAAGCGTTCAGTGGCGAGCGCGCCGATGAACATGCGGGCTGTCCAACCGAGGATGGAACAGTCACGCGGATGACCCTGGGCGCGATGCTGCGTCCGGCTCGGCCGGGCGCTGAGGCGTGCTCGGTTGCGAAGCGTGTTCGACGAATGGGGGACAGGAGGGCATCGAAAGCCGTACCGTGCTGGGCGCCCCATGGAACAGCCCAGCTCAGGATCGCAGTTCAGCGCCCTCCCGCTCTCACCGGCAAGCCTCGCGAATCTGGCGCGGCTGGGCTACGACTCGATGACGCCGGTGCAGGCGGCGAGCCTGCCGCTCGGGCTGGCGGGTCACGACTTGATCGTGCAGGCGAAGACGGGAAGCGGGAAGACGGCGGCCTTCGGCTTGGTGCTGCTCTCGAAGCTCGACCTCCGGACGACCAGCGTGCAGGCGCTCGTGCTGTGCCCGA
Organism: uncultured Planctomycetota bacterium; assembly: GCA_903892045.1. Lineage (GTDB taxonomy): Bacteria > Planctomycetota > UBA1135 > UBA1135 > F1-120-MAGs118. The sequence goes on along the minus strand of CAITGX010000069.1, from coordinate 30,731 downwards.
CGCGCGAGCTCGCGGAGCAGGTGGCCCAGGAGCTGCGGCGCCTCGCGCGCACGGAGGAGAACCTCAAGGTTCTCACGCTGTGCGGTGGAACGCCGGCGCGCGCGCAGATGACGAGCCTCGAGTACGGTGCTCACGTCGTGGTCGGCACGCCGGGCCGGCTGCTCGACCTGATCCGACGCGAGAGCCTGAAGCTGGACGCGCTGAACACGCTGGTGTTCGACGAGGCGGACCGCATGCTCGACATGGGCTTCTTCGACGACATCGTGGCGCTCGCGCGCGCCTGCCCCTCCGCCCGCCAGACGCTGCTCTTCTCCGCGACGTACCCGGAGGGCATTGCGCAGTTGAGCCGCCAGTTCCTGCGCGAGCCCAAGGAAGTGAAGCTGCTCGAGCAGCACGCTTCGACCAAGATCCGTCAGGTGTTCCACAGGATTGAGGAGGAGCAGCGCCTCGACGCGGTGACGCTGCTGCTCGACAAGCACCGCCCCGTGAGCACGCTCGCGTTCTGCAACACGCGCGAGCAGTGCCGCGACCTGCTGGCGACGCTCGAGGCTTCCGGATACGTCGCTCTGGCGCTGCATGGCGAGCTCGAGCAGATCGAGCGCGATCAGGTGCTCATCCAGTTCGCCAACCGCAGCTGTTCCGTGCTCGTCGCCACCGACGTCGCCGCTCGCGGGCTCGACATCGCGCAGCTCGAAGCCGTGATCAACGTCGACATCACGCCCGACCCGAGCGTCCACACGCACCGCATCGGCCGCACGGGGCGCGTCGACGCCGAAGGCTGGGCCTTCAGCCTCGCGAGCCGACGCGAGCAGGTCTTCGTCGAGCGCATCGAGGAAGCGCACGGCGTCAAGTTCGAGTGGGCGAGCCTTCCCGCGCGCCGCACCGGCTCCCGCACGCCGCTCCAGCCTCCGATGGCCACGCTCCAGATCCTCGGCGGCCGGCGCGAGAAGCTGCGCGCAGGAGACGTGCTCGGCGCCCTGACGGGCAGCGCCGGATTCAGCGCGACGCAGGTCGGGAAGATCCACGTCAACGAGCACGCGGCGTACGTAGCGGTCGAGCGCTCGATCGCACCGCTCGCTCTCCAGAAGCTGTCGCAGGGCAAGGTGAAGGGCCGGAGCTTCAAGGTGCGCCTGCTCGATGCGATGCAGCGCTGACGGGTCGGCCTGAGCGTGCGCGTGGCGTGGTGCTCTCGAGTGCCCCGACGTCAGCGCTCCTCACCGAGGCCAAGCAGCGCGTTCGTTCGGGGACCAGAGCGCCACGCGGACGACCTCGGACGAGCTGCTGGCCTTTCGGTTGGGTCGAGCGTGCGCTCGACCGGTCTCCGGGAGACCCGAGTGGCCCAGTTCTCGATGTGCTCGAGCAGCGTTGGCGCGCGCGGACGCGCTCGCCGGGCTTGGGGGTGCGGCTGAGCCGGCCGCCATCGACTCGCCCTTCCCAAGGGCGCACGCTTCATCACCCCACGGCTTGAGCCTGCGCGAAGGTCGTGCGTTGCTGCGCAACGCGCCTCGGGATCTCACACCGCGTGCCTCGGCGTTCCCGCCCACCGGAGCCGCACGCTGCATGGAAGGAGATATTTCTTGGCGTGGCGACGCACAGGCAGAGATGGGCGGGCATTCCCCGACTGGCCTGCGAGCAGTTGAAGCGCAGGATGTGCACACGTCTGTGCCACGCTCACGAAGCGGATGCTGCGTCTGCTGCCGACATGTTGAGGTGAGCCACTGCACGCACGGATGCATGGCGTGCAGCGCCACGGCCCCGAGCGGCGCAGCTCGTGACACATCTGCGCTGCGCCCGACAGGAGCGGATCGGTGCGTTGCATTCCACTGCCGTCCCGCTGATACTTCCGCCCATTGCTGGGGCAGCGGAGCCCGCCGCTCCATGGAACACAAGATCGCGCAGCATGATGAGCTGGGACCCGCGCTGGTCGAGCGCGTCCTCGAGCGACTCGGCCTTGCATGCCGGCCAGACCCGGACCTTCAGGGACTGCGACTCCTCTACTCCCGGTGGTGTCACGAAGTTCCATTCGACAACATTCGCAAGCTGCTCCACCTGCAGCGCGGCGACACAACCCCACTCGCCGGTGATGACGCCAAGGAGTTCTTCGAGGCTTGGCTCGCCCACGGCACCGGCGGCACCTGTTGGCCAGCCCACGGCGCTCTCCACAGCTTGCTGAGCGAGCTGGGTTTCAGGACCGAGCGCGGTGTGGGCACCATGATGGCCTCCGCCTATCCGCCTCCCGGTCACGGCACGGTGGTGGTCCATCTCGACGGGGAGTGCTATCTGGTCGATGCCTCGCTGCTCCACGGCGATCCCTTGCTGCTGCGCGACGAACCTACCACCGTCGACCATCCCGCCTGGGGCGTCCGCTGCAGCAAGCGAGACGGGCGTTGGCATGTCTTCTGGCATCCGCTGCACCGGCCCGAGGGTTTCGACTGCCGCATCGAATATCTGGGTGCCACGCGCGATGACTTTCGGCGTCGCCACGAGATGACCCGTCCGTGGAGCCCTTTCAATTACTCTGTGACACTGCGACGCAATCGCGACAACCGAGTGATGGGCATCGCACTCGGCAAGCGAGTGGAATTCGACGCAGACGGTCAAGTCCGACAAACACCCCTCGAGCGCGCCGAACAACTGCGCCAGCTGATCGAGGACTTCGGGATCAGTGAAGAACTGGTGATGGCTCTGCCGCCCGACTCACCCACGCCGCCTCCGCCCGCGCGCTGAACGCCGCGCGGCAGTGCAACGCGTTCGTGTTCCCCGTCTGAGTCGATGTCCACTCGCGCACATGCCGTCGGTTCATCGCGCAGGTGGACCGTGAGCCGCGCCTCGAGCTCGATCACGACCGTTCCGGCATGAGTCCCGACGAGCGCCGGGACTTGCGCCGCGCTGAACCATAGCCCTTCGCGCGTCGCGAGTTCGAGCGAGCCAGATGGCGCACCGCCGAGCAAGCCTGCGGTCGAGCAGTAGCTCTTCCGAGGATCCCGATGGCTCGGAACTCCAAGCAGATCACCTCCGCCGAAGGCGCTCGTCGTCGGCCGCGCGGTGTTGGTGTCGACACCTTGGATCCGCGCGGGCCCGCTCGCCGTGTAGGGCCGTCGGCTCTTCCGCAGCGACAACGCCTGCCGCGCTCTCTGATTGCAGTGGTTGGCTTCAGCTGAGGCCTCTCACGGCATTCTGCGCGGCGCGAGCTGAACGGCGCAAAGCGCCGGATCACCGCCTCTCTCGTCGAGGGTCGCATGGCAGGGCGGGAGCTTGCCGGTCGCAGGCAGCTCTGGACGGCAGGCTCGCGTCCTCCGCATCCGAGCAGCGCGACTTTCCGTCCATGCGAAGGCATGGCAACCCGCAGCGCGCCGACGCCACGGACTCCGTCTTGAACCGTCTGCGTCGACACGGGTCGCCTGATGGGCCATTCCGAGCGTGGTCTGGTAACGTCCGGCAAGTCCCCTCCTCCAGGCGTCGCCTGGAAGCAACGTCCATGCGCTCCCCCAGCCCCCTCGATCGTTTCCTGCTGGCAGTCTTCGTCGCCTTGGCCGCCGTTCTCGCCCTACAGGCGTGCAGCGAAGGGGGCTCCGAGGATCCCACCGTTCCGCCGCCGCCCGAATTCCTGCAGGGATCGCTGCTGTTCGGCGGTCGGACGCACCAGCAGTTCCACGGCGAGGCGGTGCGCGCCATCGCAGCGGACGAGAGCGTGCTGGCGGAGTCCACGGTGCGCGAGAACGGCCAGTTCCGCTTCGCTGCCGAAGAGCTGGGCGAGTTCGTCGGGCGCATCGAAGTCGGCGTGTTGGTCGACACGGGGCGCGGCGAGCAGACGGTCCACCTGTCGCGCGATCTCGACCTGACGCAATTTCAGGACGGGCTCCCGCTCGTCTGGATCGGGCCCGTCGCGACGCTCGCCTCGCGCTACCGCAGGCTCCACCCCGAAGCGAGCATCGCCGCTTCCGAACAGCTCGCCAAGGACCTGCTGGGCATCCCGCCCGACGTGGAGCTGCACTCGGGACTTGGCGACACGCATCGCTCGCCGTTCTCGTGGTCGATGGTGCTGGCCGAGTTCGAAGCGAGCGCGTCAGGCACCCTCGACGAGCACATCGACGGCATCGTCGCGGACATGGGCGCCGGCGCGGTGCGTTCGTATCGCAAGCCGAAGCCCTACGAGGCGCTGCACCGAGCGCTGTACGGATCTTCGGAAGGCAGCGCCGGACCGGGCATCATGGCCAAGCCTGAAGAGGGGTTCTGGATGAAGCAGCTCAAGGAGCTGCCCAATGATGCGCACTACTCGCTCGACGCAAAATTCGTGGCTCCCGGCGTCGGCTGGCTCCTGCACCAGGCGGGAATCCTCCCCTCGCCGCCGTCGAACGCTGAACTGCTTGCGGAACTCGAAGCGATCCAGGAGACGGTCGCCGAGATGCAGACCGCGGCGGTCGGAAACACCTACCAGCTCGCATGGCAGAACACGATGGACGAGATCGGCCCGGCCTGTGCGCGGATCCGCCTGTACACGCAGCTGTGGCAGAGCTACCTGTCCCCCGACACCTATTCGCCGCAACTCGCCGGCCTGGCGCTGCACGAGTACGCCGCCGGCGGGACGCAAGGCATGCGCGAGGACTTCTACACGCTGAGCGACATGCTCGTGGGGCGCGGGGCGGCCAACGGTCCGCTGGTGTCGATCCTCGCCGCCGACATGATGCTGGAGAAGTACGGCAACCAGACACCGGACGCGAACACGCTGTTCCTCCCGATGCGCACGAACGAGGCGCTCGACGAGCTGCGCGCGAAGCAGGACTACTTCCTCGGCTACCTCATGCTCAGCATGAACCTGCTGATGGAGTGGGCGCATCTGGATCCCTACGCGTTTCCCTACGAAGGCCTCGTCGACGGCCAGAACCTGCAGTTCCAGAACCTCGAGATCGTGCGCCAGATGCTGACCGGCGAGCCGAATGCCTTCCCGGTGGGCTCGCGTCCCGGCTACGCAGCGGACATCGTGGCGGCACAGCAGCTCGTACCTCCGTCCTCGCTGGGCAGCGATTGGATCTTGGCGGACTTGCCGGGCAGCGGCGTGCCGGCTCGGACCAACTACTGGTACATGAACTGCTGGTACACCGGCACTGGCTACTGGAGCAGTGCAAATCAGGCTCAAGCCAACTTCCAGCTTGGCCCGTGGCCCAAGGGATCGTTCCGTGCTGCCTGGGTCGACGAGGTCCTGCAGTTGCGGCAACGGGCGCTGCGCGCCGTGCCGGGTGATGTGCGTGGCGGGCTTCGCAAGCTGGGTTGGGCGGGCGTTCCGAGCACGCCGCAGGATTTCTATATCTGGTCGCCGGTCAGCGACGACACGTACGTCCAAGGCTCGGGAACTGGCGACTACGAGGATGCCTGGCTCGTCAACATGGACGATGGCACGACCAAGCGCGTCAACAACGGCTCGTACAGCTATGAGACCGATGAGTGGGTGTTGTTCGTCCGCTATGGGCCGAGTGGTACCTCCCAGATCAACTTCTCCTCGTCCAACCAGTTTCCGCCGACATTCTCCTACAACGATGATGCGGGCACTGCGGTGGCTTGCACCCGGGCGCCGCAGAGTCTTGGGCTTGCCAGCGGGCCGCAGACCTTTCCGCCGACGGTGGCTGCCAACTACACGACCACCGACAACCTGCGGGTCGGATCTGGTGGGCTGCAAACCCAGTCCATCAGCGACGTCCTGCCCTTCGGCGGCGCAGCGTCGGATGCCTTCACGACCCGCTCGCGCCTGGTCTGGCGGCCGGACCTCGCCAACGGGGCGCAGGGCTTCGTGGTCTCGAATGCCCTGGATGGCAGCAGCGTGCCGTTCCTGCAGCTGACGAACTCCAACCCGAGCGGCAACATCCTGGGCGAGCTCCACACGGGCTATTCCGGTGCGGCAGCTTCGTTCCTGAACACTCGCGCAGCGCCGCTCACGATCTCGATCCCGGTCGACTCCCTTGCAGGGCAGCAGGTCGCGATTCCGGGAGCGCCACCCAACGCCGCGCCAGTGCTGACGAGCGTCATGGCGGTGCCATCGAACCGCGTGTTCACGAACCCCGCACAGACCGGCATTCGCTGCTACGCAACCGGGTTCTACGCCGACTCGCTCGGCCAGCCGTTCCTGTTCAAGGATCATTCGGTCAGCAACATCAACGGCAGTGTTGTCTGGTCGGTGCAGTCGCCGAGCGGCTTGGCGCGCTTCTCGACGAGCGTTCCGAACCTGTTGCTGTTGGACCCCGCTCAGGGGACCGAGCAGATGACCATCACGGTCACCGTCACGGCGAACGGCGTGACCAAGACCGATCGGCAGGCCTGCTGGACAAAGTATTGATTCCCATGCGCTTCAACGACCACGCCATGTCCCACTCGCTCCGGGCTTTCGTCGTCCTTGCCGGATTGTTCGCGGGCTCGTGCAGCGACGGTGATTCCGGGCCGTCCGCAGTCCCGCAAGCAGAGCTCCTGCTGGGCGGATTTGCATTCCCCGCCGAGCACCTGGGTCCGCTCGCAGGCATCCAGGTGCGTGCGGTCGACACCCAGGGCACCGTCGTGGCCACCGCGGCCACCGGTCCCGCCGGCAATTTCGCGCTCGGACGCGAGAGTTGGGCGGATTTTGTCGGACGCATCGAGGCGGATGCCGAATGGCCCAGGCAAGGCGCTGCACCGCTTGCGTTGCGCCTATCGCGCGACATCGACACGGCGGGCGGACCTCCCGTCAGCTACCTCTGGCTCGGTCCGATCTCGACGCTGGCCAGCCGCTATCGCGCGAGCCATCCCGAGGTATCGATCGAAGCGTCTCACGCCGCCGCCATGGCCCACCTTGACATTCCGACCGACGGTAAGGAGCCGGGCTTCGAACCCCACACGTCCTTCGGCGAGAGCCACCGCTCGCCGGCATCTTGGTCGCGGCTGCTCGAGGAAGTCGGCGCCCTCACGCTGGAGCAGTTCATCGACGCGCTGGTGCTGGAGATGGAGGCGGGCGATCCGCCCCGTTCGTTCCGGATGCCCCACCCCTACCCGAAGTTGCGCGGCCTCTTGTACGGAACCACGTCGACGGTTGCCGCGGCGGCTGGATCGGTGCTTGCCGAAGAGCCGCCCTTCTTCAGTTGGGCTTCCGAGAGCGAGCGCATCGTGGGCGACTATCGCATCATGGCCTTCGACCAGCTCTTCGGCTTTGCCGTCGAAAAGGCGGGATTGGGTGGCGGCGCAAGTACAGCCGAGCTCGCCGAGGCGATCGCCGAGATTCAGAACGAGCTTTCAGCACTGAATCTGACTCTGACGCAGAACCAGCTCAGCGAAGCGTGGGGGTACACCGCTGGCACGATCGCGGATCCGGCCGTGGAGACGATCCGCACGGTCAACAACCTATATCTCGAGTACATGGCGGTGGATCCGCAGAATCCTGCTGCGGCAGGCGCGTTGCTGCAGGCACGGCAGGCGGAGCTCATGTATGCCGTCGCCAATCTGCGCGACATGCTGGTCGGAGGTCCCCCCGCTCCCTTCGGCCCGATCGGCCTGATCTACGCGCGCAGCAAGTCGCTCGAACGCTTCGGCCTCGCGACCAGCGAGGGGGAAGACAAGGCGTGGAACTCGATGCAGTTCCGCGACAACCAGTTCCTCGACGATGCGCGTGTCGCCACCGACTACTACTGCGGCTGGATGGTCCTCGGCGCAAACCTTCTCGTCGAGTGGTCGCACCTCAACTCGTCGACCTTTTCCGTGCCGTTGGCCGGCAACGGCAATCTCTTGCCTGCGAAGGCCAGTCTGGTTCAAGGGCTGCTCTTCGGGGACGCCACCCAGCCCGGCATCAACGTCACGATCCGCAAGGCCCAGCAGCTGGTGCCTCCGGCGATCATCGGCTCGGAGAACGTGATCGTCGACTGCGGGTGGAACAATGTCGGGGTCGTCAATCCCAACGATTATTCCTTCGGTGCGACCCGCGTCGAGATGGCGAACATCGGGACGATGTTCCACAAGCAGGTGCAATACCAGGTTGTCGACGACGCCTGCTACAGCGGCCCAAGATTGCTGGCCGATGGCGCGTTCCCGTCCCACTCCTTCCGGCCAGCGACGCTCGCCGAGTACAAGCGCCTGCGTGCTCGCGCCAATGCCGTGAATCCAGGCAGTCCGAAGCAGGGACTGGTGGCTCTGGGCTTCCATGTCGTCCTGGGCTCCGGCGATCTGCAGTTCGGGTACTACCACGACAGCGCCGGGTATCTCGGTGGCGATGGTTGGCACGTGTACAACTTCGACCAAGACAAGGACGATGGGGGAGTCCAGCAGGTCTACGATTCCGTGAACGTCATCGCGGTGCGCAACACGCCAGGAGATCGAGGATCATCAGGCTATGCCGGCTATCTCGAAGATGCGGGCACTGCGCTGGTGACGGGCCGAATCACGAGCCTTGCCTGGGATGCCCAGTCGAACCCGACCGCCACGGTGTCCATGTCGAAGCGTCGCTTTTCCAGCCCGGACTACCTCTATCCTGGTTCGACCGCGGTGGGAGATCAGGTCCTGCTCCAAATCGCGCCGAACGACACGGCGCAAGCCCCGTTCCCGGTGGGAGATTACCTCTGCTGGCAGACCTCGGACACCACGACAATGATGCCGACCAATCTTGCAGGCTCGGATCTGCGCTCGCGGATCATCTGGCGGAGCGCGTCGCTCGCGGCAGCCGGCAACACGATCACCGGCACTCTGTCACAGGGACTCAGCGCGTCCGCGGGCACGCTCGGCTGCATGGCCGATCTTCTGCAGTCCACGCCGATCGTGGTGGACTCGACCTTTGACCCGGCGGTGTACAGCTCGTTGATGGTGACGCCGAACGGGCGCACGTACGACGTTCTCGACTTCGCCCAGTCGCCGACGGTGAACTGCTACGCGACCGGCTACTTCGTCAGCCAATCGACGGCTACGGCCGCGGAGCCGACGGGCGTGGCCATGAGGGACATGACCCGCTCCTCCACGACGACCGGCACCGTGCAGTGGTCGGCCTCGTCGCCGAGTGGCCTCGCCTACTTCAATCCGGGCAGCAACGTGCTGCACCTGTCGTTGGCGCAGGGCTCCGAGACAGTGACCATCACGGCCACGATCACGCCTCCGGGCGGCGTGACGCTGCAGGCGAGCGGCACGATCCAGGTGCTCTTCCAATAACCCTCACGGCGTCAAGGCAGCGCCCTCGAGTGTCCCATCGGGGACGGCGGTGCGGATCTGCGAGATGCCGCCGTTGTTCTCAAGCGACAGCTCGCCGGTAAAGCGCGGCGTGCCGCCTTCGCCCGCCGCGATCTGCCCGGTCGACAGGCCGCCCACCACGCCATCGACCACCGTCTGCCAGCCTTTGTTGCCGCTCTCGAACTCAAGGCTCGAGACGGCTGCGGACGCGCTGGGAACGCAAGCGAACAGGACGCCGACGATCGAGACGCGGATCAAGAGGAGCGGAATCGTGGACCGTCGCGTTCGCCCAAGCCGATTCGCTGGATGCCGAATCGGAGGCCACAAGGGCGGGTTGAGCCGCTGTCAGGCGCCCGCGCCGTCTTCGGAGCGTCCTGCGAGGAGCTTCGTGGGGTGAGCTCGCTCCGCAGAGTCCGCTCGGCGGCGGGGGTGCAGCCCAGCTGTAAACTACTTCACCTGCGTCATTCGCTCCCCCGCGCGTGAAACATCCCATGCGTTCGATCGCCGTTCTTCTCGTGGCCGCACTCGCGTCCTTGCTGGTCGCGGTGCAAGCGCGTGGGGATGACGGAGCCCCGTGGACCGGCGACTGGGACTTCACCTGGAGCGCCGGCGGCGCGCATGCGCGGCTGATCCAGACCGGCGACACCGTCGCGGGTGAGGTTCTCCTGGTCGGCTCCAAGATCGAAGGCAAGGTCGCGGGGAACCGATTCACGGGCGCACGCATCGAGGCCGGGCGCTCGCACGAGCTTGTCCTGCTTATCGAGAGCGGTGGCAAGGCGCTCGTCGGGTACGACCACTCGCGCGGCTGGGTCACCGCGACGCGCATCACGACCGACACCGTTCCTCCCGCGCCTCCGCTCGACAGCCCGCGCGCCGCGTTCGCGGAGTTCACCTTCGTCGCGAACCAACTGCGCCTCGGGCTCGACGGGTACTGGAACCGCCTCATCGGCAGCGTCGAGTTCGCGCCCGAGGCGCTCGCGCTCGTTCCCGAGGAGCGGCTGAGCCAGCTCCGCAGCTACTTCGAGCTCGTCGACCTCACGACCTTCGATGTGCGGGAGATTCCGGCCGAGTCTGCGCATGACGAGGTGACCGTCGCGCTGCGGTAGCTGAGGTCCGATGCGGTGCTGCCGATCGTTCTCCGCCGCGCCGCCGACAAGACCTGGCGCGTGGTCGTTCCCAACGAAGATGGCATCGTCGCGTCGCGGAAGGCGCTGCTCGCCGTCCATGGGGCGAAGCCGCCGACCGAGCAGTCGTTCCGGGCGCTGCAGTCGCCGCGGGATGCGGTGCGCACCTTCCTTGAGGGCATGGTCAAGTGGCACTCGGGCGGCAGCGAGACCGCGCTGTCGACGCTCGATCTGAGCGTGCTTCCGGAAGCACTTCGCCAGCTGGATGGCCGGCTCGCCGCGGGCTATCTGTGCCGCTCGCTCGATCACATCGGTTTCCGCGAGCTCCAGTCGATCCCGAACGATCCCACCAACCGCGATCCGGTCGTGCTGTTCGAGCACCCGGAAGGCTCCATCGTGGTCGCGCCGAGCGGACCCGAGCCCGACGCCCCGTGGAAGTTCACCGGAGAGACCGTCGACTCGATTCGCCGCGTCTACTTCATGACCTCGGGGCTTCCCGCGCGGCAGGACTCCTCGCTCGGGGCGATTCCCTCGACGGCCGCGTTCGCGCTGCGCGGGTTCTTTGAAGAGCGCTTTCCCTTCCTGCTCGCCCGCAGCATCGGCTTCGAGGCTTGGCAGGCGCTCTTGCTCGTGGTGCTGATGCTCTCCTCGATCGGGATTGGCCGCATCGCCGCAGGGACCATCTGCTGGGTCCTTCGCCGCATCACGCACTCGATCGCGCCGATGCCCGCGCTGCTTCGCGATGCCATCTGGCTGCTGTGCACGGTGGCGATGTTGTATCCGGTCTCGGGCATCCTCGGTCTTCCGCACCGCCATCAGCACGAGTTCGTGCCCGTGGTGGGCACCCTCGTGAGCATCGCCGGCGCGATCGTGGCGTGGTATCTGGTCGCGATTCTCTGCACGCTACTTGCCCGCGCCGCAGGCCGTGCCGACGACCTCGCGCTGAACTTGCTGCGCGGCTGCCTGCGCGTCGGTGTCGTGGCGGGCGCGTGCGTGGCCGCCGCGTACTTCTGGTCGATCCCTGCGACGAACGTGCTCGCGGGGGTCGGGATCGGCGGCATCGGCATCGCGTTCGCGTCGCAGCAAACGATCGCGCAGTTCTTCGGCGCCGGCGTGCTGGTTGGCGATCGCGCGTTCACCGTCGGCGACTGGATCCAGTTCAACAGCGGCGTGGCGTGCACGCTCTCGGGCGTGGTCGAGGGCGTCGGCTTCCGCTCGACGCGCATCCGCAGCGCCGACGGCTCCGTGCTTTCGGTGCCGAACGGCGCGCTCGCGTCGGTGACCATCGTCAACTTCGGGCGACACCGGCCGCGTCCGCTCAGCCTACAGATCACCGTCACGCAGGGGGCGACCCTCGAGCGCGTCGAGCGATTCACCGCCACGCTTCGCGGACGGATGTCGGCGAGTCCCGCGTTCCTTGCGGGCAGCGCCTCGGTCGGCGTCGCGGGCATCGTGCGCGACGGAATCCTCGTCCAATGCAACGCCTTCCTCGTGGCGAAGACCGACCAGGAGGACGCCGACGCACGGCACGCATTCCTCGTCGAGGTCATGGCGCTCGCCGACTAGCAGGGGCTCGGGCTCGGCCCCGAGCTTGCGCACCCGTCAGATGCGCCCACAAAGGCGTAGCCGAGCATCCCAGCCCGGACCGCGGCGAATCTCCGCAGGCGCTCCACCCCAAGCCCCGTCACCCTTGGACTCCGCTCCGGGTGCAGTTCACTCGCCGCCGCGGGCGCATCCGTCAAGCGGCCTCCGAGCTCGGCTCGGGCTCCTTTGTCGGGCTGGCGCACCGTTTGAGGCCCGCGGGGGCGGTGGTGCGGGCGCGTTGGAGACGGGCGGACCTACTCGCCCGCGCGGGTTGCGGGAGAGAAGCGGGTAGCGGGAGAGGAGCGGGTAGCGGGAGAGCGTGGCGGGCTCGACGTGGTGAAGGGCGCCGTCTCAGGCGAAGTCGAACTGTTCGGGCGAGCGCGCCGGCACGGACCGTGGAGGTTCGGTGGGCAGTCCGAGGTGGCCGAGGATCCTGCGCACGACGATGGGGTCGGTGAGCTGCGCGATCAGGCGGCGGGGGCCGCCGCAGTGCGGGCAGGTCAGCACGTCGACGGCGAACACGCGCCGCAAGAGCTCGGCCCAGGTTGAGGAGTGCGGTGCAGCGTGCCTGTTCGCACGGCTGAAGTCTACCGATGGCATTCGAGGAACGCGATGGGTGGGCAGGCCAGCAGGGGACGCCAATGGCTTTCGCCGAATTCCTGCAAACCCGTGGGCGACACCCGGGGGAGGTGCCAGCGGATGTTCTGCAGGCCCGCGGCCCGCAGCGCGCATTCCACCGTGGCTTCGGTCAGGTAGTAGTTGGTGACCTCGATCGAACCCTCGGGCAGGTGGAAGCTCCAGACGATCGGATCGCCCTCACGCAACGACTCCGATCGTCCCGCTTCCAGTCGCTTCGAGTAGCCGTACGCACGGCCGGTCTCGAAATTGCTCGGCGGGTCGTTGGGCTGGTTGTTGACGGTGACGAAGCGGCCGCCGGGCTTGAGGTTGCGAGCGATTGCCTCGCACATGGCCAGCAACTGGTCGTAGTCCTCCGAGTAGTTCAGCAGGTAGGCCGCGAAAACCAGGTCGCGGGAGGGGCCCAGGTCGACCGCCCGGGCGTCGCCCGCGTGGTACGCGATGCCCAGCGGCTGCGCGGCTTCCTGTGCTTCGGCCAATTCGATCATGCCGCGCGAGAGATCGACACCCACGACCGGCTGCGCACATAGCTTGCGCAAAAGTCGCGTGTAGTAACCCTCGCCACAGGCAAGGTCGAGTGTCGAGAGGCCGCGGACATCGCCCAGCAGTTCGAGCAGCGTGTGGCGTTCCACGTGCGTGCGCCAGGGTTGCAGCTTCGATGCCTGGTACTCGCGGGCGATGCGGTCGTAGTCGGTGCTCATGGCGAACCTTTCCGGGGGTAAGCTCGGCGTATCAGCGATCAGCCTGCGTTTCGTCACCCGTGGTTCGAGCCGATCGAGCCGCCAGTGCGAGGTAGGCAACGAAGGAGACGCCGAAACTGAGGAACCATGCGTAGTGGTAGAGTTCGGTCCAGAACTCCGGGGCCTCGATCCATTCGATCGTCGCCAGGAAGCCGGGCACGCAGGGGGCGATGCCGAGTGCGAGGGCCGCCAGTCCCGCACGGTGGAAGCCGCTGCTGTACCAGTACGGACCCGCCGGGTCGTATAACCCTCGCAGGTCCAGTCGCGTGCGCCGCAGGACAAAATAGTCGGCGATCATCACGCCTCCCACCGCACCGAGCAGCGAGGAGTAGGCGACGAGCCACTTGAAGATGTAGCCAGACGGATCGGCCACCAGACGCCAGGGCTGGATGACGATGCCCACCAGTCCCGTAATGATCGCTCCCATGCGAAACGTAATGTAGCGAGGGCTGAGGTTCGCGAAGTCGTTCGCGGGACCGATGACGTTGGCGGCGAGGTTCGTGGCGAGCGTGGCGATCACCAGGCCGACCAGTCCCACGGCGTGCCAGAGTGGACTTTCAAATCGCGAGAGCAGCTCCACGGGATCCCAGATCGCGTTGCCATAGATGACGACGGTCGCCGAGGTGACGGCCACTCCAATGAAGGAGTACAGGGCCATGGTCGAGGGCAGGCCGATCGCTTGACCAAGGACCTGGTCGCGCTGCGTGCGGACGTAGCGGGTGAAGTCGGGAATGTTGAGCGCCAGCGTGGCCCAGAATCCCACGTTGGCGGTCAGGGCGGGAAAGAAGAAGGACCAGAACTTCCCCGCCTGCTTGCCTCCGTCGGCGAATTCGGATGGCTGCGAAAGCATGGGTCCAAAACCGCCGGCCGCGCGATAGGCCCAGGCGAGCAAAGCCAGGCCCAGGCCGATCAGCAGCGGGGCCTTGAGGTTCAGCAGCACGCGCACCGAGTCGATGCCGCGCCACACGATGTACTGGTTCAGCATCCAGAATGCGAGGAAGCATCCGAACTCGGCCGCGTTGATGCCCAGGCTTGGCAACGGCGCCAGCTGCGACCACGCGGGAATGTAAAGCTCCAGCACCTTGTAGATCGCCCACCCGCCAATCCAGCTCTGGATGCCAAACCAGCCGCAGGCGACCAGCGCGCGAAGCAGCGCGGGCACGTTCGCGCCGCGCAGGCCGAACGAAGCGCGGCAGAAGACGGGAAACGGGATGCCATACCGGGTGCCCGCGTGGGCGTTGAGCACCATGGGCAGCAGCACGATGACGTTGCCGAGAAAGATCGTCAGCACCGCCTGCCACCAGTTCATGCCCTCCTGGATCAACGAGGAGGCCAGCATGTAGGTGGGGATGCAGGCGGAAAGCGCGATCCAGAGTGACGCCATGTCCCGCAGGCCCCAGCGACGCGCCGACTGCGCGATGGGCGCCAGGTCGTCACTCCAGTAGTTCCCCGTCGAGAGGCTGGCTCGCAGCGACGCGACTTCCGCTTCCGTGCCGATCACGCCTCCGGATCGTGCGAACCCGGTTGATGACGGCGGGCGTGGCGAGCGATCCGGAGCACCCAAAGGTCCTTGATGGCCCATGTCTTCTCCTTGCGATGGAACTGGCTGCACCGCTTTGTAAGGCCGAGGGTAGCTCGGTTACCACGCGACGGGCTTGCAGGGTAGCCCCCAAAGACGTGTTCTTCGAGCTTCCATTCGACTCGGCCTGACTGCGATCCTCTCGCCCCAACGTCCCGTCCCAATGTCCTGCCCGAGTGCCTCGCCCGAGTGCTGGCGACGCACTCGATCCGTCCTCTTTGCACCGGAGATGTATCGCATGAAGCCGCTCACCGCTATTTTTCCCGGTCGTTATGTGCAAGGACCGGGAGTGCTGGAGGGGCTGGGGGAAGAGTTAGCGCGACTCGACTGTCGTCGCCTGCTGGTGGTGGCGGGCGGAACGGCGCGGCGCGACGTGCTGCCTCATTGCCAGCCGCGCTGGCCGGCGCAGTTGCAGGTACGGGTGGAATCGTTCGGTGGCGAGTGCAGCCAGGCGGAGGTGGACCGGCTGGTGGCCGTGGCTCGCGAACAGGCGTGCGATGCCGTGGTGGGACTGGGAGGTGGCAAGGTGATGGATACGGCCAAGGCGGTCGCGCACTTCGCCGGGCATCTCCAGACCGTGATCGTGCCCACGATCGCCTCCACCGATGCGCCCACCTCGGCGGTCGTGGTGCTCTACCATGCCGACGGCACGTTCGACCACTACGTCTTCCTGCCTCGCAATCCGGACCTGGTGCTGGTGGATTCCGAAGTCATTGCCCGCGCGCCGAAGCGGTTCCTGGTGGCCGGCATGGGCGACGCGCGGATAGGAACTCCAAGCGGATGGCTTCCGCTGGAGGCGGCCGTCGTCGAGCGCGCAAGGGAGGTTCGCCGCCGCGGGCGCATCCGTCAAGTGGCCTCCCGAGCTCGGCTCGGGCTCCTTTGTCGGGCTGGCGAGCCGTTTGAGGCCCGCGGGGGCGGTGGTGCGGGCGCGTTGGAGACGGGCGGACCTACTCGCCCGCGCGGGTTGCGGGAGAGGAGCGGGTAGCGGGAGAGCGTGGCGGGCTCGACGTGGTGAAGGGCGCCGGCTCAGGCGAAGTCGAACTGTTCGGGCGAGCGTGCCGGTGCGGGCCGTGGAGGCTCGGTGGGCAGTCCGAGGTGGGAGAGCATCTTGCGCACGACGACTGGGTCTGTGAGCTGCGCGATGAGGCGGCGTGCGCCGCCGCAGTGGGGGCAGGTGAGGACGTCGACAGCGAAGACGCGGCGCAGGAGTTCGGCCCAGCGACGAGCGCGACGAGCGCGAGCGGGCGGAGGACCTCGGCGCGGTCGGCGACTTGGGAGTGGAAGCCGCGCGCGAGTAGGCGGCGGGGACCGGCGCGCTCTTGGGCACGACGAGATCGCGCCACGCGGAGGCCGGCGCGAGCACCCCGTGGTAGGTGAGCTGATGGGTGCGCGGGTCCGGCACGAGTGCCGCAAGTCGCTCGATGAAAGTGAGCGGATCCAAGGAGACGGCCGAAGTGCCGTCGCGCCAGTGGCATTTGAGCCCGTAGACGACGCGGGCAGTGGGTGCGAGCGCAAGGCGCTGCGGAGCGATCGGCGGGCGAGTCACATAGCGACAGAGATGTTCGAGCTCGTCGAGCTCGTCGGCGGGGACGAGCAGAAATTGCCGGAGAATCATGCGCGTAAAGGGAAAAGCCGGCGCCACGTCTGGCGCAGGCCCGTTTTCCAATTTCCGCGAACCCGGACGACGGGCGAGGGCAGGGATTCGCCGCCGAGGCTCCGCTTGAACTGGCGGACACCCTCGTGTCCCCCGCTGGGGTTCAAGTCGAACCAGACGGCCCCGCGGCCGCAGGCGTCCCGGATCGCCTCCTGCATCAGGAGGTTGACCGGGCGCAGCTCAAAGTGGGCCTCGTCCGCCGCCCCGTGCCAGTAAACGACGTGGCGGCGGGCGTAAAAGCAAAGAGCGCCGGCGATGAACTGATCCTGAAAGCGGGCCAGCCAGAGGCGCGCGCCTGAGGTTGGATGGGTTCGGATGGCCTCGAACAGCGGCCAGCGATACCGCGAGGTGGCGCTCCCGCCCCAGCGGGTCAGCGATTTCTCATACAAGGCGAAATAGGCTCGCCAGTCCTCCTCGGAGGCCGCCGCGACAACGGTGACGCCGGCGCGCGCGGCCTTATTGGCCTTGGACCGCCCGCGGGTGGCCGCCTCAAAGCCCGGTCGCAGATCGATCGCGTGCGTGTCGTCCGGCTCCGCGCCGGGCACGGGGACCTCCCGGAGCACCGGGTCGTAGGGATTGAGCCGCCACTCGAGCGGGCCCAGGTCCTGCGTCTGGAAATTCCCCAGCAACGCGGCGTGCGCACCCGTGAGCGGGTCCGCGGAAATCCAGCCGCCATAGGTGCCGCCCGGCGAGGAGAGATAACGGCGGGCCAATCCCCGCAGGGTCGGGCGTGCGGTCAGCGGCAGCACGGCGCGCTGGCCGTCCGAAAAGGTGGCGAGCAGCGGCTCGGGCCGGGTCCGCCCCTTCTGGTAGGCGCTCCAGATCTCGCTCCAGGCCCGCGAATGAAACCAGGTGGCGTAGTCGCAGGCCTGCCAGATAGCGTCCCAGTCGCTCGGGGCGGCTGCAGTGACCTTGGTCAGCGAGAGGCTCATGCCCGCCCTAGGCAGCGGCGCACCGCCGCGATGACATTGTCTACGTCGGCGTCCGCGAGCCGCGCCGAGAGGGGCCGGCTGACCGTCTGCCGACCCACCCGCATGGCGTGCGGATACGCCTCCGGGCGCCAGCTCAGCGTCTGCTGGAAATACGCGTGCTCGGGCAGGCTGAGGTAAGGCACGCCCACACCGATGTTCTGCGCCGTCATCGCGTTCAGGAACGCGTCGCGCGCGATGCCGGCGCGGTCCTCGTCGATCCGCAGCGTGTGAAGGTGCAACCCATGACGGGGCGGATAGGACATCCAAGCGGATGATTTCGACCGGAGGTGGTCGTCGTCGACCGCGCAAAGGAGGTTCGCATCGGCTGGGCGATCCGTCAAGTCGCCACCAGAGCCCAGATCGGGCTCCTTTGGCAGGCTGGCGAGCCGTTTGAGGCCCGCGGGGGCGGTGGTGCGGGCGCGTTGGAGACGGGCGGACCTACTCGCCGGCGCGGGTTGGCGCGCTGTTCGACGAGTCAGTGGCGCGCCTGCGCGCGGCGCTCGCGACTTGATCGCGTTGTTGCTGTGGCGCGGCAGGCGTGCCATGGCGAGGACGGACTGAAGCCGGGGCTGGACGGAAGTCGCACGTCGTGCGCTTCGCGCTCGCTGTCCGACCCCTCCGAATCCAGCGGACAGCAATTCTGGCCTGCTCAGTCGCAGGAGCAATTCAGAGTCCAGCACTCCTGGAGAGTCGACGAAGCCGGAAGTGCTCCGTTGGGAGCGATCTGAACGCAGGCGAAACCCGGATTGCTGTCACGGCATCGGCTCTTGAGGAGTCCGTGTCGCGCGTACACGCCGACCGGCGAGCTCCAGCCGGCTCCGTCATTGTTGACGATGATCTCATACGTCCCGGCCCCATTGAACGCTACCGTCAGCTTCACGGCGCAGATCGTGCATGTGGACTCGCACAACAATGGCGCCGTCCCGTGGACGAGGTTCGTGGGCGTGATGAGAAACGTCACGCCAACTGGCGGCGGAGTTCCAGTTGTAACCTGCACCGGAGTCGCGGTGCACATCACGGGGCAGTCGTCTTGGGACCGACTCGTCGCCGACGATGAAACTGACATGAGCGCGGCCGCAAGCGCGTGGAGTTAGATTCTGAATTTCACCATTTCGGTGCCAAATTGGGAAAGTCCGTCGAATCTGTCCGACAGCGCGCGCTGTCGGGTTGGATCGATCTCACCGAGCTTCAATGCGCAGGATCGCGGCCTCGAGGTACAGCCGAACCTGTTGAAACCACAACTCGCGGTTGCCGAGCTTGGTCCAGTCTGCTTCGTGTCCTGCGTCGATTGCGGCACGGTAGAGGTCGTACTCGGGAAATTCGTGGCGCTTGAACACGAATGTAGAGCCTTGGCTCACGAACAAGTGCTCGTCAGCGCCCCACTTTGGAAGCGGGGAGCTACGCTCGTGCGGAATCGCACGTCCGTCCATCGTGAGGTGCGCGCCGATAGCGAGCGGGAGCGCCTCCAATCCAGCCTTCGTCAGCGCCGCGTCACCTTCTCCGAGGTCGGCGAGATCGCGCAGCGCGCGGCGCAGCAGCCACGCTCGCTCCGCGAGGGAGCCGTACTCAAACGGCAACTGCCCGGGGACGCCAGGCGCGTCGGGATAGCGCTCCGTCACCTCGGATCTGTCGGCGACGGGCTTCTGCGCGGACGACGACTCGTCGGGCTGCGCGGCGTTCGCCTCCTGCGGCGCCGAGACTTCGGCTCGCCACTGCGGCTCGTCGACGCGCTCCCCGACATCCGCCGCGCGCGGCGGCAACGGCGCTGACGCAGCTCCGGCGCTGGGGTTCGCATCCAGCGCTCGCTCCTGGGCGGAGTCCCGAAGTTCGAAATAGCCGGCCGCCAGCAGAATGCCGAGGAGAAACGTCACCCACGGAAGCGCGTTGCGCATGTTGGAACTCTGCCGCCCCCCCGCAGACTGTCAATAGCCAACATCACGAAAGCGAGTTGGCGTGCGCGCTCGACCGTAAGGAAGGGCTGAAGTGTCGAGCGCTGAGCCGAGCGGCGTCCGCGGCTGACGATCTCCGTCGCGCCGCACAGCTCAGTCGAGGTGATCGTGCTCGAGCCGCAGGTAGAGAGTGCGTTCGCCGATCCCCATCAACTTCGCGGCCTTCTCGCGATTGCCCGCCGTGAGGCGCAAGGTCGCTTCGATCAACTCGCGTTCGACTTCTTCGAGCATGCGGCCGGCCGGATCGAAGCCGCCGCCGCGCCGCCGCTCGCGCCCGCCCGCGAGTACTTGTTCGGGCAGGTCGGCGACGGTCAGCGGCGGATAGGGACTCCAAGCGGATGACTTCCGCTGGAGGCGGCCGTCGTCGAGCGCGCAAGGGAGGTCCGCCGCCGCGGGCGCCTCCGTCAAGCGGCCTCCCGAGCTCGGCTCGGGCTCCTTTGTCGGGCTGGGGAGCCGTTTGAGGCCCGCGGGGGCGGTGGTGCGGGCGCGTTGGAGGCGGGCGGACCTACTCGCCCGCGCGAGGCTCCGCACGCACACCACGAGCTGAGCGTCTATCCAGCGCGTAAAACCAGCCAACACTAGTGCGCGCGATCTGCTCCTGCGACAAGCCCTTGACGCGACTCGTCAGAGGCTCGCTATGTAGTCACGTGCCGCCTTGAGGCTGTCCTGCTTCGCGGACCCGATGTCCTTCCAGTACTGGAAGTACTCGGGCGGCAACTCGTCTTCGTAGACGTCCAGCTGCACAGCCCAGCCTGAGCTCGAGTGTCCTGCCGTCGTGAACACGCAGCGACGACCAGACTCAAGAGCTTGATCCGGCAACACAAACGGAGCGCGCCTGAAGTGGCCCGATTGCCACTTCATCGTCTGAATGTCGGCGAGGATCGCTGCGCGCTGCACGCCAAGCTCCAGAACGCGTTCTTCGAAGGGGCGGACGACATCTCGCAAGGCCTCGAGCTCACGCGGCCCGACGTTCTCCGGAACACCTGGGAAACGGCGTCGAATGCGATCCCAGCTCTCGTAGGCCGTGGGATCGAGGTCAATTTCCGCCTTCGCATATGCCACACACTTTTCGGAGCTCAAGACGATTCTGCTCCGCGCATCCTCCTCCGATTCCGCCCAACTTGCAATGGAAGCTGACTCGTCGAGCGGCCGGTCGAGCAGCTCGCCGCGTTTGAGTTCAAGTTGGGCGCGAATGGACACCCACTCGGCTCCGTAGTAGTCCGCAAGGTAGTCGCGCACCGATCGCCTCGGCGAAGACTTGACCCCACCCTCGGGCTCCTGTTCGAGCCTCGCCGACTCCTCGGCCGGTACCTCTGCTCGCGCCGCCGCGGTCGGCGCGGCCGCAAGTTCCTGCCCCTGCGTGGCTTGGGAAGTCCATCGCAGAACGACGATTGCGATGCCCCCCAAGACCGAGAAGCCAAAGATCACGCCGAAAACTTTCGCCCATTTCGTCATGTGAATCGGCTCCGTTCTCTCAGCGAACACACGGCTTGCATTCCATCTTCGCCGAGGCCTTGGACTCTCCATTGGGCCCCGACGCCTCAAAAGTCATTTCATTTCCGCAACCCGTGCACCGAGTGAGTGTGAGATTCACGTTGCCGCTCGCGTCTGTCGTCGGAGCAGGTGTCACGCAGTACTTGGGTGCCCCGGTCTGCTCGTAGCACACGTTGTAGCTAGTGGAAGCCACCCCAGTGCCCGAGACCAAGACGGTCGTCTGGCAAGACTCCGCCACACACTCGGGCGGCGCGCCGCCGTCCGAAGTGCACTGGCCACTGGTGACACCAATGCTCACCGTGAAATTCCACCCGCCTTGGGGGCCCGTCGATGTCGAACCCAGCAAACTGGCGTCACAACCGTGACAGTCCGGCACTGGAGTGGAGGCGAGGAGCGTGGCGATCAGTATCGCCGCACAGAAACAGGCTGCAATTCGCTTGATCGTAGGCATGGAAGGAGCCCCGTCATGGAGAAACAGTTGGGAAGGTCGTCGGCCGCTGCGTCGAGCAAACAGGCAGCACGAGATTCAGCGCATAGCGCTAGCTGTTGGCGCTGTCAAGGGTCGAGGCCGCCGATCACCCCAAGCGCGCGAGATAGCGGCACAGTCGCTTGCGCCCGGGGGGACCGGCTGCCTCGAGCGCGACCGTGGCCTGCAGCGAGAAGCCGTCGAGCGAAGCGCACAGCTGGCCAAGCAGGGCGGAGGCCGTGTGTCGCGGCGACGATGCGCGGGGCGGCGGTGCGGTCGCCGGGCTCGGCCGATTCAAGCGCGACTTCCTCGCGGGCGTCGCCGGGGCGACCGCGATGGCGATGCTCGCGCGGCCGCAGTACCTCATCATGGGCCTGAGCCTCGAGCACATCGTCGCGGGCATCGAGCCGATCCGCGCGACGATGGGACAGCTGTCGCGCGGCTGCGACCTCTCGTGGGCGACTTGGCACGACGCGGCGCACAGTTGGTCGAAGAGCGCAGTGTCGTGCTCGACCGGCTCCTCAGCGTCGGCCGGCGAGTGTGCGCGGGGCAGGCGACCGTGGCGCTCGAGGTAGCGCGTGATGCGCCGGGCGAGCTGCTCGACTAGCTCGGCGACGTCGGCATAGGTGAGCAGCGCGGCGGGCTGGAAGCGCGGCGTGAGGTCGCTGCTCGGTGAGACGAAGGCGCCGTCGAGCAGCAGCGCGTGGAAGTGCAGGTTCAAGTTGAGCGCGCTCCCGAACCGCTGTGCGAAGACCACGGCGCCGGAGCGGGCGGGGGCTCGAGTTCCCGCGCGTGTATCTCGTCGGCGTCGAGGAGGGGCTGCTCCCGCACCTGCGTTCGGTCGCGGAGGACATCGTCGAGGAGGAGCGGCGCCTGATGTACGTCGGCATCACGCGCGCCCAGCGCCACCTGACGATCAGCTACACGCAGGAGCGCGTGAAGTTCGGGAAGGCGCAGCCGTCGATGCCCTCGCGCTTCCTGTTCGAGATCAAGGGCACGCCCCCGCCCGAGGGCTGGGTCGCGGCGGGCCAGCCGACGCCGACCACGGTCGTGCGCGCGGCGGCGGCGCGCGGCGGCATCCGGGCGGCGATCCGGGCCCGGCAGAAGGAGGCCAAGAAGCGCGCCAAGGGCGCCGCGAGCGCGCGCAAGTCGCTCGGCGCGGAGGGCGAAAAGCCCGCCAAGCGTGCCCGCAAGGGCCCGAAGCCGTCGTGAGCCAGCGTCGCGCGCCTTGATCGTCCCTTGATCCCCGCGGCGCCATCGCGCAGCGTAGCCACGATGATCGCCAGCGCCGCTCCCCTCATCGACACGCCCGAGATCCTGCGCGAGATCGCGGTGCGGCTCGTGGCGGCACTGCTCGTCGGCGCCGCGATCGGCTTCGAGCGCAGCTACCGCGGTCGACCCGCCGGGTTCCGCACCCATGCGCTGGTGTGCCTGTCGACGAGCCTGCTGATGCTGCTCACGGCGTTCGAGCAGCTGTGGGTGCCCGACAACGAGGCGGTCAAGCTCACGCTCGACCCGACGCGCATGGCGCAGGGCATCATGACCGGCATCGGCTTCCTCGGATCCGGCGCGATCCTGCGCGATGGCCTGACGGTGTGCGGGCTGACCACGGCCGCCTCGATCTGGATCACCGCCGCGATCGGCATCATGGTCGGCATCGGCTTCTACATCCCGGCGCTGATCGCAGCCGTGCTCACGCCCGGCACGCTGTCGGTGTTCGGCTGGCTCGAGACGCACCTGCCCGCGCAGATCTACGCGCGCTTCACCGTGCGGTTCGCGCGCAGCGCGCAGGTGCCCGAGGAGGAGCTGCGGCAGCTCGTCAGCGCCCGTGGCTTCACGATCGCCAACCTGAGCTACCACTACGACTCGCGCTCGCAGTTCACCGAGTACTCGATGGTGATCCGCTCGACGCAGAAGCAGCACATGCGCCAGTTGAGCGAGGAGCTCGGCGCGCGGAAGGACGTGCTCTCGTTCCAGATCTCCCCGACGGGCGACTGATGCAGGTCGCGGCGATCACGACGGCGCGGAGCGGGCGCGCGCGGCGCCTCGCGAAGCTCGCGGCCGTCGGTGTCGCGCTGGCCACTCTCGCGCTGATCGCCTGCGATCGCTGGGTCGCCCACGCCGCGTCCGCGAGCTGCCACGAGCGTGTCGAGGACGTTCCACTCGCGCCCGTGGCGCTCGTGCTCGGCTGTTCGGAGCATCTCGCCGATGGCCGTCGCAACCTCTACTTCGGCCGGCGCATGGACGCGGCCGCGGAGCTCTACCGCACGGGCGCGGTCGAGCGCCTGATCGTCAGCGGCGACAACCACCGCGCCGAGTATGACGAGCCCACCGCGATGAAAGCGGCGCTGGTCGAGCGCGGGGTTCCCGCGGAGCGCATCCACTGCGACTACGCCGGCTTCCGCACGCTCGACTCCGTCGTGCGCGCCGAGCTGGTGTTCGGCCAGCGCAGGCTGGTGATCGTGTCGCAGCGCTTCCACGCCGAGCGCGCCGTGTTCCTCGCGCGCTCGCGCGGGCTCGAGGCCTCGGGTTACTGCGCCCAAGCTGTCGGAGGCGGCTCCGGGATGAGGGTGCGCGCTCGCGAGGTCGTCGCGCGCGCCGCCGCCGTGCTCGACGCCCACGTCCTCGGCACGCAGCCGCGCTTTCTCGGGCCGCCCATCGCGCTCGACGGCTAGGGCGGTTCGGAGCCTGCCCACCTTGGGGCCAAGGCCCCACCGTGCCGCCCGGCGGACGGAGGTGGGAGACAGAATCGCGCTCCTGTGGGATCATCTCTGCGTCCCGGACCCAGGAGTTTCCACTGTGATCTCTCGACTCGCCTGCCTCGCGTTGCTCACCCTCGTCACGCCCTTCGCTCGCGCGCAGAACGTGCTGACGTTCGACACGCTGCCCGCGATGGGGAACGCGCCCGGCGCGGTGGTTCCGGTCGCCAGCCGGCTCTCGACCCTCTATCAGGCCACGCTCGGGGTCCGCTTCTCGTCGGGCGCGGCCTTCATCGCCGTGATCAGCCACGGCGCCGCGACGCCGAGCGCTCCCAACATCATCGGCGGCACGACCGCCGCGGGAGCGCTCCGCTACCTCGAGCCGATCCATGCGACGTTCGTCGATCCGGCGAACCCGGCCAATCCCGCGACGACGAACTTCGTCAGCGTGCGCGGCGACCTTTTGGCCGTTCCGGGCAGTGCGACGCTGCGCGCGTTCGGGCTCGACGGTTCGCTGCTCGGTTCGGTCACGGCACCGGACGTCAGCTCCGGCGTGCTGCTCTCGCTCTCGCTGCCCGGCATCCACCGCGTCGAGATCACGCAAACCTCCGGGACGATCGGCATGGACAACTTCACGTTCAACAACGTGACGGCCTGTCCGGCGCCCCAGGCCTACTGCACCGCGGGCACGACCACCAACGGCTGCAACGCCACGCTCGTGTCGACCGGCAGCGCACGAGTCGGCGCCACGAGCGGGTTCGTGGTGACCGCGCAGGGCGGCGAGGGCCAGAAGCAGGGGCTCTTGTTCTACGGACTCAACGGCACGCAGGCCGTGCCGTGGGGCACCGGCACCAGCTACCTGTGCGTCAAGTCGCCGACGCAGCGCTCGAACTCCTCGAACAGCGGCGGCAACGCGGGCCAGTGCAATGGCACGCTCGCGCTCGACTGGAGCGCGTTCGTCAGCTCGACGCCGGGTGCGCTGGGCACGCCCTTCGCCGGTGGCGAGGTGGTCTCGATCCAGGCGTGGTTCCGCGATCCCGCGGCGTCGCTCGCCACCAACCTCTCCAACGGCCTTTCCTTCACGGTGTGCCCGTAGCCGCCGCTGGCCCTGAGCTCGCGAGCGCGAGCTCGGGCCGGCGCGCGATCAGCCGTCGAGCTGGACTGTCGCGGTGAAGGCGCCGCGCAGCTCGCCCGGCTTGAAGCCCGTCGCGGCGTCCTGCGGGTAGCGCTTGGCGAGTTCGGCGACGAGCTCGGGCGCGAGCTCCTCCCCGTGGCACACGGTGCACGCGGGCTGCAGCACGATCGGGCGCAGCCAGCGGAGCTGGAACCCGTCCGCGGTCGCCTCGACGGACGTGGCCGACCAGCTCGACAGATCGGCACCACCGGCCCGCGCCTGCGCGAAGCTCTCGAGGCCCGCGCGTTCCCACGCATCCGGCGCGTTCGCCGGGTTGCGCACGCGCAGCGCCGTGCGGCCGATCTTCACCTTGCCGGCGGCGCCCACGTCCGCCGCGATCTGCGGCGCGCGCAGCTGGCACACCTCGATCGCGCCGACGGGGCCGCCCTTGCCGAGCGCCTCCCCGAGCGCGGCGACGAGCTCCTGCCCGAGCCGATCGGCCGCTGCGCGTGCGGCTTCCTTCGCGGCTGCGATCGAGGTTTCGCTCGGCTGCGACGGGCCTCCGCACGAAGAGACGAACAGCGCCGCGAGGGCGAACGATGCGAGCGGCCTCGTGGGGTTCATTTGGAGCTCGGGTTCGGGGTGAAGGTGAAAGACTTGGCGACGAGCGTCATGTTGCCGCTCGGGTCCGTCTCGACGGTACCGCGCACGATCACGGTGTCGAGGTGGTTGAGCCCGTGGAAGCCCTCGATCGGCTGCTTGATCACGCCCGCGGCGTCGCGGAACTCGACCGTCGCGCAGGCGGCGGCGACCTCCTCGCCGGGAATGCAGCAGTAGTCCCACGGCGTCTCGCAGGAGTCCTGCATCGGATCGCCCTCGTCGCTGCACGCGCGCAGCGAGGAGTCGATCAGCGTGAACGCGGCGCGCCCGCTGACGAAGTCCTTCACGCGGCCCTTGAGCACGAAATCGGCACCGGCCTGCGCCGACTTGCGACCTTCGAGCACGGCGGTGGACTGCGCCTCCGGCGACTGCGCGAAGAAGCTCTCGAGCGCTCCACCGCTCGTGCCGGCGGGGGTGGGGGCGTCGCTCGAGCAGGCGGCGAGCGCGAGCAGGTCGAAGGCAAATAGGAACTCCAAGCGGATGACTTCCGCGGGAGGCGGCCGTCGTCGACCGCGAGAGGGAGGTTTACCGCGGCTGGCAGATCCGTCACCTCGCCAATAGGGGCCAGATCAGCCCTCGGCGGCGGGCTGGCGAGCCGTGCGAGGCGCGCTGGATACGACCGGGCTTGCTCGCTCGCGTCGTTTG
Source organism: uncultured Planctomycetota bacterium (assembly GCA_903892045.1). Classification (GTDB taxonomy): domain Bacteria; phylum Planctomycetota; class UBA1135; order UBA1135; genus F1-120-MAGs118. The sequence goes on along the minus strand of CAITGX010000069.1, from coordinate 4,251 downwards.
CGGTCGAGGGAATGGCTCGACGGTGAGGAGAGCGCCGACTCAGGCGAAGTCGCGATGTTCGCGTGAGCGGGCGGGCCGCAGGTAGGTGCAGTGGATGCGGCGGATAGGCTCTCGATCATCGGGCTCGAGGTGCCGCACTGCCACCTGCACCTCCTGCCGCTCGATCATCCCGACGACATGGACTTCCGGCGCCAGCAGCAGGGCCTGCCGGCCGACGTGCTCGACGCGCACGCCGAGACGCTGCGCAAGGCGCTCGCGAGCCTCGGCTGACGCGCGCGAGGCCGGGAGACGGCTCTCCGGGAAAGTTGCAGCCCCCACGACCCTCTCGGGCCGCGGGGGCTGCTTCGCAGTCATCGACCGTGCGAGCGATCAGTCGCAGACGGTGAAACGCAGGCCGTTGGAGAGGCCGGTCGAGAACGAGCTCGCCGGGTCGCGCATCCACCACTGCGCGTACAGCGTCTGGCCGGGCACGATGCCCTGCGCGTTCATGTACGCCGTCGTGAACGTGAAGGCGTAGGTGCCCGTGCACGAGTTGCCGGTCGCCGCTCCGCCGCTGGAGATCGTCGACGTGCGCAGGGTCGGGCTCGAGACGCACTTGGTGCCGCCCTGGAACGGGGTCGCCGAGGATCCGAGGCTCCAGAACAGGAGTCCGGACTTCTGGTTGAGCACGTTCGAGCACGTGACCGTGAAGTTGCCGTTCGACTTGTCGGGCTGCACGCCGTTCGTGCCGATCGACGGCACGCAGCCGAGCGAGTTGGTCTTGCCCGTGCAGTAGGTCGAGACGCTGTTGGCGTTGGCGTACACGGGCCCGAAGTGCGCCGTGAAGCCGAGATTCCCGGCGTTGTCGCGGGCGCGCAGGTGGAACCAGCGCGGTGCGTTGCTCGAGCCGATGTTCTGCACGAGGCTCGACACCGCGCCCAGGTTCGCGGCGCCGCTGGGGATGGTCGACGGCGAGCCGTCCCACACCCCGATGTACCCGGCGATCCCGGAGTGCAGGTCGACCGCGGGCGTCCACGAGAGCGCGACGGTCGTGTTGCAGTTCGCGACTCCGGCGACGTGCGACGACGACGTGATCGGGCCGGGCGTGCCGGGCGTGACCGCGTCGACGAGGTACGCCGGGCCCCACGCATAGCCGTTCGCCGAGGCGTTGCCGGCGTTGTCGAACGGGCGCAGCGAGAGGTAGATCCCCGCGGCGCTGCTCGGCACGGTCCAGGTCCCGGCGCTCACCGGACCGAGGTTGATCGACGGGCCCGGATCGAGCGGGATGCCGTTCGACGAGATCAGCGACGCGTAGCCGGCGAGGCCCGAGACGTTGTCGGGGTTCTGCACCCACGTGAAGTCGATCGTGTTGTCGCTCGACCACACGCCCGGCGTGTGCGAGGTCGACGAGATCGACGGGTGGGGCGGCGGCGTGCCGTCGACGGTGACGCTGACCGAGTCGAACAGCCAGGCCACGTTGTCGAGGTCGAGGTACGAGCCGAAGGTCTTGACGCCCTCGCTCGCCCAACTCGTGCGCCAGTACACCGTGCGCGAGCCGCCGGGCGGGATGTCGCCGATCGCCACCTTGCGCCCGCCGGCGGGGTTGTCGATGTGCTCGGTGTAGGGACCGTCGACGAGCTGGCCCTGCACGAGCTGCAGCGTGTCGCCCGAGGAGCTGCTCTCGAGCGAGGCGCCCGAGGCGAGCCCGTGAGCGTTGTTCACGGTCGCGAACACGTCGACGAGCTGGTTGGGCTGCAGGTACGTGGCGTTGGTCCAGACGTCGATCGACGGCTGCGCCGAGGCCGTCACCATCTCGTAGGTGACCGTGACGCTGGCCTTCACCGAGCTCAGGAAGTTGACCGACCGCGGCCACGCCTTCCAGCGCCAGGTCCCGGCGACCGGGTTGTCGAGCGAGCGGATCTCGACGTTGTCGAGAGCGCTCTGCTGCGCGAACCACTCGCCGCTGTTGCCGTTGGGATCGATGCCGTTCGTCGGGTCATCGAGGTACAGGTCCCAGTCGTTGATCAGCGCCTGCGAGGCGCCGGCCGAGGCCTCGGGCTCGACGTAGGTGAAGCAGACCGTGATGCGCTTGCAGTTCGGCGGGACGGCGAAGTCGCCGAAGGTCCAGCCCGCGAACCAGGTCGCGTTGAAGATCCAGTTGTTGATCCAGTACTCGGAGCTGCCGAGCAGCGCCTTGTGGGCCGAGACCTTGCCGGCGCCGTAGGTGTCGAGCACCGCGTCGGTGGAGTTGGTCAGCGCGACGCCGCCCTTGGACTCGGCGCTCGACATCAGGGTCGCCATCACGGCGGCCGGCTGGTAGCGCATCCACGCGAACGCGTCGGTGACCTGCGCGGCGAGACCGGCGACGTGCGGCGTCGCCATGCTCGTGCCCGCCAGGGCCTTGTAGCCGTTGGTCGAGTTGGCGTCGATCGACGTGATCAGGTCGCCCGGGGCGACGACGTTGGGCTTCCACCGGCCGTCGCCGCAGGGACCGCGGCTGGAGTCGAACGCGATCGTGTTGGGGAAGCCGTAGTTGGCGTAGAAATCGATGATGTTGCCGACGGTGAGCGCGTTCTTCGCGGTTCCCTGCTGCACGACGGTCATCGTGCCCGAGCCCTGGTTGCCGGCGGCGAACAGGTAGAGCTGGTCGTAGTTCCAGACCTCGAAGTCGACGGCGCGCGCGTTGACCTCCGTGCCGACCCAGCCTGTGCCCTGCGAGCCCCAGGAGTTGGTCGAGAGCTGCGGCTTCGACGTGTTGCCGGAGCCGTCCCACAGGCTCGTGCGATTGACAGAGAAGATCGTCGAGTTGGCCGTGCCGGAGGAGTTGCAGCCGTTGTCGAAGATGCGAGCGACGTAGGCGCGGGTCGCGCTGCCGCCGCGCGCCAAGCCGGGCGCGACGCCCTTGTGGCTCGCCCAGAAGCTCCCGGAGCCGTCGCCGAGCAGCGTGCCCATCACGTGCGAGCCGTGCTCGCACCCGTCGAGCCACGGATTGCCGGCGGGGGTGAAGTCCCAGCCGAAGCCCGCGATCCCCAGGCCCCAGTGCGAGGCGTCGACGCCGCTGTCCGCCATCGCGACGGCGTTGGTGCCGCTCGAGTTGCCGGGGAAGGAAAGGCGCGAGGCGTCGGCGCCGATCATCGGCGTCGACTCGTCGTGCATCAGGCGCGCCGGGACGTCGGGCTCGATGAACTGCACGCGGTCGAGCGCGGCGAGGCCGGCGACCTGCCCGGGCAGCGCGCGCACGCGGAAGGCCCGGACCTCGGGCACGTACTCGACGACCTCGACACCGAGCGCGTCGAGCGCCCGCTGCGCCGGACCGCGGCTCTGCCAGCGTCGCGGGAGCACGCTCTCGTCCTCGATCGGGCGCAGCGCGCCCGCGTCGTTGACCCACGCCGTCGCCGCGGGCTCGGAGGTCGAGTCGGCGCCGAGGTCGCTCTCGTACAGGTCGACGTAGAGCTCGATCCGCCCGTCGTCCCCGACCGGCGCGAGCGCGAGCTGCGGGTGGAGCTTCTGCTCGAGGCGCGGCTGGCCGACCCAGCGCACGAAGTCGAGCGCCTCGATCTCGTCGAGCCGGTCGACGGGCAGCGCGGCCTTCAGGCAGTAGTGGGGGTGGAACTGCAGCAGGCGGCAGCCGAGCGCCTCCAGCGCGGCACCCCGCTCGGGCGTCATGCGCCGGGAGAACATCACGAAACCGTTAGGTCTCGCCGCGGCCCTCGGACCGGGCCTGCAGCGCGCTGGCGACGAGCTCGGGGTCGAGGCGCTCGTCGGCGGCGGGGTAGTGGCGGCCCCCCGCGAAACCCAGGAAGTACGGGTCCTCGCTCTCGCGCGACGCGAGCGTGTCGCCGCGCTCGCCGGCGCGGACCTCGACCCGCTCGGGCAACGGCACCCCGTCGCCGAGCTCGGCCGGGGCGAAGCTGGGCGCCCCCATGTCGCGGTTCTGGCCCGCCGGCGCGACCTCGACCGGCGTGGGTGCGAGTGAGGGGAGCTCCTGTCCGAGGGGGCAGGCGAGGAGCAGGCGGGCGGCGAGGTGGATCGGTCTGGAGCGGTTCATGTGAGGTTCCGGGCGGATAGGAACTCCAAGCGGATGACTTCCGCGGGAGGCGGCCGTCGTCGAGCGTGCAAGGGAGGTTTGCCGCCGCGGGCGCATCCGTCAAGCGGCCTCCCGAGCTCGGCTCGGGCTCCTTTGTCGGGCTGGCGAGCCGTTTGAGGCCCGCGGGGGCGGTGGTGCGGGCGCGTTGGAGACGGGCGGACCTACTCGCCCGCGCGGGTTGCGGG
>CAITGX010000068.1 GCA_903892045.1 uncultured Planctomycetota bacterium | reverse complement strand
GCTGCGTCATTGCTCGCGGGAGCGAGGGTGTCGAGGGCGGCCTGAAGGGCGAGGGTGGCGAAGAAGTTCATGGGCAGTGCTCTTTCTTGTCTCGTGGGGTGAGTTCGTGTTCGTTCAGGTCGCAGCTGTGCGCGACACCACCCCTTGCGCCGCCGGGCTCTGGCATTAGCCGCGCCCTGCGGATTTTTGTCGGGCGGCCAGTAGGCGAGCCCCGGCGTTCGCTTTCCGCCGAGGCGGCGTTGGCCTAGCATCAAGGCCGTCGGAGTTGGGCCATGTCCACCACGCTTCCCTTCCCCGTGGCGGCCCTCCTGCGTCGACATCGCAATGCGAAGTCGGGCAAGGAGCGCCATGACAGCGCCTATTGGGCGTGGGAGGCCTCCGTGCGCCTCGCGGTGGCGGCGCGGCCGCCGGAGTCAGCCGAGCTGCGCGGCCGCCTCGCGCGTGCCTCGGCGGGCGACTGGTTCGCGGCCCTCGACGGCCAGGATCGCGTGCTCGTGGATCCGGCGCTGCTCGCGCTCTACGCGCACTGCACCGAGGCCCTCGGCAGCTCCTCGCGGCCCAAGGGCGTGAAGCTGGGCGAGCTGCTCTCCAAGCTCGCGGGCTACCGCAACGCCACGATCGGCCACGGCGGCATGCGCGAGCCCTCCTACTACGAGCAGGGCGGCCGCGCGCTCGCCGAGGGCTTGCAGGCGGCCTGGGAGCAGGGCCTGTTCCTGCCGGCGCAGTCACAGCTGCTGCACTGCGACGAGGTGCAGCGCACGAGCGACGGTGGCTGGCGCGCGCGGCTCTACGACCTCGCCGGCGAGAGCCCGGTGGTGCTCGATCCCTCCGGCACGGCGCTGCAGCAGGAGCTCCTGCCCAAGCGCATGTACGCGCGCCACCAAGGCCGCTGGGTCGACCTGTACCCCTGGACGCTGTTCCTGCTCGAGGAGGAGTCGTTCCTGCTGTTCCACGGGCTCGCGCGCAGCCCTTCCTACATCGACCTCGTCTCGGGCGAGCACCGCCGCGCGCAGGAGCTCGAGCTGCTCTACCCGCAGCTCGTCCCCGACGTGCGCGCGCTCTTCTCGACGAGCGCCCAAGGCGCCGCGGCACGGGCGGACGCAGCCGTCGTGCGGCCCGGGGACGGCGAGGTGTTCGGGGACTACACGCTGCTCGGCAAGCTGGGCGAGGGCGGGATGGGCGTGGTGTACCTCGCGCGGCAAGAGAGCCTGGGCCGGCTCGTGGCGCTCAAGCAGCTGCGCGTGGTGGCCGGCACCGATCCTGTGGCGGAGGCGCGCTTTCGGCGCGAGGTGCTGGCGCTCTCGCGCTGCGACCACCCCAACGTGGTGAAGATCCACACCTATGGCCGAGTCGGGGACACGCTGTACTTCGCGATGGAGTACATCGAGGGCGCGGACCTTGGCGCAGTGGCGGGCGTGATCAAGGAGAGCGACGACGTCGACACGGCGGTGAAGTCGGCGAGTGAGAGCCGGGCGAAGGAACGCACGCTGGCGGAGAAGGCCCTGCCGCAGGTGGCGGCGCGCATGCCCAAGCCGCGCGCGGGGCGGGACCGAGCGCGGGCGCTGGCGGAGCTGTTCGCCGGCGCTGCGGACGGTCTCGCGCACCTGCACGAGCGCGGGATCCTGCACCGCGACATCAAGCCGGGCAACATCCTGCTGGCCCAACCGGACGACGCGACCGATCCCGCCCCGAAACTCACCGACTTTGGCCTGGC
>CAITGX010000067.1 GCA_903892045.1 uncultured Planctomycetota bacterium | reverse complement strand
CCACGGCGGCCAGCAGGTCGCCCGACATGCGCGAGACCTCGTTGGAGACCTCCAGCGAGTGGCTCGCGCCCTCGGACGTGCCCTTCGCGGCCGTCGCGACCTGCTCCATGTTCGCGGTGATCGCCGCGCTCGAGCTCGTGGCGCCCGACAGGTTCTGGCTGATGTCCTTCGTCATCGCCGTCTGCTCCTCGACCGCGGCGGCGATCGTCGTCTGCAGGTTGTCGATCTCGCGGATGATCGCGCCGATGCGCGAGATGGCCTCGACGGCGCCGCGCGAGCCGGACTGAATGGCGCCGATCTTGGCGCTGATGTCCGTCGTCGCCTTCGCGGTCTCCTTGGCGAGCTCCTTGACCTCGTTCGCCACCACCGCGAACCCGCGCCCGGCCTCGCCGGCGCGCGCAGCCTCGATCGTCGCGTTGAGCGCGAGCAGGTTGGTCTGCTGCGCGATGGTGTTGATGGTCTTCAGGATCTTGCCGATCTCCTCGCTGGAGCGATCGAGCTCGGACACCGTCGCGTTGGTCTCGTCCGCGGTCTCCACGGCCGTGCGCGCGACCTTGGCCGCCGCGCTGGCACTGCGAGCGATCTCGCCGATCGACTGGTTCATGCCGTCCGTGCTCTCGGTGACCGTGCGCATCGAGCCCGAGACCTTCGAGGCCGCGTCGGCGACCACGTGAACCTGCGTCGCGGTCTGGCGCGCCTCCGAGCTCATCTGCTGGCTGACGGCGCCCAGCGTCTCCGAGGAGCGCGCGAGCGCTTCAGCCGAGGTACGGATGCGCTGCATGCTGCCACGCAGATCGACGAGCAGGCGAGCGAGTGCCTCGCCCATGCGTCCGATCGCGTCCTCGCCACGAACGTCGATCTGAACCGTGAGGTCGCCGCGCGAGATCGCGTCGACGCTCTGGAGCATGCGCTCGACCTTCTGCTGGAGTTCCTGCGCGCTGCGCACCTCGCGCTCCGCCAGCTCGCGCGCCCGACGCTCGGCCGCGAGCTTCTCCGTCACGATTTCCCAGCTCACCAGAGTGCCGGCGCGGCGACCCGCGTCGTCGTGGATTGCGCTGAGGACGAGCTCGATGGTCTCGCCGCCGATCTCGGCCTCCACGTGCAGCGGCAGGTTCGACTCGTCGCGCAGGAACGCGCCCGTGGCACGCGAGTCGCGGAAGAAGCGCGAGAGCGGCTGGCCCTGCAGGCGTTCCGCCGAGAGCTCGGCACCAAGGCGCGAGAGCGCACGGCGCGCGGCCGGATTGATGTGCACCAGCGCGAGCGAGTCGTCCGCGTACATCATGCACGCCGGCGAGTTCTCGACCATCGCGGCGACGCGGGCCGCCTCGGCGGCGAGAGTCTGAGCACGCTGCGCGGCCTCCTCGGCTTCGCGGGCGGTCTTCTCCATCTGGGCGGCGCTGGCTTCGATCGTGCGCTTCTGCGCGGAGAGCTCCGTGGCGCTTTCCTCCATGCGCCGCACCGTCGACGTCACGGCCTGGGCCATGCGACCGATCTCGTCGTCGCTGTTGACGCCGGAGAGCGCGACGATGTCGCCCGATTCGAGCACGCGCACGGCCGTGTCGAGCGGACGGACGATCAGGCGCGCGATGTACAGACCGAGGGTAAGCGCGAGCGCGGCGCACGTGACGAGACACGCGATCGCGACGGTGCTGGCCAGTGCGGCGACCCGCTCGCTCTCCTCGACCGAGACGTCGGCATCCTGCTCAATGCGCTCGCCGAGCTCGCCGAGGCTGATCTCGAGGCGATCGAACACGGCCTGCACTTCAGGGAGCCGCTCCCGCGCGAGCTCCGGCTTGCCCTGCGCGCACAACTCCACGAGTCCCTTGCAGCCCTCGATGTACTCCTCGACGTCCGGACGGGCACGTTCGACCGCCTCGCGCGTCAGCGGCGCGATCCCGAGCTCGTCGAGCGCACCGAGGTAACCGCGGAAGTTGCTCGAAAACTCCTCCGTCTCCTGCACGGCGGCCTGCATCGCTTCCGCATCCCCGTCGTCGGCGACGAGGAGCGCGCGATACACGCACGCGAGCATGCCATCGTGCATCATGTCGCACAGGGTCATGCTGCGCACGGCGGGCAGCTGGGTGCGCCCGACGTCGTCGGTCGAGTGCGCGAGGCGCCGCGCCCCCCACAGGCCGGCCGCTCCGACGGAGACGATGCCGAGGAGCGCGAGGGCGACGAGCAGGTTGATCTTGCGGGCGACGGAGAGGTTGCGAATCCAGTTCATGGGGGTCGTGGGGTCCTGCGAGGACAAGGCCGGGGGGCAGCCCTGCTCTTCGTCCCTCCGCCTGCAAACCCTTTTCAGCTTCGCAACATTGCGTACGAAGTGCGCAGCTCAGCCGCCCCGAAGCGGAAGTTCTTTCCGGCTCGGGGGGACTGGGAAGGCACCGGAGAGGTTCTCCCCCGGGCGGTCGACGCGCTTCGAGCGAGCGAAGCACTCCTCGAGCAGCGCGCGGTGCGGCGAGTCGCTGCGGACGTACACGAGCACCCACCAGGGCTCGCCCCACGCGTCGCCGAGCCGGTAGCTCGCGACGAACTCGCAGCGGTCGCGCAACCAGACCATCTCGCGCCAGAAGGACTCATCGACGCGCGCCGGATCCCAGTGCTCGAAGAGGGCGCTGCCGCGCCCGTCGCGCGTTCTACGCACGTGCGCGCAGTTGAAGTTCGCGTCATCCGACGGACTCGTCGATCCCGGCGCCGCCGGCGGGAGGATCGAGAACGCGAGATCGGGCTGCAGCGACTCGAGGTACGACCAGAGCTCGGCCACGCTGGCGGCATCGCGACCGCTGGCGCGATTGTTGTTGAGCCCGATCCAGTCGATCGCGCGCAGGCGCGAGAACCACGGCACCTGGCCGGCTCCCGAGAGCAGGATCGAGGCGTCCTGACCGAGCGCGGTCTCGCCGAGGTCGAGTCCGAGCCGCGCCAGTGCGTTGCTCGGCCGATGCTCGGGCCACCACGACATCGCGATGCTGCGCGGATGCGCCAGCCAGCGCGCGAGCGGTGTGCCCGGCGAGCTCGCGAGCAACGGCAGCGCGACGGCGCCGCACCCGAGCACGGTGGCGAAGCTCGCCAGCGAACGCGTGCGCAGCCAGCACAGTGCGACAGCCACGACTCCTGCGAACGGCGCGATCAGCGGGTACTCGTAGCGGAAGCCAGCCGCCATCTCGTGGATCGCGCGCGCGTAGGCCAGCACGACCAGCGTCGCCGGCACGAGCAGCCAGAATCCGCGTCGCACGGCCTCCGAGGGAGCGCGCACCGCGGCCGCGAGCGCAAGGACGATGAGCCCGAGGGGCAGGAGGCGCTGCAGCGCGAAGCGCGCGGTCGCGTCCGCACCCGGCAACCACTCGCCGTCGGATCCGAAGATCGCGTTCGAGACCTTCACGTAGTAGGGGTTCGAGAGGACGTCGCCGAAGTAGCTCCAGCGCCAGAGCGCGAGCGAGCCGAGCAGCGCTGCAAGCGCGACGCCGATGGGCAGCACGCGCCGCAGGCTGGCCGCTCCTCCATGGCTCTCGCGGCCAACCAGCGCGAGTGCCGCGAGATACAGTGCCCCGAGCAACCCACCTTCCGGTCGTGCCAGCGCCAGCAGGGCGAGCAGGGCGATTCCGAGCGACACGACTCCGGGCGCGAGCTTGCGCTCTTCGCTCGCGACCACGAGCGCCGCCCACGCCGCCACCCAGGCGTGCGTGGCCGTGAAGAGCAGCGTGTCCATGCCAGACGCGAGATGCGTCGAGGTCTCGGGCAGCAGGCCGAGGAGCAGTGCCACGGCGAGACCCGCGAGGCAACCGGAGAGCGGCGGCGCGCGCGCGATCGTGGCCCCGACGAGTCCGAACGCGAGGCCGATCGAGAGGATGAGCGCGATGCCGAGCGCGCGCGTGAACGCCAGGGGGTCGAGCCCCGACTCGATCGCGCCAGCGCAGGCGAGCACATGCAGCAGGCTCGAGGCACCGGAAGTCGGATCGGCGTCGCTGGCGTTGTAGCGCAGCCCGTGGCCCTCGGCGACGTTGCGCGCGTAGACGTACGTGATGTACGCGTCGTCCGCCGGCTCGTCCTTGTGCTCCGCGACGATGCACGCGAGCAGCCACGCGACGAAGGCGGTGCCGACGGCGAGAAGCGCCTTCTCGAGCAGGGTCGAACGCGAGCTCGTCTCGTGCATCGGGGGCGCGGGAGCGAGAGCCCGCGGGCCCATCATGTCGGGTCGCGCCCCCACTCGGAAGTGCGCAGGGCCGTTCGGGAGCCTCAGACGCTCCCAAGGTCGGGACAGGCGAGCGGCCGTGCCGCGTCGGCCACGGGCGCTTGGGAGCAGGGTCGATAAGGTCTATCGTCCCCGCCACGGCCCCCATGAGCTCCACGGAAGCCGCCCCGCTCCTGCGCGAGCCCGTCGCCGCCGCCCTCGGTCGCGCCACGGGCCTCGCCGCCCTGTGCGGCGCCGCCATCGGACTGCTCGAGAGCGCCAAGGTGCTCGCCACGTCCGATGCGCGCTACGTCCAGTGGGCGGCGCGCCTCGTCAGCACCGGCGCGCTCGGCTACGCGCTGGTCGCCGCCCTGCTCGCGCTGCCCTGCGCGCTGTTCGCGCTCGCGCTCTTCGGCCGGCCCCAGTTCCGCGCCGCACCGGCCTCCACCTGCGCCGCCCTCGGCTCCGCGCTGTCCGTCGCGCTGTTCGCGCTCGCGGGCTGGGTACCCGCGGAGCTCGCGCTGCCCTGCGCGCTCGCGGCGACGGCGGTGATGCTCGCGCTCAAGGAGATCCTCGCGTGGTGGCCGCTCGCGACGCGCGTCGCGACGTGGTGGTCCCTGCTCGGCCTCGGCTCCGCGGCGTGCATCGCCCTCGTGGCCGTGCGTTTCGCCGAGGGACCGGTGCAGTGGCTCGCGGGAGCGCTCGCGCTCGCCAACCTCGGGCTCGCGATCGCGAGCTTTCGCGGTCGCCGCGCACCGCACGCCGCGACGCTCGGCGGACTGGCCCTCATCGCGCTCGTGTCGCTGGCCGCACCGCACCGTCGTGTGCCCGAGATTTCGAGCGCCGGACAGACGGACGTGCTGCTCGTGAGCATCGACACGCTGCGCGCCGATGCGCTCGGGTGCTACGGCAATCCGCGCGCGCAGACGCCGACGATCGACGCGCTCGCGGGCGAAGGCGTGCTGTTCGAGGACGCGACCTCGCAGGCGAACACCACCGTGCCCTCGCACGTGACGATGCTCTCGGGCCTCTACCCGATCGAGCATGGCGCCGTGTCGAACGGCCGACCGATCTCGAGTCGCGCGCGAACTCTCGGTGACGTGCTCGCGCGCACGCACCAGTCGGGCGCCTTCGTGTCCGGCTTCACCCTCGTCGACGAGTCGTGCGGCCTCGCCTCGCGCTTCGACTGGTACGACGACCAGCTGCTCGCGTGGCGCTGGCTCCCGAGAGTCGTCGAGCGCCTGCACCTCGTCGGCGCACTGATCCGCTTCGTCGAGCGGCGCGGGCTCGACATTCGCCGCGCGGACCGGCCGGCCGCGGAGACCGTGGACGCGGCGCTCGAGTGGCTCGGCACGCGCGGCGACGAGCCGCTCTTCACGTTCGTGCACCTCTACGACCCCCACGTGCCCTACGAGCCGCCTTCGGAGTTCGCGCGCCTGCACGACGCGAACTACGAGGGCTCGCGCAACTGGTACGAGCTCGACGCGGGCGCGCGGGAGCGACTGGTGCAGGATCCGACGCAAGTCGAGCACATGAAGGCGCTCTACGCCGGAGAGGTGAGCTACGCGGATGCGCAGCTCGCGCGCCTGCTCGAAGGCCTCCGCGCTTCGGGCCGCCTCGAGCGCACGCTGGTGATCCTCGCGAGCGATCACGGCGAGGGCATGGGCTCCCACGGCTACTGGTTCGACCACGGCACGTTCCTGTTCGACGAGGAGCTGCACGTACCGCTCGTGCTGCGCTTGCCGAACGCTGCGTACGGGGGACGACGCGTGAAGGAGCAGGTGCGCTTGCTCGACGTCGCCCCCACCGTGCTCGATGTCCTCGGCTTGCAGCCCGCGACGCCGCTCTCCGGGTCGAGCCTCTTGTCTCTCGCGCAGGGCCTGCCCGACGACCGTCGCCGCCCCTCGTTCGCGCTCGCCGACATCGCGGGCTCGCTCTCCGGTTTCCAGCTGCGCGGCCAGCGCCAGTCACTGCGCACCGCGCGCTGCAAGCTCGTGTGGACCTCGTCGCACTGGCTCGACGCCGAGCGTGTCCCGGAGCGCGAGGCGTTCTACACGCTCGACTCGGACCCCGGCGAGCTGCGGGACCTGCGCGCGGATGGAGCGATCCCGTTCCAGCCCTTCGACGACCTGCAGCGCGACCTCTCGACGTGGCGCGAGCGCACGAGCAGCGCCGGACATGACGCGGAGCTGCGCGACGACGTCGTCGAGCAGCTCCGCAAGCTCGGCTATCTCTGAGCGCGCGTCAGATGAACTTGGTGACGCCCGGGATCGCGACGGGCGGCGTCGCGATCGAGGTCCACTCGTAGGAGGCCGGGGCGAGGTTTTCCTGGCTGTTCCAAGCCTGCTCCCACGTCAGCGTCTGGCCCGTGTAGGCCGCCATGCGCGCCATGATCGCCATCATCGTCGACTTGCACATGTAGTCCGAGTTGTCGATCACCGCACCCTTACGGATCGCGGCGAACAGCTCGTCGTGCTCGTTCTGGTACATGTCGTCCTGCTCGCCCTCGACCTCGCGGTAGCGCCAAGCCTTCTCGCCTTCGATCGAGTGCGACTGCAGGTGCGCGATGCCCTGCGTGCCGAACACATGGTCGCTGACGTCGCTCGACGCGCCGTTCCACTGGCGGCAGGAGCTGAACACCTTCACGCCGTCGTCGTACTCGAAGACCGTGTTGAAGTGGTCGTAGATGTTGCCCCACTTCTCCTCGGTGCGCTGGGCGCGCCCGCCGCTGGCCGTCACGCGCACGGGGTACTTGTCGCCGAGCGCCCACGCGACCTTGTCGAGCGAGTGGATGTGCTGCTCGACGATGTGGTCGCCCGAGAGCCACGTGAAGTAGAGCCAGTTGCGCATCTGCCACTCCATGTCGCTCCACTCCGGCTGGCGCCCGCGATGCCACAGGCCGCCGGTGTTGTAGGTGGTCTGCGCCGCGAGGATCTTGCCGATCGCGCCATCGTGCACGCGCCGGATCGTCTCGCGCTTCTTCTTCTCGTAGCGGTAGCACAGGCCCGAGACGACGTTGAGCTTCTTCGTCCGCGCGAGCTCGCAGGCCGCCATCACGCGCCGCACGCCGGGCGAGTCGGTCGCGATCGGCTTCTCGACGAACATGTGCTTGCCCGACTGCGCCGCGTACTCGACCTGCATCGGTCGGAAGTGCGGGGAAGTGGCGAAGAGCACGACGTCGACCGCGTCGATCACGCGCTTGTAGTTGTCGAAGCCCGTGAACTTGTGGTCGTCGTCGACCTTGACGCGCGCGCCGAACTCGGGGTTCGCCTTGAGCGACTTGAGCGCCGTCTCGACGTGGTCCGCGAACGCGTCCCCCATCGCCACGAGCTCCACCTGCGGATCGGCGCTGAGCGCCTGCGCCGCTGCGCCCGTGCCGCGGCCGCCGCAGCCCACGAGGCCCACGCGCAGCACGTCGGTGCCGCTCGAGTGGAAGCCGAGCGTGCCCGCGGGCAGGGCGCTGGCGACCGCTCCGGTCGCGATCACCACGCCACCGGTACGCAAGACGTCGCGACGGCTCGGGCTGGACACGTTCTTCTGGGGCTCGCTCGTCATCGAAAGATGCTCCTCAGGGACTTCAGTTCGCGGGGGCGATCGACGGGGACAGGATACGCGCCTCGAAGCCCTTCGTGGCGACGCTTTCGATGCCTGCAGGCGTCTCGCACGCGATGCGAGCCTCGCAGCCGGCGCGCGCGGCGAGCTCGAGCCCGGCCTGCGGCCCGAGCACGCACAGCGCCGTCGCGAGCGCGTCGGCGGAGGCGCCGTCGGAGGCGAGCACCGAGGCCGAGGTGCGCGAGACGAGCGCGCGTCCCGTGCGCGGGTCGACGATGTGCGAGTGGCGCACTCCGTCGAGCTCGAGGGACTGGAACGCATCACCCGAGGTCGCGACCGCTGCGTGCGCGAGCTCGAGCGAGAGGCTGGCGCTTTCATCGCTGAAAGGTCGAACGGTCACGAGCCAGCCGGCGCGCCCGGGCGGCGCCGCGCGCACGGCGATGTCGCCACCGCCGTCCACCAGCGCGCACTCGATCCCGTGGCGCGCGAGCGTGTCGAGCGCGACATCGAGCGCGTAGCCCTTCGCGATGCCGCCGAAGTCGAGCTGCATGCCGGGCCGCGCGAGCGCGACACTGCGCGACCGCGGCTCGAGCTCGAGCGCCTGCCAGCCCGTGCGCGCGAGCGCGTCGGCGAGCCGCGCCTCGTTGGGCAGCTCACCTTGCCGCCGCGCGCGGCGCCACAGCGCGACCACCGGGCCCACGGTCGGGTCGAACGCCCCGTCCGAGAGCTGCGCGTACAGATGCGCGAGTGCGCTCACACGCCACGTGTGCTCGGACACCGACACAGGCTCGCCGTTCCCGCTCGCCTGCGAAATGCGCGCCACCTCGCTGTCGTCACGGTAGTCGCTGAGGAGCGCATCGAGCTCCCTCACGCGCGCGAACGCATCGGCCGCCGCGCGCCCCGCCGCGGATTCGCTGCGCGCGTAGAGCACGATGCGGAACTGCGTCCCCATCGCCGCATCCTCGAACTCGAAGCGCTGCGGAGCCGCGCAGCCGGCGAGAAACAGCCCCAGCGCGAGCCAGACGAGCTTCCCACGCGAGCTTCGCACGATTTCCATACAGGGCCTCCGGTGACGGGATGGCGCGAGCAGCCTAACCTCT
>CAITGX010000066.1 GCA_903892045.1 uncultured Planctomycetota bacterium | reverse complement strand
TCCCCCACCGTCGTGCCATCGTTGCCCGCGCCGTAGACGAACGAGGCCAGCACGCTCGAGCCGTCGGCGTCGACGCCCGCGATCTCGATCACGTCGCCGTCCTGATAGTCGACGAGGTTCGAGGGCAGCGCGTTCAGGTCGGTGCCCGTCGTCGCGACGCTCTCCGTGCCGTTCACCTGGTTGAGCGAGAGGCCGAGCAGGGATGCGAGGTCCTGCCCGCTCGTGCCCGAGGCGAGCTTGAGCGTGCGCGCCGCGCCCGTGCGGTCGGTCGTGAGCTGCACCGCGCCGCCGTTGTCGCTGGCCGTCACGCCGCTCGTCTGGGCGTTGATCGCGTCGGCGATGTCCTGGGCCGTGTACGGGTTCGCCTGTCCGGCGAGGGACACGACCTGCGGAGCGCCGCCGTCGACGATCACTTCCATCGTCCACGTCTCGCCGACGGGGATCTGGAACGCGTTGCCGTTCGCGCTGCCGGTGAGCGACGCCGCCGTGCCCTGCTTCATGGCCGACGAGGTCGAGAGCACCTGCGCGAGCGGGCCGGTCACGGTCGCGGGCAGGTTGCCGGCGAAGCTGATCGCGCCCGTCTGGCTCGGCGGATAGAGCGAGGTCGTGTCGAGGTCGATGGGCTGGCCATTGGTGCCGAGCACGCGGAAACCCGTGCGCTGGTCGACGAGCCGGCTGGTGGCATCGAGGCCGAAGGTGCCGACGCGCGTGTACAGCGTGCTCGAGCCGTCGGAGACCATGAAGTGCCCGCGGCCGTTGAGCGCGAGGTCGAAGGTGCGGCCCGTGTTGGCGAGCGCGCCCTGGTTGAAGTCGCGACCGATGTCGGAGAGCTGGACCCCGAGGCCCATCTGCATCGGGTTGCGGCCGCCGAGCGAGCCCGACGGCAGCGACGCGTAGCGCAGCGTCTGGCTGAACTGGTCGCTGAACACGGCGCGCGCCGACTTGTAGCCGGGCGTGTTGGCGTTCGAGAGGTTGTTGCCGATGACCGAGATCCAGTTCTCGTGAGCCTGGAGGCCAGAGAGGGCGGCGAAGAGGGCGCTGGGCATGGTGAGTGGCTAGGGGTGTGGAAGCGTGGTCGGGCGGTGACGGCGGGGGGCGCGATCAGGCGGCGGGAGCGGGGGGAACGCCGATCTCGAGGATGTTGCCGAGCGGCACGTTCTTGCCGCCGATCTGCAGCTGCGCGATGCCGTCCTCGATGCGGACGGCGTCGACCTTGCCCCACGTCTCGACCTCGGTCTCGGGGTCGACGTAGCGCACGTCCTTGCCGATCAGCGCGCTGGAGCTCGTCAGCTGCTCGAGCACCGCGTTGGATTGCTGCAGGACCGCGAGGCCGACGATGTTGTCGTTGAGCTCGCTCATTTCCTCGAGCGACTGGAACTGGGCGAGCTGCGCGAGCATCTCCTCGTTCTTGGTGGGCTCCATCGGGTCTTGGTTCTTCATCTGCGTGACGAGGAGCGACATGAACGCGTCCTTGCCGAGCGCGGACTGCGGGGCGCCGGAGAGCGAGAGCGGGTCTTGCGAGCTGATGCCGGGGATCTGCATGGGTTTTCCTGCGGTTTTTCAGGCGTAGGTGTCCACGCCATCGGAGCTCGGTCCGCGGCGCTGGAGCGCGGCGACAAGGCCGCGCGGAAGCGGCGCATCGGCGGGACGGGAACGCCCCGCGGCGCCCGGGAAGGAAGATTCTTCGCGCCCGTCGCGCGAGGAGAGGTCGAGCTGCAGCGAGACCTCGCCGCCGCCGAGGCCAGCGCGCTCGAGAGCGGCGCGCAGCTCCGGGAGCGAGCGCTCGAGGGCCTCGAGGGCCGAGCGCTTCGACACGCGCAGCTCGGCGTGCGCCGCCTCGCCGCGCACGGCGACCTTGATCGAGATCCGCCCGAGCTCGCGCGGCTCGAGCTGGATCAGCGCCTCGCGCATCCCCGGCTGCAGGTGCACGCGGATCTGGCGCAGCATGGCCGCCGCCTTCTCCGCGCTCACGGGCGCTTCCTTGGGCTGGGCTTCCTTGGCCACGGCGCTCTCGAGCGTCGTCTCGCTCGCACGCTGAGGAGCCTCGCGCCCCGCGAGCGGCGCGAGCGCGCCCTCGACCGTGGCCGACGCCTTGGCGCCTTCCGCGGCGCGCGCGAGCTCGGGCGTCGTGGTCGCGACACTGCTCGCGACTTCGTCGCCCTGCAGCGCGAGCCCCTCGGGCGCGAGCTCGAGGCCCAGCTCGCCCGCCGCGAGCGGCAAGGCGAGCAGGGGTGCGGCGAGCGTGGTCGCGCCGCCGGTGGACTTCGTCGAGGCGCCTTCGGCGAGCGCCGTCGGCACGACGCCCGGAGCGCTCTCGACGGCGACCGGCTCGACCTTCGTCGCCGTGGTGGCCGTGCCGCTCGAGCTCGCGCCGCGTGTCGCTTCCGTCCGCTGCTGCTCCGCCGGGCGCTCGGACGCTCGCGCGCGCTCGCGCACGGGCTGTTCGTCGCGCGGCTCTGCTCCGCGCGTCGTTTTGGCCGACTGGTCCAGCTTCTGGGCCTTGGCCGACTCCGCGCCGCGCTCGCTGCGCAGGCGCTCGTGACGCTCGGCGCTGCGCTCGCGCCGGTCGTTGCGGCGCTGCTCGAGAGCCTCGCTGAAGCGCTCGCCATCGCCTTCCGGCCGGACCGCATCGGGCGTCGAGCGACCCTCGATCGCACCGCGATCTGCCGCCATCACGCGCAAGTTCAGGGATTCCATCGCGGTTGGAGTAAGCAACGGCGGTGCCAAGTGCCCCAACCCCGTCCAAGGGCCCGTGCGGGGCCCCGCGCGAGCCGGCGTCGGAAAATTCGTCCGTGGGCGGTCGAAGCGTGCTGGAAAAAGCTGCCGGACCGCCCCGTGGTCGGCACCCGGAAAGGCCCTGCGCACCCGCGTGTGGAACCACCCGGGTTGTCGCTGCGTCGGTTAGCTTGGACCTTCGCTGGGGGACGCGTCGGAAGCGCCCCGCGGCACCGTGCGACCGCCCCTCCGGATTCCGACCGGAAGGTCGCGCGGGATGTTCGTCTCGAGATCGACCTCCATGCGCATCACGACTCGCCTCGCACTCGCTGCCCTCCTGCTCGCTCCCACCACGCAGGCCCAGCACGCCCAGACCTCTCCGGTCGCCGTGCACCCCGCGAGCCCCACCCAGGTGTGGGTCTGCAACCGCGACAACGACTCGGTGTCGGTGATCGACGCCCAGAACGGCGTCGCCACGCACGAGATCGACGTGGGCGTGCGCCCGCGCGCGCTGGCCTTCAGCCCCGACGGCTCGCGGGTCTTCGTCGCCAACCAGCGCGGCAACATCCCGCTGATGGCCAACTCCGCCACTGGCTTCGGCGCGGCCTCGATCCGCGGCTCGGTGAGCGTGATCGACACGGCCACGAAGAACGTGGTCACGACGCTGACGCAGGTCGGCACCGAGCCCTGCGGCCTCGCGGTGGCGCCCAACGGCCGCTACTTCGCCGTGACCGCCCTGCGCTCGGGCACGGTCAAGCTGTTCCGCACGTCCAACCTCAGCCTCGCCACCGAGCACGAGTACATGTGGGACCTCAACCACATCCCGTTCCCCAAGACCATCGCCGACGTCGACAGCGACCGCGACGGCATGGCGGACCTGAGCGAGCCGCGCGCGGTCACGATCCGCGGCGACAGCACGCGCCTGTACGTCACGCACAACCGCTCGCCGTGGGTCTCGGTGCTCGACGTCACGCTCGACGCGAACGGCGACCCGACGGGCATCGCGCTCACGGACAAGATCAGCATCGACGACTACCCGTTCGACCCGTTCTTCAACCCCGTGCCGCAGCAGGTGGTGAAGAGCCAGGGCCAGCCGCGCTTCCTCGATGACGTCGCGCTCTCGCCCGACGGCTCGCGCGCGCTCGTGCCGCACGTGCTGCACAACATCAACCACGACGTGAACTTCACGTTCCCCGCGTGGTTCCCCGGCGAGTACGCCAACCGCGTGTATCCGGCGCTGACGGTGATCGACGCCGCCGCCGGCAGCTACGGCGCCACGGGCGACCAGTCGCGCCGCCTGCACAACGAGCTGCAGGATCCGATCTTCCCGGCCGAGTTCGGCACCTTCGGCAAGGGAGCGGACACGAGCGTCGGTCGCGCCACGATCGGCGGCATGGGCGAGCCCGTCACCGGCGGGGCGCTGCAGCTCGTCGTGCAGGGCCTGGCTCCCGGCCAGAGCGCCTTCGTCTACCTCGGCACCGAGGCCAGCATCCCCCACGGTGCGCTCGGCACGCAGCTCGTCCAGCCGCGCCGCACGTTCCCGGTGCCGCCGAGCGGCATCGTGCGCATCCCGATCCCGCTGGTCGCGAAGCTCAAGAGCACGGTCACCGTCGCGCAGGCGGTGTTCTTCACCGGCGGCCAGCCGACGCAGTTCTCCAACGGCGTGCGCTTCCGCATCGGCCGCGACGGCACGGGCCTGAACAAGCTCGGCCACCGCGCCGGACATCCCGGCAAGGTCGTGTTCAACGCGGCTGGCGACCGCGCGCTGATGCTGAACCGCGGCTCGGAGGACCTGTTCCTCTACGACGTCAACGGCTCGGACCTGCGCCTCGCCAACGTGTTCCCGCCGCGCGTCAGCTTCGTCGAGCGCGCGGCGCTGGACACGACCACGCCGCTCGGCGACCTGCCCCACGGCATGGCGATCGTGCCCGACGCCTCGACCGCCAACGACGACGCACTCGTGTACGTGATGAACGAGCTCACGCGCACGCTGTCGGTGCTGCGCGTCGACTGGGCCGCGCGCTCGATCACGCAGGAGCGCGCGCAGGTCCCGACGCTGCTCGGGCCCGACCTGTTCACGCCTTCGCTGGTGCTCGGCGAGGAGATCTTCGAGGATGCCTCGCGCGCCCAGACGACCGGCGCGCCCGGCGAGATCGGCGGCTGGAACAACTCCTGCGCCTCGTGCCACTTCGAGGGCGGCGAGGACGGCAACGTCTGGCAGCGCAAGGAAGGCCCGCGCAGCACCATGCCGACCTACGGCGGCTCGCTCGGCACCGGGCTGCTGCTGTGGAAGGGCGTGCGCCTCAACCTCGGCGAGACCGGTCCGATGTTCGGCGGCGAGAACGGCGGCCACGGCATCTTCTCGGACGTCGAGCAGCAGGCCCTGATCGACGCCCACAACAACACGCCGGTGCCGCTCAACCCGCACCTCGATCCCGTCACGGGCCAGCTCTCGCCGCTCGCCGAGCTCGGCCGCGACCTGTTCTTCGGCGAGAACAACACGGGCCTCAACCCGACCTTCCGGCACGCTGGCTGCTTCGTGTGCCACCCGATGGCCGACCCGTCCTCGGGCTCCCTGCGCGCCTTCACGGCCGACTTCCTCGACCCGTCGCTCACCGACGGCGAGAACCTCGGCGCGCTCGACCCGACCTGCTTCTCGCTGCAGGCCAACCTCGTCGCTCTCAACGTGCGCAACATCAACAGCGGCGTGAACATCGACTTCAACAACGACGGCGTGCCCGACCCCGACCGCAACTCGGACGGCTACGTCGACGTCGAGACGTACACGCCGATGAACCGCGACCGCAACGAGCCGTTCCAGCGCGATGACCCCAACAGCTACCCCTGCCCGATCAATCCGAACGATCCGGCGAGCCCGCGAAAGACCTTCCAGCGCGACCAGCGCTCGTTCTCGATCCCGACCAAGCTCGGCGTCTTCTCGACCGGCCCGTACTTCCACGACCACGTGGCCTACTCGCTGCGCACGATCCTCGACCCCGAGGCTCAGGCGGTGAGCACGGTCTACGGCAGCCCGGCCTTCCCCGGCGCCGCCTTCCCGGGCATGAACAAGTTCTTCAACGAGTTCCACGACATCCGCGGGCACGAGCAGTTCCACGCCGGCGCCTCCAAGGTGCAGGTCAACCTCTCGAGCACCAACAAGGACGCCGACATCGAGGCGCTGCTCGCCTTCATCGAGAGCCTGTGAGACGTCGCGGGCGCCTCGCGCGCCTGAGACCATGAAAGCGGGGCTGTCCGCCGATTTCCGAGGGGGAATCGCGGGCAGCCCCGCCGACCTTTTCACGCCTGCTGCGGCGCGCGCTGGACCGGCTCGCCGGAGTCGGGGCACACTCTCGACATGACGCGCGATCCGTTCCTGCAGGCCGCCATCGACGAGGCTCGGCTGGGGCTCGCCGAGGGCGGCATTCCGATCGGCTCGGTGCTCGTGCACAAGGGCCGCATCCTCGGGCGCGGCCACAACCTGCGCGTGCAGCTCGGCGATCCGTTGCTGCACGGCGAGATGAGCGCGTTCAAGAACGCCGGTCGACAGCCGGCGCACGTGTATCGCGAGTGCGTGCTCTACACGACCCTGTCGCCCTGCCCGATGTGCAGCGGCACGTCGCTGCTCTACAAGATCCCGCGCATCGTCATCGCCGAGAACGTCAACTTCCTCGGCGCGGAGAAGTGGCTGGCGAGCGAAGGCGTGCAGCTGAGCGTGGTCCAAGACGCCGAGTGCATCGAGCTGATGGCGCGCTTCATCCGCGAGCGACCGGACCTGTGGAACGAGGACATCGGCGTCTGAACCGGCCCCGGCCGCGCCGGTCGCCGCCGCGCGCGCGCATCCGCGCGTGAGGACTCAGGCAGGCGACGCGCCGAGCTCAGCTCCGCTTGCGCTTGGCGCGCGTAGGCTTCGAGCGCGGGCTGCGCGGGGCCGATCGCGCGCGAGCAGCGTTGCGTGGATCGCCGAGCTGCTCGTTGGCTTCGATTGCGGCGCGGGCGAGCGCGCTGGCGGCACTCGCGGACAGGGAGTCGCCTTCGCGCAGCTCGAGCGTCGCCATGTCGTACTTGCCGCCGGGCTTGAGGCGCGGCTCGAGCGCGAGGAACGACTGCCCGCGCCAGAAGCCGTAGAGCACGCGCTCGGCCTCCGCGCGAATCAGCAGCGCGGGCCCTTCGTGGAAGTACACGAGGTGCCCCCACTTGAGTTGCTCCTCGAACGGACCGGTCGCCCTCACCGCTTGGCGCAGCGCGCGGACGAGCTTGAGCCGCCAGCCGTCGAGCGAGGCGACGTACTCGTCGGGCGTGTTCACTCCGGGCGTCCTCATGTGCGCCGTGCCCGTCGCGCGACAGCCGTGGTCGCCGCCACTAGCGCTCGCGGACCTCGGCGCGGCCGTCGGGGTGTCCGATCACCAGCACGTGGGCGAGGCCGACGAACAGGCCGCTCTCGACCACGCCGGGGATGGCGTCGATGGCGCGCTCGAGCGCAGCTGGGTCAGCGATGCCGTCGGGGAAGCGGCAGTCGAGGATCTCGTTGTGGTTGTCGGTCAGGTAGCGGCCGCCGTCCTTGGCCGTGCGCAGGCGCGGCTCGCAGCCGAGGCGAGCGAGGGCGCGCTCGACCACCGGTCGAGCGAAGGGCGCGACCTCGACCGGCAGCGCGAAGGTGGTGCCGAGGCGCGACACGACCTTCTCCGGACCGACCACGATCACCTCGCGGCGCGAGATCGCAGCGACGACCTTCTCGCGCAAGAGCGCGCCGCCGCCGCCCTTCACCATGGCGAACTGCGGGTCGATCTCGTCGGCGCCGTCGATGGTGAGGTCGATCGCGGTCACCTCGTCGAGCGTGGCGAGCGGGATGCCGAGCTCGCGCGCCTTGCGCTCGGTGTCGAGCGAGGTCGGGACGCCGCGCACGCGCAGGCCCTCGGCGCGGATGCGCTCGCCCAGCGCCAGCAGGGTGAAATGGACGGTCGAGCCCGTGCCGAGACCGAGCGTCATGCCGGTCTGGACGAACTCGGCCGCCCGGCGGCCGGCGATTTCCTTCGGGGAGGGGGGCATGGGGCGTTCCAGAGGGGTCTGCGGGCCTGTCGGGGCGGTGGCCGAGGATCGTAGGAGCGGCTGCGCACCGGGGCCACTTCCCCGCCGGGCCGGGCCGGGGGTAGACTTTTGGTATTGAGATTCAATCTCAACAAGCCGAAAGACCTCCCGACGTGACCTCGCTCGACCTGCTCTCGCCCGGCGCCCGCGCCCGCCTCGTCTCGATCGGCGGGGAGCGCGCCTTCCGCTGCCGCCTGATGGAGCTCGGCCTCCTGCCCGGCACCCCGGTGCGCCTCGTGCGCAAGGCGGACCTCGGGGGTGTGCTCGAGCTCGAGGTGCGCGGCTGCCGCCTGACCGTGCGCCACGGCGAGGCGCGCTCCCTCGCGGTCGTTCCTCTCGAAGGCTGACGGAGCGGCCCGAGGCCCCGTGAGCACCCTGCCCCCCACCCCGGCGGGCCGCGTGGCGCGCATCGCGCTCGCCGGCAACCCCAACACGGGCAAGACCACGCTCTTCAACCGCCTGACCGGCCTCTCGGCCAAGGTCGGCAACTACCCGGGCGTCACGGTCGAGAGCGAGAGCGGCACCCTGCGCCTCGCCGCCGCGGGTGAGGTCGAGCTCGCCGACGTGCCGGGCACCTATTCGCTCACCGCGCGCAGCGCCGAGGAGCAGCTCGCCATCGCCGCCATCTGCGGCCTGCCGCCGGTCGAGCGCCCCGACCTCGTGCTGCTCGTGGTCGACGCCACGCAGCTCACGCGCAACCTGTACCTCGCGCTGCAGGTGATCGAGACCGGCGTGCCGGTGGTCGTCGCGCTCAACATGTGGGACATGCTCCCCGGGATCGGC
This sequence comes from uncultured Planctomycetota bacterium, assembly GCA_903892045.1. Classification (GTDB taxonomy): domain Bacteria; phylum Planctomycetota; class UBA1135; order UBA1135; genus F1-120-MAGs118. Next base: position 9,955 of record CAITGX010000066.1, on the reverse strand, counting down.
CTCGAGATCGATGCAGCGGCGCTCGCACACGAGCTCGGCGTTCCGGTCGTGCCGATCTCGGCCCAGCACGGGCAGGGCATCGAGCCGCTGCGCGCGGCGCTCGCTCGCGCGCTCGCCGAGCCCGCGAGCGCGCAGCCCGGCCCGCGCTGGGTGCCGGATTCCCCGCAGCTGCGTGCGGACATCGCTAGCGTCGCGAGCGCGCTGCCCGCGGCCTGGAAGGTCGAGGACCCGCGCCGTCGCGAAGCTCTGGCGCTGTGGGCGCTGCTGTCGCTCGACGAGAAGGACGAGCTCACCGGCGCACCGCAGGCACTGCGCGACGTCGTACTCGCGCGACGCGGGGCGGCGAGTTCCGCGGGACGCGAACTCGACGCCGAGATCATCCGCGGTCGCTACGAATGGATCGACGGGCGCGCGCCGCGCTTCCTGCGCCAGCGCGCGCAGGTCGCGACGAGCCGCACGGACAAGGTCGACCGCGTGCTGCTGCATCCAGTGTTCGGGTTCAGCGTATTCCTGCTGGCGATGGGCCTCGTGTTCCAGTCGCTCTTCAGCTGGGCGGATCCCGCGATCGGCGCCATCGAGAGCGTCGTCGGCTGGTTCAAGGAGCTCGTGGTCGCGCGCCTGCCCGAGGGCCTCGTCGCGGACTTCGTCGGCGACGCGCTGATCGAGGGCGTCGGCAGCGTGGTCGTGTTCCTGCCCCAGATCGTGCTCCTGTTCCTCTTCATCGGGCTGATGGAGGACTCGGGCTACATGGCGCGCGTGGCATTCCTGATGGATCGCCTGATGAAGGCCATCGGCCTGCACGGGCGCGCGTTCGTGCCGATGATGTCCGGCTTCGCGTGCGCGGTGCCGGCGATCCTCGCGACGCGCACGATGGAGCGCCAGCGCGACCGCATGCTCACCATGCTGGTCGTGCCGCTGATGACGTGCTCGGCGCGCCTGCCGGTCTACTCGCTCCTGATCGCGGCGCTCTTCCCGCCCAGCGAGCTGTTCGGCTTCGTGCCGGTGCAGGGCCTGCTGATGGTCGGCATGTACCTCTTCAGCACCGTGGTCGCGCTGGCCGTGGCCGCCGTGCTCGGGCGCACGCTGTTCAAGGGACCGAGCGTGCCGCTCTTGCTCGAGATGCCGCCGTACCGCATGCCGGACTTGCGCAGCGTCGCCGCCATGGTGTGGCGCAAGAGCCGCGTCTTCCTCACCGAAGCCGGCACGGTGATCCTCGCCTGCACGGTCGTGATGTGGGGCCTCTTGTCGTTCCCGCACGACGCGGAGAGCGAGGCGCGCTTCGACGCGCGCGCGAGCGAGCTCGCGCTGTCAGGCGCGGACGAAGCGGCCTTGGCCGAGCTCGACCATGAGCGTGCCGCCGCCGCCCTCGAGCACAGCTTCGGAGGTCGCCTCGGTCGCGCGATCGAGCCGGCGATCGAGCCGCTCGGCTTCGACTGGAAGATCGGCGTCGGCCTGCTCGGCGCCTTCGCGGCCCGCGAGGTGTTCGTCAGCACCATGGGCGTCGTGTACGGCATGGGCGGCGACGTCGACGACCAGACGACCGGCCTGCGCCAGCGCATCCAGCAGGAAGCGCGCGTGGACGGCGCGCCGGTCTACACGCCGCTCGTCGGACTCGCGCTGATGGTGTTCTTCGCGCTCGCGTGCCAGTGCATGAGCACGATCGCGGTCGTGAAGCGCGAGACGCGCAGCTGGCGCTGGCCGGTGTTCCTGTTCGTCTACACGGGTGCGCTGGCCTGGCTGTGCGCCTTCGCGGTGTACCAGGGCGGCCTCGCGCTCGGCCTCGGCTGAGCACCGTGCGCGCGACCGTTGCGCTGCGACACGCGCTGGCGTCGAATCGTGGACCCATGGCACGTGCCATCGCCCGCGACACACAGCCTCAATCGCTCTGGCTCGCGTCGATCCCGTCGCCGCTCGGCCTGCTCGAGGCCGCAGCGTGCGAGGCCGGTGTGTGCGAGCTCTCTTTCCCGCGCGAACGCGAGCGCGAAGCGGAGCTCGATGCGCTGTGCGAGCTGCTCGGTGCGCAACGCGCACCCGGCTCGCACCGACATCTGGAGCAGCTGGCCGACGAGCTGGAGCGCTACTTCGCCGGAAGACTGAGGCGCTTTCGCGTGCCGCTGCACGCGCCGGGCACCGCCTTCGAGCGTCGCGCGTGGGACGCGCTGCTCCAGATCCCCTACGGCACGACTTGGAGCTACGGCCAGCAAGCGGCGGCGCTCGGGCAACCGAGCGCGTCGCGGGCCGTCGGCGCCGCCAACGGCCGCAACCGCATCGCGGTTCTGATCCCTTGCCATCGCGTGATCGGCGCGAGCGGCAAGCTCGTCGGCTACGCGGCGGGCGTCGAGCGCAAGCGCTTCCTGCTCGAACTCGAGCGCGCGCGTTGAGCGCGCGAGCGCGTCAGGCGATCTCGAAGATGGCGCGCGCCTTGGCGATCTCGACGCGCAGCAAGTGGGCGAGCGTGTCGAGCGAGTCGTGCGGCAGCTCGAGCCAAGTGAACGCGCTTTCCTGCACGTCGTAGGGAACGGTCTCGCCGGGACGGTCACCGACGTGGAAGCGATGTGTCGCCGCCTCCGCCAGATGTCCGACGCTCGCGAACGCGAGGTCGCCGTGGCTGCGGCGCGGATCGTGGTGCGTGCGAATCGCCTCGACGAGCTCCTCGGGGAAGCTCCATTTGCGCGCGAGCCGTGCGCCGACTTCCGCGTGCGAGAGGCCGTAGGCGGCGCGCTCGGCATCGACGGGATCGACACCCGAGAAGATCGCGGCCGCGATCTGCTCGCGGTGCTCCGGAACGAAGCGCAGCAGCACGATCTGGCCGATGTTCTCGAGCAGACCGAGCGTGTACGCGCGATGGCGCTCGACGCGCGCACTGCGCTCGGCGATCGTCGCGGCCGCGACCGCCGTGGCGATCGAGCGCTCCCAGAGAGCGAGCGCCGCCTCGGGGTCCGCATAGCCGTAGTCGCGCAGGTAGCGACCAGCGCACGACGTGAGCGCGAGGCTCGACAGCGTCTGGACGCCGAGGCGGTTGCCCGCTTCCTCGAGCGACGAGATCTCACGCTGGAAGCCGTACAGCGAGCTGTTGCAGAGCTTGAGGACCTTGGCGGTCGTGCCCGGATCGCTCTGGATCACCGCGATCAGGTCGCTCGGGACCACGTCGGGCTGCGCGGCGAGCTGCATCACGCGCGTCGCGACCTGCGGCAGCGGTTCGATGCTCTTGATGTCCTCGAGGAGTTCAGTGAGCGCGGTCGACATGGCGTTGTTTCCGTGGGCAGCACGGCTCCAAGCTCGTTTCGACGCTTTCTCGTGAGGGCGTTGAGACTTTTCTTCTGCGCCCAAGTGCGCATGAGGGCCTCGCGTCGCACGAAAAACCCCGCGTGCGGCCGCGTGAAGGCCACTGCGCGGGGTTCGATCCGCCCGAAGGAAACAGCTAGTTCAGCGCCTTCTTGAGGAACTCGGCGAACTTCGTGCCGTCGCCGACCGGCGGGGCGTCGGGGCCGGGGAAGCGCGCCTTGATCGTGCGCGTGGCTGGGTCGATGGCGAGGTAGTACGGCGTCGCGCGCGCGCCGGCGAGCTCGTCCTGGAGCTTCGTCGTGCGCTCGATCACCTCCGGGTTCTTGAAGTCGTCGATGTGCAGGCGCGCCTCGACGAACTTCTCGCGCAGGATCCCGCCGACCGCGGGGCGATGGAAGACATCCACTTCCATCGCGCGACAGCTCACTCACAAGTAGCCGGTGAAGTTCACCAGCACGAGCTTCTTCTGCTGCTGCGCGAGCACGAGCGCGGCCTCGTAGTCGTCCTTGACGATCTCGTGCTCCTTCTTCGCGGCGGAGGCGAGCTCGCCGCCGCCCGTTTCGAAGCCCGCGACGCGCGGCACCGAGTACGGCGGCGCGATCTGCGTGAAGATCGGATCGAGGCGATTGCCGAGCGCACCGAAGCCGCAGTAGACCGAGAGGCAGAGGAACAACATGCCCGCGAGCAGTCGCCCGCCGCCGATCTCGCCCGTCTCGCCGTGGTAGCGGATCAGGCCGAGCAGGTAGATCGCGGTGATCAGGAACACGGCGAACCACAGCGCGAGGAACAGCTCGCGCGGCAGCACCTGCCAGTCGTAAGCGAGGTCGGCGTTCGAGAAGAACTTCAGCGCGGCCGCGAACTCGACGAAGCCGAGCGTGACCTTCAGCGTGTTCATCCACTCGCCGGCGCGCGGGATCGAGCTGAGCTTGCCCGGCACGAGCGAGAGCGCCACGAACGGGAGCGCCATGGTCAGGCCGAACGTGCCCATGCCGAGCACGATGCGCTCCCAGTTGCCGCTCGATGCGCCCACCGACAGCAGGCTGCCGACGAACGGCGCCGTGCACGTGAACGAGGTGATCACCAGCGTCGCGCCCATGAAGAACACGCCGACGTAGCCGCCGCTCGTGCGCGCCTGGCCCGCCATGTTCATCAGGAACTGCGGCGGCTCGAGGTTGAAGAGACCGAGCAGCGACAGCGCGAACACCACGAAGAACCCGCCGATGACGAGGTTCGTGACCGGGTGTGCGGCGAACTGGATGATCGGCGCTCCGACGAGCACGCCGATCAGGATGAACATCAGCACGATGCCGAGCCCGTAGAGCGCGCTGAGCGTGAAGCGCTTGCCCTGCTGCTGCGAGGCCTGCTTGGTGAAGAACGAGATCGTGATCGGGATCATCGGGTAGGTGCACGGCATCAGGAGCGAGAACACGCCCCAGAACACCGCCAGCCCGAGGAACTCGAGCAGCCCCGTTTCCTCCGCCGGAACCTCTCCCGACGCCGTGGCCTTGTCCTCGCCCGCCGCGCCCTTCGCCGGGAAGCCCTCGAAGATCGAGTCCGCGCCCGGCCCGAGGCTCTCCACCGCCGCGGCGAAGTGCACGCACACCTGCGGGTCGCAGGTCTGGCCCGTGATGTCGACGTTGGCCTTCGAGATGTCCGCGCCCGGCTCGAGCTCGCCGCGCGCGAACAGCACGATCGAGCCCTCGTGCTGCCACGCCCAGGTCGGCCCGCCGTTGGCGCCGTAGGCCTGCTCGCCCTTGTGAGGCTCGGGCCACGTGACCTTGCCCCACACGATGCCGTCGCCGCCGAGCTTCACCGTCGTCGGGACCGCGAGCGCGTCCTCGGGGCCGAGGGTCTCGTGGAACAGGTGCCAGGTCGGGTCGATGTCGACGCGGATCGCCGCGCGCGCCTCGCCGTCGACGACGCGCGTGTAGAGCTCGACCCGCGCGTGCGCCTCGGGGTCTTCGTAGGTCATGAAGGGCAGCGGCCCTTCGTCCTCCTCGTTCGCGTCACTCTCGTCCGTCGCCGTCTCGCTCGCGGGCGCACCCGGCCCGGCGAGGTCGGCCGGGAAGTCGGCGAAGGCCGCGTCGGGACCCGCACCGCCGTTGGTGGCGCTGCCCTTGAACATCAGGCACACGCCGCCGGTCTCGCAGGTCTGGCCCTCGAGCCGCACGCCCGCCGTCGCGAGGTCCGCGCCTTCCGCGAGCTCGCCGCGCACGTACACGAGCAGCGTGCCGTGGTGGATGTTGACCTCGGTCGGGTTGCCGTCGCTGCCGAACTCCTGCTTCTCGATCTCCGGCGCCGGCCAGCGCGGCGTCCCCCACGCGACCGCGTCCCCTTCGAAGCTGAGCACGCTCGGCAGGCCGACCGCCGTCGGGCTCCCGAGCTCGTGGCCGTAGAGATGCCAGCCCGGCGAGATCTTGATGCGCACCACGCCGCGCACGTCGCGGCCCTCGGCACGGGTGAAGAACTCGAGCTTGGCCTTCGGGGCCTGCGCCCCGAACTGGGCCGCGCGGACAGGCCCGGCGAGCGCCACGAGGAAGGCGGCCAGCCACAGGCCGACGATGCGGAGGAGATGGGTCATGAAAGAGGGGTCGCGTCGCTGCAACGGCGAGGCCGGGCAGGGTACGAGTCGGAGCGCCCGGAGGCAGGTCGGCGCGCGGGTTTCGTGCAGCGATCTTACGGGCACGCCGCGACGGACGTGGGCTCGGCCCCGCGCAGGGCTATCATCCCTGCGTTCGCCCCGCCTCGCGCCCCAACGGAGAGCCCGCATGCACGCCTCCCTTCCCCTGCTCGGCCTTGCTCTGGCCCTCTCGATCACGCCGCTCGCCATGCCGCAGCAGGCCCCCGGCCGCGCCGGCGGTCCGCCCCCGGGCCCGACCGGGATCACCCCGCGCCGCACCCCGGCCGGTGACAAGGTGCGCGAGGACCTGATCGGCGTGTGGGAGCTCGTCGAGGCCGACTGGAGCGCCACGCGCTTCAGCGGCGCGAGCTGCCGCGGCTACCTGACCGTGCTCCCCGAGCACTGCACCCTGATCGTGCGCCTCGAGGACACGGTCAAGAACCTCCCCAACACGATCGACGTGGGGCTCACCGCCGGTACCTACCGCTGGACCTACGACGACTCCAAGCTCTCCATGGTCTTCTCGACCCTGCTGGCGGGGACCGACATGGAAGACGCCAATGGCATCGTGCGCTACGAGCCGATCGGCGCCCGACGCGAGTACTCCGTCCTGGTCGGGGAGCGCGACCTCGTCCTCACCCGCGGCCAAGGCGAGCGCCGCCTGTTCTTCCGCCGGCTCTCCAAGGGCACCCCCCCCGCCGCCCCCAAGGCCCCTCCGACGCCGGCGGAGCCCCCCACGGGCACCCCCGAGAAGGCGCGCCAGTAAATCCGAGTTCCTGACCCGGGCCGAAAAGACTACCGAGATACGGCCCTGCAAGTAACTTGGAGGGGCTCTGTAGGAGCCCCCCCATGCCGAACCAACGCCTGCTCGTCGCCACCCTCCCCTTCCTCGCCGCCTCCGCCGCCGTCCTCGCCGTCGGCGACCTCAACCCGCCCGCCGGCACCGTCGCCGCCACCGGCAAGCGCCTGACGGAGATCGAGCCGCGCATCCCGATCAGCGCGACCACCACGCCGGGTGATCTCGACAGCGTCTTCCGCATCATCACTCCGGGCTCCTACTACCTCACCGGCAACGTCGCCGCAGCGGTCGGCAAGCACGGCATCGAAATCGGGACGTCGGACGTCAGCATCGATCTGCGCGGCTTCGTGGTGAGCGGAGTGGGCAGCAGCATCGGGTTTGATGGGATTCGCTCGTCCGCCGGGTCGCAGCGCAACATCACGATCCGCAACGGTTCCGTGAGCGAGTGGGGTGGCGATGGCATCAACCTGGCGACCCTGTCCGTTTCCGGCGGCCTGATCGACGGAGTGACCTTGCACTCCAATCTGGAGAACGGGCTGCTCGTCGGCGACACGTTCTCGGTTCGCAACTGCACGAGCCGCGGCAACGGCCTCGCTGGCATCGGGACCGCCCTCGGCTGCACCGTGTCCGAGTGTGCGGCGAACTTCAATGGAACCGTCGGCTTCCAGCTCGGCAGTCAAGGCCTGGTGAATTCCAGCAGCGCGACGAATAACGGTACCGTCGGAATCGCTCTCGGATTCGACTGCAACGCACAGGATTGCACCGCCATCGACAATGAAGGCGATGGGATTTCCGGAACGTTCTCGGTGATCATCGGCTGCACCGCCAACATCAATACAGCCAATGGGATTCGCGTTGCCGCCTCCTCGAGAGTCATCGGCAACAACTGCTCCGACAACGGCTTCGGTGGCGACGGGGCCGGTATCCGCGTCGTGGGCGCGGACAACCGCATCGAGAGCAACGACTGTACGTCCAACGACCGCGGCATCGACATCGACAACGCCGGCAACGTCATCCTGCGCAACACCTGCAGCGGCAACATCACCAACTGGGACATCGTGGCCAACAACGTCTTTGGCCCGATCATCGATCGACGCGCGCCCGCGAGCGCCGCCGTGCTCGGCAACAGCGCCCCGGACGCCTCTGGCTCGACGCATCCCAACGCCAACTTCACGTACTAACGAGCGTGCTCCCCATGAAGCGCACCACGCTGCTCTCCGCCGCCACCCCGCTCGCCGTCGCCGCAGCCGCGATCCTCGCCGTCGGTGACCTCAACCCGCCCGCCGGCGCTGTCGCCGCCACCGGCAAGCGCCTCACGGAGATCGAGCCTCGCACCCCGATCAGCGCCGCCACGACGCCCGGCGACGCCGACTCGGTGTTCCGCATCGCACAACCGGGCTCCTACTACCTGACGGGGAACGTGCAGTCCGTGTTCGGGCGGAGCGGTCTCGAGATCGCATCCTCCCACGTCACGATCGATCTCTCTGGGTTCAGCGTCAACGGCTCAGGCAGCGCCGTCGGCTCCGATGGCATTCGTACCTCGATCGTGGGGCTCGTCGCCATTTCCATCCTGAATGGCAGCGTGAGCAACTGGAGCGGCGATGGGATCGACCTTGCCACCAACCTCGCCGATCAGTGCTTGGTCGAGCGAATTCAAGCCACCGGGAACGGTGGGAATGGCATTGGGCTCGGATCCAACTGCGTGGCGGATCGTTGCGCTTCGGGGTCCAACAGCGGGACGGCTGGCATCGCCAGCGGCGCCACCTGCACGATGACCAGCTGCATTTCGACCGGCAACACCGCTTTTGGTTTCGCCTTGGGCCCCGGATGCACCCTGACGAGCTGCACTGCGACTGGCAACTCTTCCTTCGGTTTCTCCCTGGGAACCGGGAAGCACATCCTGACGAACTGCCTTGCGACGTTGAACACCTCGAGCGGCTTCAGCGGCGGGAGCCACTCCGCCCTCACCGGTTGCACCGCAAATGAAAACACCAGCTTCGGGTTCAACCTTGGCTCCTACGTTGTCGTGCGTGATTGCGTCGCCAACGGAAACGGCGCTTCAGGCCTCGTAGTCGGCAGCGACGCCGAGATCCGCAACTGTTCGGTGCAGTCCAACGCCAATGCGGGTATCGATGCGCAGAGCGATAGCCTCGTCACCGGCTGCACCGTGAAGGAGAACTTCGCGGATGGTATTCGCTGCCAGTCCGACAGCCTCATTCTGGACAATCTCTGCGACCTCAACGGTCTGGGCGGCGTTGGCGCCGGCATCCTCGCCGCTTCCGGCGGTTCGCGCATCGAAGGCAACAAGTGTGCAGACGCCGACTTCGGCATCAAAGTGAACGGAGCGGGCAACGTGATCGTCCAGAACTCATGCTCCGGCAACACCACGGCCTGGGACATCGCGGCCAACAATGTCTTTGGTCCGATCCTCGACCGCCGCGCGCCCGCGAGCGCCGCCGTGCTCGGCACCAGCGCTGCAAGCTCGCTCGGCTCCACGGACGCCAACGCCAACTTCACCCACTAGCGAGCATCCTCCCCATGAAGCGCGCCACGCTGCTCTCCGCCGCCACTCCGCTCGCCGTCGCCGCCGCCGCCATCCTCGCGGTCGGTGACCTCAACCCGCCCGCCGGCGCCGTCGCCGCCACCGGCAAGCGCCTCACCGAGGTCGAGCCGCGCATTGCCCTCAGCGCGACCAACACTCCGGGCGATGCGAACTCGGTCTACAAGATCGTCCAGTCAGGCTCTTACTACCTGACCGGCAACCTGTTTGTCGGCGTCGGCAAGCACGGCATCGAGATCGCCACCGACCATGTGTCCATCGACCTCAACGGGTTCGAGATCTCCGGCGGCCTCGGCTCCCTCGACGGAATCGTGGGCTCCGGTTCCGGGTGCAGCGTGCGCAACGGGTCCATCCACGGCCTTGGCGGGGATGGAGTCGATTTTCTGAGCGGTCTCGCCAATGTTGGAACCCTGGAAGACTTGAAGGTGTACTCCAATGTCGGCGATGGAATTGCGTGCTACGACAACTTCGTGATCCGCAACTGCGTCGTGCGCAGCGTTGGCGGGAACGGCATTAGCATCGTCTACGGCGGCAGCGTGACCGATTGCGCGGCGACCTACTGCGACATCGCCGGCATCGATGGAGGCCAGAGCGTCGTCATCTCCAACTGCACCTCCAACTACAACGTGGTCGGGATCGACGCGAGCAGCGCCTGCAGGGTCTTCGGGTGCACCACCGTCTTCAACTCCGG
>CAITGX010000065.1 GCA_903892045.1 uncultured Planctomycetota bacterium | reverse complement strand
TGCGCGACGAGAGCTTCTGGCGCTGGATCGGCGCCCTCGCCGCGGGGCTCTACGCGTTCTATGTCGGCGTGGCGCCGGTGCTCGCGGGTGCCGCGAGCTTCGCGCTCGTGCTCACGCTGCTCTTCGTCGCGCTGCCCGATGCGCGGCGGCTCGCGCTGCTCGTCGGCGCCACCTGCGCGCTGCTCTTCTTCGGCGGCCGCGTCGTCCCCCATCCGCAGCTCCCCGCCTCCGCGCGCCCCGCGGAGAACGCGCCCGGCGACACGGGGGGCATCGCGGTGCGCAAGCTCCTGTGGTCCTCCGTACCGGCGATGGTGCAGGCCCACGGGCTCCTCGGCGCGGGCCCGGGGCAGTTCCAAGCGGCTTACCCGCCCTTCCGCGACCCGCGCGAGATCGAGCTCTCGACCCACGAGCGCACGCTGCCCGAGGCCGAGACCGAGGTCGAGCACGCGCACTCCGACCTGCTGCAGGCCTGCGTCGATGCCGGCTGGCTCGGCGGAGCGCTGTGGCTCATCTTCCTCGCCTTGGTGGCGCGCGCGAGCTGGCAGCGACTGCGCGACGGCCACGATGGCCTGCGCGCCCCGCTGGCGGCCGCGGCGCTCGCCGTGCTCGCCAACGCTCTGTGGCGCGAACCGCTGCTCTGGAATCCGGCCAGCGCGAGCGCGGCCTTCGCGCTGTTCGGTGCGCTGCTCGCGATCGACGAGCCGCCCGCGAATGCCCGCTCCCGCTGGTTGCGCAGCGCGTTCGTGCTGCTCGCGATCGGACTCGTGGCGTCGCAGCTCGCGCGCGCCTGGTCGATGGCTTGGCACGGCCGTGCCGTCGCGCAGTTCGTGAGCTCCGGCAATCCGGCCTTCGCCCAGCTGGCGCTCGAGGTGTGCGAGGACTCGCCCGTCGCGCGCGCGATCGCGGCGCGGCGCGCGGACGATCAGGCCGCTGGAAAGCCGTCGGAGGAAAGCGTCGCCGCATGGCAGGCCGTCCTCGAACTGCGCCCACACAACGTCGAGGCGCTGATCCAGCTCGCCACCGCGCAGGCGCGCACGGGACGCGAGGCACGCGCGCTCGAGACGCTCGAGCATGTGCGCGAGCTCGATCCCCAGCACGGAATCGCGCGCCGAAACCTCGTGCGCATGCACGCGCTGTTCGGTGACCTGGCACAAGCGCGCTCGCTCGCCGCGGAGCTCGGCAGCGACTCCGCAGAGACGTGGCGTTCCCTCGGCGTGATCGCGCTGCAGGAGCTGCGCGTCGCTCGCGGCCTCGAGTTGCTCGCGCTCGTCGACGCTCGCTTCGCGAGCCTTGGAGCGGACGGCGCCCATGCGCTCGCACGCTCCGGCGACAGCGGGCTCGACGAGGCGGGACAGCTCGCACTCGAAGGCACCGCGCACCTCTTGTGGGCACGCGAGCACGGCGAGGCGCGCCGCTTCGACGATGCGCTGCGCAGCTACCGTCAGGCCAAGCGCTGCCTCGCGCCCCGCGACGGCTCCGAGCTGCAGCCGGCGCTCGCGCTCGAGCTCGCCGGCTCGCTCGCCGCGCTCGGGCGGGTGGACGAGGCACGCAAGGAATTCGGCGAGCGCGAGCTCTCCGCCGCGGACCTCGCGCGCGTGCCCGAGTGGGCCGGACAAGCGCTGTTCGAGAACGGACTGCTCGGACGATGATCCGCTACGAAGGCACGCTCTACCGGCCCCCCTCGGAGGCCGACAGCCTGATCCTGCAGGCGACGATCGGGTGCTCCTACAACGAGTGCACGTTCTGCGCCATGTACCGCGAGAAGCGCTTCCGCGTGCGCAAGCTCGAGGAGCTCGAGCGCGAGATCGAGTGGGCGCGCGCGAACGTCGGACCCGTGAGCAAGGTGTTCCTCGCCGACGGCGACGCGCTGATGGCGAAGAGCGCCTTCCTCGCGAGCCTGCTCGAGCGGCTGCGCGCCGCATTCGGCCCGCTGAAGCGCGTCAGCTGCTATGCGAGCCCGCAGGCCCTCGCCGTGCGCTCCGTCGAGGAAATGGCGCTGCTGCGCGAGCGCGGCCTCACGCTCTACTACCTCGGCATCGAGAGCGGCGACGATGCGACGCTGGCGCGACTCGCGAAGGGCGTCGACTCGACCGAGATGGTGCGCGTGGCGCTCAAGGCGCACGAGGCCGGCGTGCGGCTCTCCACGATGATCCTGCTCGGCGCGGCCGGTCGCGCTCGCAGCCTCGAGCATGCCCGCGCGAGCGCGCGGGTCGTCAGCCGCATCGATCCGCGCTTCGTGAGCACGCTGGTGATGACGCCGGTGGAGGGCACGCCGCTGTACGAGCAGAGCCAGCGCGGAGAAGTGGACGAACTCTCGCCGCTCGAGCTCGCCCGCGAGCTGCGGGAGTTCGTTGCCGGCCTCGAGCTCTCCGGCGCCGTCTTTCGCTCCAACCACGCCAGCAACTACCTCGCCCTCAACGGCACCCTTCCCCGGCACAAGCCCGACCTCCTCGCCGCCCTCGACGGCGTCCTCGCCCACCCCGAGCACGCCCCCTTTCGCCCCGAGTGGCGCCGCGGCCTCTAGGCGCGTCCACCCCGTCGCCGAGCGACTGCGTTCCGAGGCCGGTGGAGTGACGCGCCACCCTGCGGATCGGTCGCTGCATGCATGCACGGGCGCTCGGCGTTGCACCACGGGCGAAATACGAGGGAAAGTCGCTCACAGGCAACGCGAGGAGGCGTAACTCCGCGTGGTGCGTGGGGCTAGCAGGGGCGGCGGCGGGCACGGTTCCCGGGCGCGCGCTGCTAGCCTCTACCGCTCCTCGAGGTCCTGATCCATGCACGGCACTTCCGCGTCCCCGTCCCAGCCCTCCGCCCGCCCCGCTGCCGCGAGCGAGACCACCCCGCCGGCGGCGCAGCACGATCTCTTGATCGTCGAGGACGAGGTCGATCTCGCGCTCGGCTTCCGCGATGCGCTCGCGCATGCGGGCTATCGCGCGGATGTGGTGCACGACGGCCGCAAGGCGCTCGAGGCCCTGCGCCAGCGGCCCTACGAGCTGGTGCTGCTCGACCTGATGCTGCCCGGGCTCAACGGCATCGACGTGCTCAAGGAGCTGCGCACGTTCCGCAGCGACACCTGCGTGCTGATCCTGACGGCGCTCGCCGGTGGCGAGGACGCGGTCATTCGCGCCATCGAGGCCGGGGCGGACGACTACCTCTCGAAGCCGTGCTCGCCGCGCGAGCTGGTGGCGCGCGTCGAGGCCCGCTTCCGGCGGCGCGCGCTCGACTCGGCGCCGCCCGCGCGGCTCGAGCTCCCCGGCGGCATCTCGGTCGACCTCGCGCGCCTCGAGGTGCACCGCGACGGCAAGCTGATCCCGCTCACGCCGCGCGAGGGCGACATCATCGAGTACCTGATCCGCCACCGCACGCGCGTCGTCACGCGCGACGACCTGCTGCTCGACGTGTGGCACTACAAGAGCGCCAACGTCGAGACGCGCACGGTCGACATCCACATCGTCGGCCTGCGGCGCAAGATCGAGCTCGTGCCCGAGACTCCGCAGGTCGTGCAGACCGTGCGGGGCAAGGGCTACCGCTGGTACAGTTGAGCGCGGCGCGGCCCTCGCGGCCGCCCGAACCGTGAAGCCCCAGATCGGCCTGCGAACCCACGGCGGCGCGCTCGCGCTGTACGGCGTGCTGCTCGTGCTGCCGACGCTCGTGCTCGGCTTCCTGCAGTGGCACCACATCCAGACGGAAGCGGAGCGCGAGCTCGGCGAGGTGCCGCGCGATGCCGAGGACGCGGCTTCGCGCCTGCGGCGGGCGCTGCAGGAGGAGCTCGACCAGCTCGTGGCGAGCGAGACGGCGCGGCCCTTCGAGCACTACGCGCGCTACTACAGTCCCGACACTCCGGACGGCGAGTTCGCGCTGCTCGACTCGCCGCTCGCGCGCAGCGAGCGCCCGGTCGGCGTGCTCGGCTGGTACAAGCTCGACCTGTCCGATCCGGAGGCCGCGCAGGTCGAGGTCTACCTCGGCGCCGACGACACGCAGGCGGCTCGCGGCGCGCTCGAGGTCGCCACCGCGGGGCTCTCTTCGCGCCACTTCGACAGCCGGTGGCTGCGCACCTCGATGCCGCTCGGCACGAGCTCTGAGGAGCTGGCGCTCTCCGTGCGCGCGCTCGCGGCCAGTGCGGCCGGGGCCGACGACGCGGACTGCCTCGGCGCGGAGCAGATGTCGATCTTCGATCCGGTCCACTCCGTGGTCGGCGATTTCGGCCTGCTCGCCTACCGCGAGGACGACGGCACGCCGCGCCTCGTGGCCCACCGCACGGTGCTGATCGAGCCGCTGCCGGAGCTCCTCGGCCGCGGCGAGTGCCTGCAGCGCCTCGCGCAGGGGCGGCGCATCGTGCAGGGCTTCTTTCTCGACCCGCGCTGGTGGCTCGACGAGCTGCCGAGCGCGCTCGCCGCGCGCGTGCTCACCAAGCGCGAGCGCTTCCTGCCCGCCGGAAACGCTGCCGTCGACGAGAAGAGCGAGTACCTCGCGCGCGTGCGCCCCGTGGCGGACACCGGCTTCGAGTCCGAGTCGGACGCGGACGGGCTGCTCGGCGAGCTCAGCGTCGCGATCGACACGGCCGGCATCGAGGCCCGCTACGTCGAGCGCGAGCGCCGCTTCCTCGGCGTCGCCCTGATGCTCGCGCTCTCGCTCGGCACGGGCTTCGTCCTGCTCCTGCACGGCGTGCGCAAGGACATCGAGCAGGCACGGCGCACGGAGAACTTCGTGGCCGCGGTCACCCACGAGCTGCGCACCCCGCTGTCGACGATCCAGCTGCACGCCGAGATGCTGCAGGATGGCTGGGTGAAGGACGGCGAGCAGCGCGACGAGTTCCATCGCCGCATCGTGCGCGAGACCGCACGGCTCTCGACGCTCGTCGAGCGCGTACTCGAGAAGGCGCGGCTCTCGGCGGGACCGGCGCAGCCGCGGCCCGGCGACCTGTGCGCCGAGGTCGCCCGCCACATGGACAAGCTCCACGGCTGGCGCACGAGCAAGGAGCCCGACCTCGCCTTCGAGCTGCCCGAGCAGCTTCCGCCGGTGATGCTGACGCCTGAGGCCGTGGCCTCGGTCCTCGTCAACCTCGTCGAGAACGCACGCAAGTACGCGCCCGTCGACACGTCGCGCGTGGGACACGAGCCGATTCTCGTCGCGGTGCGCCGCGAGCGAGACGGACTCGCGCTCGAGGTCGCCGACCGCGGGCCCGGCGTTCCGGCGGCCGAACGCGCGCGCGTGTTCGAGGCCTTCTACCGCACCGGCAACGAGTCCACGCGCAGCGTGCGCGGCACGGGACTCGGGCTGCACCTCGTCGCCCTGCACGCGAGCAGCGTCGGCGGCCGCGCGAGCGTCGAGGAGCGCCCCGGCGGTGGCGCGCTCTTCCGCGTGCTGTTCCCCTACGCGCCGACGCCGGCGAGCTGAACGCACCTCCGGCGCGCTGCGTCACGAGCCGCTGTCCGAGAGCCCCCATGTCGCGGCCCGCTCCTCCGAGGGGTGTCGCACGACGCCGCGCCACGGGATGCTCCCGGTTGCTTGGCGCTTGCAGGCGCTGCACTTCGAGCTCATCGACATCGCCGGGCTCGAGCACAGGGCGCGCCAAGCGTCGCGGCCCGCCGTGCTCCGCGAGGAGCGCGACGGGCCGCGAGTCTCGGGTCGCGAGGAAGTCCTAGGACTTCGCGGGCTCTTGGGCGGCCTTTTCCTTCTCGGCCGCCTCGCGCGCCGGGAAGCTGAAGCCGAAGCGTGCCTTGAGGGAGGCCGAACCGAAGAGCTCGTCCATGACCTCGTTCGAGCGCTCGGACGCGGCCTGGTCGCGCAGCGACTTGTAATCGCGCGGCTCGAGCTTGAGCTCGGGCGGGTCGCGCTTGCCGAGCTTGCGCAGGACGTAGACGCGATCGCGGGTCATGGTCGTGAAGGGCAGCGCGACGACGCTGTCCTCGACGTTCATCGCGGTGCGTCCGGTGAAGGCCAGCGCGGTCTTGAAGCGCTCGATCTCGGTCGGGTTGTCGAGCGTCTCGCCGGTGAGCTTCGCCTCGTCGACCCAGCCCGCGGAGTTGACCGTGTAGCCCTGCGCGGTCGCGACGTCGAGGAACATGGCCTCGTCGACCTTGAGCGGCGCGGTGGCCTCGGTGATGCCCGACTTGGCGCGCACGGCGTTGTAGAAGTCGCTCGCCTTGCGGTTGGCGATCGTGAAGGCCTGATCCTTGCGCCATTCCTCGAGCGCGCGCGCGGCGACGTCCTCGAAGTTGGGGGCGCCGGCCTCGCTGATCGCGCCCGCACGGCCGAAGGCGATGTTCGCCGGGCCGACGTAGAGCGGGATGAACTTGTCGCCACGAGCCGCGCGCAGGATCGAGGCCGCGAAGGTCGCGTCACCGACGCCGGGGTAGCTGCTCCAGTCGGCCTGCGTGCGCTGCGAGTCGTCGCGGATGTAGGAGAGGCCGAGCTCGGCCGCTTCCACCGCCAGCACGTCGCCGGCGAGGCCGGTGCGGATGCGGTTCTGGACGTCGAGCGAGTAGGCCACGAGCGCCGCGTGGATGCGCGACTCGCGTCGAGCCTGATCCGCCACTTCCTCGAAGGGCCGGTAGAGACGCTCGGCCGCCGTGGCGCCGTCCGCCTTCTCCTCCGCGCGACGGAAGCGGACGTTCGCGAACTGGTTGTAGTAGTCCTGCGCGACCTTCTCGGGGTCGACGCCCTGCGGGCTCGGGAAGCGCTCGAGCAGCTTGGTGGGCTCGGTCGTGTCGGCGAGGTTCCACATCAGGAGCTCGGCGCCGGCGCGCTCGGCCACCCACTCGGCGTTGAACTTCTGGCGCTTGGTCATCGAGTCGAGACCGTCGTACCACGAGCGCAGCGTCGCCTCGTCGGCAGTCGCGCTCTCGGCCTCGGCGCGGGCGGCGTCGACGTCGAACGCGACGAAGTCGAGGCCGTATTCCTGGTGCTGCTTCTTCCACGCGGCCTCGATCGCCTCCGGCTTGGGCTGGGCCACGATGCCGACGAGCGACTCGTAGCGCTCGATGCGCAGGAGCTGGCGCAGGCCGCTCTCGTAGTCGAGGGGCGAGAGGTTCGCCGAGGCGAGCACCTGCTTGAGCAGCGCGCCGTCGGAGATCGGGCGGATCGGGATCGTGATCAGCGGGTACTGGGCGTTCTTGGTGTCGCGCGAGGGACGCGAGAGCTGCAGGATCGCGCCCTCCATGATCACCTTGCGCAGCTCGTTGTCCGTGATCTCGATGCCCGCGTCCTGCGCGAGGCGGTCGAGGATGATCGTGCGGCCGACCTGCTCTTCCTCGAGCATCGAGTCACGGGCGTCGGCGAGCGCGTCGGCGTAGGGCTGGAAGTCCGAGCTGATCACGCCGAGGAAGTACAGCAGGTTGCTCATGCTCTGCGACTCGAGCATGAACGCGCGCGCGTTGACTTCCTGGCGGCCGTCGCGCGGGTGGTTCCACGCGAAGTAGGACTCCTCCGACGGGTCACCCGAGCGGAACATCTGCGTGAACTCCGCCGGAACGACGTAGATCACCAGCGTGAAGATCATCAGGGCGAGGATCAGCAGGAACTTGCCGCGGCTCTGGCCCTTGGGAACGTGGACCGGCTCGTCGGCGGCGGCGAGCTGTTCCGGGGTCGGTTCCTGATGCGGTGCGTCTTCGTGCTTGGACATGAGTACGGGCGTTGAGGTGTGGGAAGCGCGTTGGTTCGTGGGAGCGCGGCGACCGGGCGCGGGGGCCGGCCATGGCCGCGCCGCTAGTCGCGGAGCAGCTCTCCGTCGCGCGGCAAGTCGTCGAGCGACGCGAGCGCGAAGGTGTCGAGGAACTTGCGGGTGGTGACGTACAGCAAGGGATGACCGGGATCGTCCGAACGGCCGCCAACCTTGACCATTCCGCGGTCGACGAGGGTGCGCAGGATCGGTCCGACCTGCACGCCGCGGATGGCCTCGATCTCGCCCTTGGTCACCGGCTGGCGGTAGGCCACGATGGCGAGCGTCTCGAGACCGGCCCCGGAGAGCTTCTCGTCCTTCTTGGCCTTGCCGAGCAGCGCCACGGTCTCGGCCACGTCTGGCGTGGTGAAGACCTGCCAGCCGCCGGCGATCTCGCGCAGCTCCCACGGCAGGCCCGCGGAGGCGAGGCGCGCATTGAGGCGCTCGAGGGCCTCGAGCACGCGCTTCTCGCTCGCGCCGCCGACCAGCGTCGCCAGCCGACCCTTGGAGAGCGGCTCGGTCGAGACGAACAGCAGGGCCGCGAGGTCGCGCTCGAGCTCCGACTCGGAGAGCTCGCTCGGCTCGCTGGGCTCGCCGAGTGCGGCGGCGTCCGCGGAGGGGGCGGCGGGGGGCGCCTGCGTGCCGAGCGCGGGCTCGGACGGGGCGGGGGCCTCGGCCGACGGGGGTGCCTCCGGCGTGGGATCGTCGGGCTGGGTCATGGGGGCCACAGATTCGTCGAGCCGCCCCCCTTGGGTCAAGGATCGGGGGGCGACCCGGCCGCCACTCATCGGCCCGAGGGGGCCTTGCGCTCCACTTCCTGGAAGAAGGGCTGCAGGTCGACTCGGTAGCGGCGCACCATGGCGGCCCGCCACTGGACGAACTCCAGTTCCCCCACCGGCTCGGTGGCGAGGCTGCGCTCGACCTCCTCGCGCAGCTCGACCCAGGTGCCCTCGCGACCCTCGTGGCGGGCCTCCGGGACGAACAGCAGCCAGCGCCCGCCCTGCTCCAGCGGCCCCCCCACGGTCCCCACGGCCGTGGCGAACACCGCCCGGGCGAGGTCCTGGGACTCGGCGCGCGTGATGCGCAGGACGGTGGTCCCGGTGACCTCGTCATCGCCGCTGCCGTGGGCCTTGGCGACCTCGGCGAAGGTCTTCCCGGCATTGAGATCGGCCTGGGCGGCCGCGAGGGCCTCGGGGGAGCGCAGCTCGGTCACCCGGACGTCGCAGCGGTCGTTCTCGAGCACCCAGGCGCGCACGCAGCGCTCGGCCAGCATCTGCAGGATGGCCTCGTCGCGCAGGTCGGCGAGGTACAGCTCGGGCTCGATGCCGATCACCTGGTCGATGTGCTCGCGCAGGGTGAGCTTCGACTGGCGGTCGACGAGCTTGCGCTCGAGCTCCCCCATCGCGCGCAGGACTTCGGCGTCGACGGCCGACTCGACGAGCCGGATGCCGAGGCGCGTGGACTCGAGCTGGGTGAGGCGCGAGAAGACGAGCTGCTCGACGACGCGGCGCGCGAGGCGGTTGTCGGCGATCCAGAGCTTGCGCAGGAAGTCGCGCGAAGTGAGCGGCTCGTCGCCGACGCGGCCGAGCTCGAAGTCGGACTCGCGCGCGGGGGCGACGGTGGCCTCGACCGGAGCGACCGGCGCGGGCACCGGCGGCGTCGCTGTCGCGGCGGGCGCGGGCGTGGTGCTCGGTGCCGGCTCGGCGGACACCGAAGCGGGCGCCGGGACCGGCGCGGGCTGGAGCTTGGAACGCTCGGGGTTGCGCGTGGCCGCGCAGGCGCCGAGCAGCAGCGTGAGGAGCAGCGGCGCGCGCATCAGCGGTAGTTCACGCGGCGGATCACGCCGATGCCATGGCAGGCCGGGCACTCGACCATCTGCGTCGTGCCGCCCGTGGCGCCGCCCTGCGCGCCACCCTGACTGGCGCGGTTCTGCTGTCCGACGGCGTTGACGATCTCGCGCCGTCCGCTGCCACCGCAGTCGGGGCAGTTGGAGAACTGCGGGTCGCGCAGCTGGAAGTCGCCGGAGTGCTCGGCGAAGTACGCGAGCATCCATTGGGCGCGGTTGGTCGAGCCGTAGTCCTTCCAGAAGGTCTCCGTCTCGCTCTCCTCGCCTTCCGCGGAAGCAGCGCGCGCCGCGCGCACGGTCTCCTGCGCGGCGAGGTAGCGCTGCAGGCGCTCCTCGAGCTCGCTGCGCGCGCTGTCGGTCTCGCTCGTCGCGGCGGCCTTCGAGTCCTCCGGCGTGAGGCCCTTGCGCGCCTCGGCGTCGCCGAGCAGGAACGTGCCCTGACCGTAGCTCGCGCGGCGCCAGCGGCCGCCGGCGCGCTCCTTCCAGTAGCGCGTGACTTGCTCCGGCGTGACCGTCGCCGACACCGAGCGCACGAGCTCGGCGGTGACCGCCTCGACGAGCGGCTTCTCGAGGCCTTCCTCGAGCCACTCGACGGCCGCCTCGTGGGTCAGCTGCGGTTCGCGCGCCTTGGCGGAGATGAGGCGCGAGACCCACGCGTGCCATGCGTCCGAAGCGCGCTCGCGCAGCTTCTGCTCGCGCGCCTTCTCCACGGTGGCCTTCTTCTTGAGCGCGTCCTGCGCGAAGCCGCTCGTCCCGTTGGCGGCGACAAAAGCCTCGATCTTGGAGAGCGCGCGATCGAAGTAGCCGCGCGCACGGTCCTGATCGATCTCGCGCAGCGCCTCGAGCTGGGCCTGGTTCTGCGCCTTGCCGCGGTTGCGCGCGAGCGCGTTGGTGACTTCGCTGGGCTTGAAGCCCGGATCGAGCTTCGCGAGCGCGTCGAGGTGCTCGACGCAGTGCACGAAGTCGTAGATGCGCTCGCAGTAGACGGCGAAGTCCCACAGCGCGGCGGCGGACGCGAGATCGACGCGCGCGAGCTCGGCCTGGTAGAGCTCCTCGCGCGTGTACACGTCGAGCGCCGGCGCCTGCACGCGCGTGGCCGCGCCGGAGAGCGAGCGCACCGGCACCGGGAACGTGCGCTGCGCCGTCTTGACCCACAGCTCGGTGCCCGTGCGGTTGACGATCAGGCCGATGACGTCGGTGCCGTCGTTGAGCAGCAGGCGGTCCGCCTCGACGAAGACCTCCTCGCCGGAGCGATCGACGTAGCCGAACTTGGCGAGCAGCTCTTCCGACAGGGCGGGATCGAGCCGCGTCCACGGCAGCTTGACGAAGCCGCCGTTGTCGAGCCGCTGCACGTGCACGGTCTGGGCGTCGTGTCCCGCGATGGAGCCCCACAGGAGCCCGCCGTCGTACAGGCGCAGCATCGTGAGCTCGGCCGCGGCCGCGGGCTTCTCGGCGGCGGGCAGCGCGGACTGCGCGGGAGCGGTCAGGAAGAGCGACAGGAAGAGGAGGTTCATCATGGCTTCTGGTTCTCGCTCGCAGGGCTCGCGCCCTCGATCAGCTCGCGGCGCAGGCGTTCCCCGAAGGGCACTTGGCGCAACAGCAGGGTCGTGAAGGTGCGCGTCTTGACGCGACCGGCGGTGGTCCAGCGGATCTCGACCTCGACGCGCCAGCGCAGCGGCCCGCCGGGCGTGACGCGGTCGCGCGGATCGCCGCTGCCGCGCGCCCAGTAGTGCAGGCCCTCGTGGCCGGGCACGGGTCGGTTCTCGATCGGCACGGGCGCACCGACGCGCACCTCGCCGGTGACTTCGTCGCGCACGAGCGGGAAGAAGCTCTCCTCGAGATCCGCGACGACGGCCTCGACCGCGCTCGCGCCCGCGCTCTTCAGCGCGGCGTTGCGCGTCATCGAGGCTCCGAAGGAGAGCAGCCCGAGGATCGCGCTCATGCCGACGAGCAGGATGCCCATGGCGACGAGCACCTCGAGGATCGTGAAGCCGCTCGTGCGGCGCGTGCGAAGGGAGCGCCTCACAGGTCCCAGTCCTCCCGGTGCGTGGCGATCGGAACCTCGCGCAGCATGGTGCGACCGAAGTGCACCAGCGCGCCGTTGTCGTGAGCCGCGGGAGCCGTGCCGCGGGCCCCACGCTTCACCGAGACCCAGCGCCCGCTGACGCTCGTCACGAGCATCCATTCGGCGTCGATGAGCACGTGGCCGCCGACGGCCGGCAGGCGCGCGGGATCGTCGACCTCGAACGAGCCGTCCTGCTGGTTGATGAAGGCCGACAGCCGCGTGCGGCGCTTGAGGTCCGAGGCCTGCTCGAGCTCGAGCTCGAGGCGCACGCGACGCGGCAGGAGCGGCGCATCGGACACCTTGGGCAGGAAGTCGCTCGTATCGTTCCAGACGTGACGCTCGGCGACCGGGCGCTTGCGATTCCACGCATCCCACGACGCGACCGCGTCCCCGGCCTCGCGCCCCACGCGCCAGCCGTCGCGGAGAATCGTGGCCTGCGTTGCGAACTGCATGCCGAGCCAGAGTACGCCGCCCGTCACTTCCTGGGTCGATCCGGGGCGCGGCACTCCGCCGCGGCTGAGGTACTCCTCGGAGAACACCGGCACGTCCGCGCCGCGCGCGGGCCCGAAGACGCGCTCGCCGCGCCACAGCGTGCCGATCGCGCGCCGCCCCTCGTCGCGCGTCCCGGGCTGGGTCGGCAGCACGGCCCACACGACCTCGATCAGGCCCTCGCCCGCGAGGCGCGCGTCGGCCTGCTCGCCGGCCTGCAGGCGCGCGAGCTCGGCCGGCGAGGCGTGGCGCACCATGCGCACGCGCGGCCACTTGGTCTCCGCGGTGCCATTGAGGTCGTGGTCGAAGAACACCCACTCCGCGAGGAGGTCGCCGCGCGGGCCGGGCTCGAGCGCGACCAAGTCCGCGGCGAGCAGCTCGGACACGCCGGTCGCTTCCTCGACCTGCATGCGGCGCACTTCGCTCTTCTCCCACACGCCCATGAACTGGCGCACGAGCTGGAACACCGCGGCGAGCAGGATCGCGAGCAAGCCGGCCGAGAGCACGAGCTCGACCAGCGTCAGTCCGCGGCGCGAGCGCGCGGCGCGATGGAAGCGCGGGCTCATTCGTCGACCCTCCGCAGCACGAGGCTCGGGGCGGTGGACTCCGCACCGAAGGTGCGCAGGCGCGGCGACTGCTTCCAGCCGTGCGCGAGTCCGCCCTGCTCGTCAAAGGCGCCGTTGAGGTAGCGCGCGTGCACGCGCCACTCGATGAGATCGGCCTGCGCGCGAATCGGATGGCCCTCGCCGCGCGGCATGCCTTCGCGCAGGAGCTTGAGTCCGCGCGTGACGCCCGGCTCCCCATCCCACGGCGGCAGCGGCTGGCCGCGGCTCGAGAGGCGCTGCAGCACCTCGATCTTCACCTGTCCGCTGCCGGGCTCCTCGGCCGCGAAGAAGCTCGTGCGCCAGTAGGCGTTGGGCTGGTCGAGCGCGAGACCGAAGTAGCCGAGCTCCGGCGCGTCGGCCTTCTCGGTCCAGCGATCGTGGTAGCGGAACGGGAACAGGATCACGGGCGTGCCCGCGCTGTGCCCGGTCGGAACCGTGCCGAAGCGACCGCGGAACATGCCGTCGCCCTGGCCGTTCTTCGCGCCCGGCTCGCTCGAGCGGCGCGGCATGTCGAGGCCCGAGCCCGCGATGCGCGTGTAGTGCACGAGCTCCGTGCCCACGAGCACGGTGCCGCTCGGCGGGAAGCCCGCGACGTCGACGAGCGGCAGCGTGGCATCACCGGCGCCGATGTTGGCCGTGAGGATGCTCACGACCATGTGCTCGAGGTAGCTCGCGGTCGCGCCGATCTCGTGCGTCTGGTCCTGCGTGCCGAGCAGCCCGCGCCCGCCCGACGTGACGTTGACCGTGCCGCTCGTCGCGTCGTAGGACGTGTAGCACACGATTTCCTCGCCGAGCTGCAGCAGGCCAGCGTCCGGCGGCAAGCCCTCGAGCCAGTTCGTGTTCTGGTTCCAGTTGCCCGCCGCGATGCGCAGGCCCTGCGGGCGCACCGTGAACTGCAGCCCACCTTCCGAGAGATCCTGATTGAGGACGAGCTGCCCACCCTGCGCCGGCGAGTTGTCGCCGTCGCCGAAGCTCGTGGTGTGGAACACGACCTCGTCCACGATCATGTCCGCCGCGGCGCCGCCGCGCAGGTCGCGCCCGACCACGACGCGATCGACCTCGCGCGGCCGCTCGCCGCTGGGGTGCTTGATCACGCGCGCCATGGTGCGCGACTCGTAGTTCGGAGTCGAAGTGCCCGACTGCACCGTCATCGGCACGGGCGCCTGCGCCTGCGAGTCGAGCGCGACCATCACCGCGTTGCGCGCGAGGATCAGCGCGTCTTCGGGGGCGGTGCCGACCTGATCGGCCGTGGGCACCATCGGATTGGCCGCGTCGAAGGTCCAAGTGGCCACGGTGCGATCCGCGGGCCGATAGGTGCGATGCACGCGCACCGGCCAGCCGAGCGAGTTCGCGGACTGGTCCATCAGGAACACGGAGTCGAAGCGCCCCGGCTCACCGCCCTCGGCGCCCGCGCGTTGCACGCGCCAGACCGGCAGGATCTCGACACCCGCGGCGTGATCGTGGCTGTGCGTCCCGCACACGCCGCGGAACTGGAACACCGAGCGCGCCGCCCGAGTCAGCGGCAAGTTGGTGTCCTCGTTGGTGCCCCACCACGCCTGCCAGAGGGACGCGCCGGAGGAGCTGCCCTGCGACGCAGGTTGCGGCTGCGAAGCGGACACGAGGAAGGACGGAGCACCGCCGCCGCCTCCTCCTCCACCGCCGCCACCGGGGATGCCGCCCTGCACGGTGCGTCCATCGTTGTTGAGCGTCAGCGTGGCGCGCAGGTCGATCAGCGCCGTGCGCTCATTGCGCACGAGGTGGCCGTCCGGCGTGATCGTGTCGTACCGCACCCACTCGGTGAGCTCGGCCGTGGTGAGCTCCGTGATCTGCGCGAACTCGGAGCCGGCATTCGCCACCGGCTGCAGGAAGCCCGTCAGCGAGTTCGCGCCCGGCGCGGGAATCGAGATCGGCACGACGAACGTCTGCCAATACAGGATGTTCGCGATCGGCACGCCCGCCTGCTGGTCCTGCCAGTTCGGGTCCCAGTTGACGACGAAGGCGTGTGCAGACTGCTGCGGATCACCCGTGGGGAGTGCGGCGCGCGCGGCGATGTTGAGCGTGTCTCCCGACCAGCCCGAGTAGCGCACGATCTCGAAGCCGAAGATCGGCGTGTTGTTGACCGTGACGTTCTGCGACGAGTTCTGCGCAGGCTGGCCGTTGGGCTGGTAGTTCACGGCGCCAGGCGTGACCTGCACGAGCAGTGCGTAGCCACCCTGCTGGCTGAAGGCCGACATCACGTCCTGCACCGTCTGGCCCTGGTCGCAGGCCGCGAGCTTGATGCCCGTCACCGAGCTGCTGCCCTCGATGCCGTAGCCGAGCGGCGCGAGGATGCCGCTCAGGATGATCGGATCGCCCAGCGAGCTCTGGCCGCCGACCACGCCCGTCGCGCGTCCGATCGTCCACGCGCCGATGTTGCCCGGCAGTCGCGCAGCGCCCGAGGGCACGTTCGACGCGAGCATCGACGTGTAGCCGTAGAGCTCGACCGGCGCTCCGGCCGGGTGGTCCATGTCCACGTTCGTGGTCGACGGAACGCCGAGCTCGCCGCCGATGTACGGCACGCGCGCGAGGCGGCCGCCGAAGCCTGCGTTCACGCCCGTCAGCACCGGCGCCGCGTTGAGCGAGTTGCCCGTGCCACGCGTGCACTCGATCAGCTCGTCGCCGATGCGCACGACGCACGGGTCCGGGAAGCCCTCGAGGCTCTCGACCGCGATTTGCGTGCTCGACTGCGACAGGCTGGCCGCGAGGCGCGTCAGTCCCGGATAGCGCACGCCGAACGCGCGACCGTCGACGAGCATGGAGATCTGGCTCGGGCGATTGCCGCGCACGTCGAGCGCCACGTGCGACCACGTCCCGGCCTGCAGGCCCGGACCGCGATCGGGCGCGAGCGCGAAGCGCGCCTCGCCAGCCTCGGTGTACCCAACGGTGCCCGGATGATCGCCAGCGCCGTCGAACACGCGCACCACGAGGTCCGCGCCATCGACGAACATCTGCACGCGGTCGGTCTCGAGCGACGAGCGTCCGACATCGAGCACCGTCGACGGCGTGAGCGCGCGCGGCTTGAGCCACATCTGCGAGTGGAACGCGCGCAGGAGCGGGCTCTGCGCGCTCGTCCAGTTGAGCTCGGCCGTCGAGCGCTGCAGCGGCTCGGACGCCACCGAGCGGCCTTCCGGGTCCGACGTCTCGTGGTCGAAGTGCGTGACGAAGCGGTTGGTGAGCCCCGCGATCGCGTCCGGCTCGCGCGCGGTCCAGAGCTGCGCCCAGCCCGTGTCCTCGCGCGAGGCGAACACGTGCTGGGGCACCGGCGCTTCCTGGCTTCCGCCGCTCGTTCCCTGCACCGTCGGGGTCGTCGACAGGAACGGCTGGCCCCCGAGCGTGCCGAAGTGCGGCACGAAGTTGGAAGGCGGCGTCGCGCCGTTGTCCCAGCGCTGCAGCGAGTTGGGACCCGTGGCCCAGAACGGCGCGTCACGGTCGAGCCGGAACGCGTCGTCGAAGTCCTCTTGCCGCGACCAAACCTGCATCAGCTCGCGCTGCGGCACGACGAGCTCGACCTGCTCGCGCACCATCGCGACGCGCTCGACGCCGCTCTGCGCGTTGACGACCGCGCGCAGGTCGAGCTGGTACGTGTCGCGCGACGTGAAGCAGAACGGCAGCGTCGAGAAGAGCAGGTAGCTGTCGTTGGCGTTGAGCGCATTGCGCAGCAGCGCCTCGGCGTCGAGGGCGTCGATCACGGCGCCACCGCCCGCGAGCGCGCCCGGGACGACGCGCGCGCTCGCCGGAAGCTTCTCGAGCCCCGCGGCCGGCAACACGACACGTCGCAGGAAGTCCTCCATCCCGTCGAAGGGCCGCGACTCGACGACGATCGCCGCCAGCGCGCGCGCCTCGTCGCGCGTGATGCGCTCGTTCTTCTGGCGCAGCTGCAAGTTCGAGAACAGCGACTCGAGCAGCTCGGGCTCCGCCAGGTTGACGTTGACCGCGCGCCGCACCTGCGCACGCACTTCGGCACGGTACGCGAAGTAGTCGTTCTTCGCGGTTTCCATCAACCGAATGCCGCCGTCGACGAGCTCGTGCACGATGCCGAGCTCGCGCTTCGTCCCGTCGGTGATCTCGACCGTCGTGCCCGGGGCGAACCAGCGCAGCTCGTCGACGCGCAGGATCCCGGTCTGGCCCGCGATGATCGGGTTGTAGACGCGCACGGGCCTCTGCCAAGCGTGGCCGGCGCGCAACGATCCGTAGGTCGTGCCGTGCGCCGCGAGCGGAGCGACGAACGCTTCCACCGCCTGCGTGTACGACTCGACGACGCCTTCCTCGGCGTCATCCGGCGGGCGCGTCGCGATGCCGAGCGCGAGCTGGGCAGTGTCGCGCAGCTGCTCCGGGGCATCGAGCTCGCGCAGCGCCGCATCCGGCGTCGCCACGCGCCACAGCGCGGGCGCGAAGGCGCGCTGGTCGATCACCGGCGCCCCGATCGCGTGCGGAACGGCCGGCGTCGGCCCGGCCTCGGCCGCCGCGCCATCGCCGCCGCTCGCCGCCATCATGCCGCGCGAGAGCTTCTTGAGCTTCGAGCCCTCGACCTCGCCATAGCGCACGAGCTCGCGCTCGATCCACACGAAGCCTTGCGCGGGGAAGCCCGCGGTCGACGAGACCGAGAGCTCGGTGTCGCCTTCCTTCATGGGCTCGACGAGGCGGCTCGACGAACCGAGCAGGTTCGCGAGGAGCTGCGGCGGAGCGCTGTTGAGGTCCGCCTTGGACGCCAAGTCCGTGACCTCGGCGCGCCACATCAGACCGAAGTCGTTGGCGGCGTCGAAGAACGTCGGCTCGAGCTCGGGCAGGCGCGTGACCTCCTCGGCATCGTCCCAGTAGGGCGTGAGGTCGATCGCGGGGTGCGAGTCCCCGAGCGAGGCGCGCGCGTGGCGCACCGCCGCGTCGAGCGCGAGCCGCGCCTGCGCGCGATCGGAGAGCTGCGTGCCCGCGCGGGAAGCGTTGCGTGCCGTCATCAGGAACGGTGCGCACAGGACGAGCAACGCCATGAGCACGAGCAACACCGTCACCAGCGCGAAGCCGCGCCGCGCTGCGGACCGTCGTTCGCGCAGGAACTGCATCACTCCACCGTCCCGTAGAGGCCGATGACGATTCCGTAGCTGCGACCTTCGACCTGCTCGAGCGCGAAGCGCACGGGCTCGCGGTGCAGGGAGCGATCGAGGTTTCCGCCACCATCGAACACGATCTGCGCCGGAGCCGACGTCGAGAACTCCACGCCATCGGGGAGCTTCGCGCTCTCGCTCGCGCCGATCGCGGACAGCACGAGCGCGTCGATCGAGCCCGTGAATCCGCCCTGCGCATCACCGATCACCAGCGGCCCATCGATGCGCCAGACGGGGCCCGTCTCCGGCTCGAAGTCCTTCGGCGGCTCGATGCGCACGCCGTCGACCTCGAGCGCGAGCCCGCGGCGATCGTAGTGGAAGGACACGCGCCGCCAGCGGCCCGGCGGGAACGTGCCCGCGGCCGCCTCGAGCGTCGCCTTGCCGCCCTTGAGCTCGCCCCCGGTGCTGTCCTGCGCGCGCGGGACGAGCCATACGCGCATCGCGCCCGCGGCACTCACGTCGACGCCGACGCTCTCGCCGATGCGCAGCACGCGCCCGCCGGACTGGCCGTCGAGGCGCAGCGCGAACTCGAGCCGGAAGCCCTCGGTCAGGTCGTAGGCGGAGTAGAGATGAACGGGAATCTCCGCGCGGCCGCGGCTGCCCGGCTGGAACGCGAGCGCGCGGCCCGTGAAGCCGTCGTCGACGATCCCTGCGCCTTGGTTGGTGCCGTCGATCTCGAAGGCGCCGCGCACGACCTCCGTCCCGCCCTCGAAGTGCCACGTGCCGACGACCTCGAACGCGTCCGCGCGGATCGTGCGCTGCTCGCGATCGATCACGACGCGCGCCGGCGCGCCGCGCGCCACGGCCGAGTTGCGCGCCGAGCGGATCACGCTCTGCACGAGGCCCTTCGCCGCGCGATGGCCGACGTCGACCGACGCGACCAGGCCCACGCCGGCGCCGAGCAGCACGCCGATCAGGCCCATCACCAGCAGGAGCTCGAGCAGCGTCATGCCGCGCCGCGCCGCCCGGAGGCCGCGCTTGCTCGCACCACGCCCACTCGTGCTCGTTCCCATCGCTCGCGCCCTAGTCCTTGCGCGCCTGGAAGCCCGGCACGTCGTCCTCGGTGCCGAACTCGCCATCGAGGCCGGCCGAGATGAGCTGGAAGCCGCGCGGCTGGTGGTAGCGCTGCGTGGCGTCGTCCTTGAGAGCTCGCGCGATGCTGTCGATGCGCTCGCCGGTCTCGGGACTGAGCGTCACGTACGTGTCCTCGCGCCCGTAGTCGCGCCAGTGGAAGTACGCGAACGGATTGCCCCACTGGTCGCACAGCTCGAAGGCCGTGGTCACGTTGAAGCCGGGCGGGCGCTTGCCGAAGGAATCCTCGTCGGTGTTCGAGAGGTGCTCCTCGAGCACGCCGAAGCCAGGCTTGCCCTCGGCCATCAGTGCGACCTGCAGTGCCTCCGCGCCGCGGTTGGTGTCGTTGGGCGGCAGCCCGAGGTCCGCGGGCAGGTTCGACGGGGCGAAGTCGCCCGTGTCGTCGGACAGCTCGGCGAGCGCGGCACCGATCTTCTGCGCCGTCACCTTCGTGACGGACACGTCGACCGCGCGCACGACCTCCGCGAGGCGCGGCACGAGGAACGCCGCGAGGATGCCGATGATCACGATCACGGCGAGCATCTCGATCAGCGTGAAGCCGCTCGAGCGCGCGTGCACTGCCTGGTTCCTCGACATCGCTTCCTCCCGCGCAGCCGCGCGCCTCACTTGCGAATCCGCCGCGTGACCTCGACGTCGTCGACGATCGCGCGTCCCTTGAGACCGCTCTGGCCCTCGACGAACACGCCGACGCGCACGTCCTGCGTGGACGCCGCGAGCCGCGGCAGCTTGAAGCCCTCGCGCACGGCGATGCCGTCGATCGAGATGCGACCAGTGGCGTCGTTGCCCTCGCCGACGCGCTCGATGCGCACGCGCACGGGCTTGTCGACCGGCCACCACGACTTGCCGCCGACGGCGGGAATGTCCTGCCACGCTTCCTCGGCGGTGGCGGCGTCCATCAGGAGTACCACGAGCCCGCCATCGCGACGGCGCGCGATGCCGAACTTCGACTGCACCTGCGACTGCCCCGAGCCGACGCGCCGCTCCTTGGAGACGAACAGGCCGACCTTCGCGTTGCTGTCGGAGGGCACCGTCAGAGAGAGCTCGACCGCGACGAACTCCGCGGCCGCGTAGGCGCGATAGAGCCGCGCCGAGCCGTTCGCGGCGAACGTGCCCTCGATGCGCGCCGAGCCGTCGACCAGCGAGACCACGGGGCCCGCCGCCTCCTCGACGTCCCAGTCGTTCTTGAGCTGCAGGCGCTCGAACGAGTCGCTCCACACGACCTTCGAAGTGTGCTCCTCGATGCGGGCCATCTGCCCCATCGCGTAGACACGGAACGGATCGCTCTCGGGCAGCGCGCGCCGCACGTCGTTGAGCTCGGCGAACTGCGTGCGCGCCTTCTCGGCGTCGCCGCCGCGGTAGGTCGTCCACGCCTGTCCGACGCGCGCGAGCGGCTGCAGCGGCTCGAGGCCGAGCGCGGCGTCGAAGCTCTCGCGCGCGAGCGCGTAGTCGCCCTGCCGAATGAAGTTGAGCCCGCGCAGCGCGAGCACCTCCGGACGGCGCGGCTCGATCGAGAGCGCGCGCTCGAGGTAGCGCTCCGCCGCGGCGTGGTCGCCGGTGCGGTACGCGAGGTGGCCGAGCGCGACGAGCGCGTCGACGAAGTCGATCTCGCGATCGAGCGCGCGCACGAGCGCCTCGCGCGCGCCCTGCACGTCGTCGCGGCCCGCGAGCAGGCGACCCTGCTGGTAGAGCGACCACGTGTCGGCCGGATCGCCCTCGAGGGCGGTCTCGATCCAGCGCGCGGCCTCCTCGGGATAGCCGGTGGACTCCGCCAGCCACGACAGCGCACGCCACGCCTCGGGAGCGCGCAGCGGATCGCTGGACGCCGCGAGCGCGAGACCGTCGCGCGCGGCGGCGTAGTTGCCGGCGTCGAGGTCGGCGAGCGCGCGGGCGAGCGAGAGCTCGAAGCTCGCGCCCGAGGGCGAGCCCGTCGGTGCGCTGCCCTTGGCTCCCATGCGCAGCGCGGACAGGCGACCGGCGAAGGCGTCGGGATCGCCGGCATCGGCCTGCTGCGCCTTCTCGAACACCGAGAGCGCCTCGTCGTACGCTCCCGTGGCGAGCAGGGCTCGGCCGAGGGCGGTGCGAATGCGCGCGCGCGTCGGTGCGGCCGCGGGCTCGCTGGGCTCGAACTTGTAGGCCTCGCGCAAGTGCGCAAGCGCGTCCGCGAAGCGACCGCGCTCGAACAGGAAGCGGCCGAGCGCGAGCTGCACGCGCCACTGCGTGCGGCCGGTGCGCTCCGCCTCGCGCAGGTGGGACTCCGCGCTCTCGAAGAGTCGCAGGCGCGCCTCGAGCTCGCCGATGCCGACGTGCACTTCGGGCCGGTGCGCGTAGGTCGCGAGCAGGCGCTGGTAGACCTCGTAGGCCTTCTCGAGCTGGAAACCCGCCTCGTAGCAGCGCGCGAGACCGAGCTGCGGAGTGGGATCCTGCGCGTCGACGAGAGCCGCGCGAGCGTACATCTCCTCCGCGACGGAGAGCGCCTCGCGCGCAGCGAGCCGCTGGGCGACGCACTCATCCGCGAACGCGAGCAGGCTCGCGTACTGGCTCGGACCGATGTCGCCGGCAAAGTCGCGGCGACGCAGCTGGATGCGGTTCGAAGGCGTGTCCGCGAAGCCGAACTCGGTGACACGTGCGCGCTTGTACGGCGCGGGCTTCTGGCCCGGGAAGCGCTCGGCGCCGGTCTCGGGCTTCACCTCGACGAACAGCACATCCTCCTGGGAGCGCGAGCGCAGGCCGTAGCGATCCGCGTTGCGAATCTGGCCGAACAGCGGTTCGCCGTCGTCGAGACGGATCCAGTCGTGCAGGCGCTTGTAGCCCGCGACGAGCGCTGCACGCTGGTCGGGCGTGAGCGAGCTGGCGGGGACATCCGGAGCCTCGGCCATGTCGGGCGCGACACCGCCCTCGATCGCCTCGAAGCTGTCGCCCGCGTCCGCATCGTCCGCGCTCGCGAACAGGCCCGGCACCGAACGCGGAGCGAGCTCCGTGCGCAGCGCGCGACCGAACAACTTGCTGTCGAGCGCCGGCACGCACGGCGGGCGCAGCGCGGAGAGCGCGAAGAGCGGCGGCTCCTCGAGCTCGAGCGGCGGCAGCGGGCGCGTGTCGCGCGGCGGCGCGAAGATGTCGCGGTCGAGCTGCGCGAGGGCGCGCGCAGCGGGCAGCGACAGGGCCGTGTCGGGCACGGCGTGGCGCTCGAGCTCCGGGGCAGAACCTCCCTTGGAGCCGCCGCGCGACGCGACGGGCGCGCTGCCACCGGTGAAGTACAGCGCGCCGAGCACGACCAGCGTGCTGGCGAGGACGACGTGTTCCTTGCGCAGGTTCATTGGGTCACCTCCGCGGACGCGGGCAGGCCGAGCGAGCCGAGATGCGGCAGGAGCAGCACGAGCTCGAGCCGCACCTCGTCGCTGCCGCGCGTGCGCGACGGCGCGAAGTCGGCGCGCTCGACGGGCAGCACGCGACCGACGGAGCGGTCCTGCAGCGCGCACGCGAGACGGGCGAGCGGCAGCGCAGCCCCGGTGAGCTGGATCTCGACGCTCGTGCGCTCGACGCCCGCGATGGGCTTGCCTGAGAGCAGCGCCGGGTCGAGGCGCACCGCGAGCTTGTCGATGCGCTGGCAGCCCGACGCGATCGCCGCCGTGACGACCTGCTCGATCGCATCGAGCGCCTCGAGGTAGCGGGCGAGCGCGGCCTCCTTGGTCGGAGCGACCGCGGGCATGCCGATGTCGGGCGGCAGCGCGAGCCCGGCGCGACCCGCGCGACGCTTGAGGTCCTCGCGCGTGCGCTCGAGGGCCGTGAAGTAGCGGCTCGTGGCGGTCGTGCCCTTGTCCATGCGGAACTCGGGGCGCGGCACGAACTCGAGGTCCTTGCGCAGCTCGTCGCAGGCCTTGCGGAGCGCCTCGTTCTCGGCGCTGGCGCGCTCGAGATCCTGAGCGGTGAAGAGCGGCGCCCGCAGCTCACCCTCGACGCGCGACTTGCGCGCGCGCTGGGCGCGCAACTCGGCGCCGACGTAGCCGTCGATCGCCATCCAGCCTCCGATGAAGGCCACCACCCCGATGCCGACCGACACGAGGAAGCGCTTGTTTTCCTGCCAGTAGTTGGAGAGGTCCATGGCGCTACTTCGCGGCCTCGCTTTCGTTTCCGCTCGCGCGCGCGGGCGCGTGCAACGTGAGGTCGAGCGTGAACTTCTCGCCCGAGGGACTCGGCGCGTAGACGATCTCCGCCGCGGGGAAGCGCGCGCGCAGCTTGCCCACGTAGGTGTCGAGCAGCGCCGCGATCGACTCCGTACCCTCGCGCGCGCGACCGGCGACCTTGATCACAGGCTTCTCCGAGCCGCGCGCGACGCGCAGGCCCTCGTGCACGCGGAAGTCCGTCGACAGGCCCTCGATCCAGAAGCCGTCGGGCAAGTCCGACTCGAGCTGCTCGAGCACGCGCGCGAGCTGCTCGCCCGAGCCCGCGAGACCGTGCAGCTCGCCCGCGGCGACCGCGAGCGCGGCGTTCTCCGCGCTCACCTCGCGCGTGCGACGGTCCGCTTCCTTGGCGCGGCGCAGCTTGCCGTCGAGCGTGGCGACTTCCGAGCGCAGCTTCGAGAGCTCGCCGGACGCCTGCGCGTACTGCAGGCCGAGGAAGCCGGCCGCGAGCACGGCCGCCGCGATCGCCCACACAGTGCCGCCGGCGAACTCGCGCCGACGCTTGACCTTCTCGGGCAGGATCTCGATCGAGTAGGCCGCCGGATCCGACGCCATCGTGGCGAGTCCGAGCGCGACCACCGCCTCGAGCTTGTACTCCTCGAGCTTGGCCGCGTCCTCGGCCGGGAGCCCGCTCATGTCCGCGGTGCGGAACGGGTCGAACAGCTCGACCGGCACGCCGAGGCCGGCCGACAGGTAGCGCGGCAGGCCCGCGAGCGCGGCGCCGCCGCCGCACAGGAGCACCTTGTCGACGCGCAGGTTCGAGACCTTCACCTGGCTCTTGCAGAACATCACCGTCGACTGGAGCAGCGACAGGAGCTGTCCGCCGGCCGCGGCAGCCGCGCGGCTCGCCTTCTCCTGGTTCGCGTCGCGGTAGCGCGCGCCGGGCTCGAGCGTGGCGAGCTCGATCTTGAGCTGCTCGGCTTTCTCGGGCGAAACGCCGAAGCGCTCGGCGATCGCGGCGTCGAAGAGCTTCGAACCGCCGGTGAGGTTGCGCGCGAACAAGAGGTCCGGGCCGCGCACTAGGATCACGTCGAGGTTGTCGTGCCCGATGTTGGCGAGCAGCACGGTCTCGTCCTCGATCACCCCGAAGTGCGTCCACGCGTTGTAGAGCGCGAGCGCGCACGGGCTGAAGGCGTCGATCGAGCCGCCGAGCCCCGCGAGGCCCGCCATGTGCTCCTCGAGCAGGCTCTCGCGCGCGAGCGCGAGCAGCACGACGTCCTCGTCCTCGATCTCCGGCAGCGCCGGCAGCAGGTTGAAGTCGCTCGCGACCGTCGCGCCCGACGTGTCGCCGACTTCCTCGACCTCAAAGCGCATCAGCTTGCGCAGCTGCCAGTCGGGCACGCGCGGCACGCGCGTGTAGCGAATGTTGACGTCGCGGCCGGTGAGGCCGATGCGCGACTCGCCGAGCTTGAACGGAGCGGCTCCGGCGCCCCAGGCGTCCGCGACTTCCGACTCGCCGTGCGCGACGACGCCGAAGCGCGCCAGCGCGAAGGTGTTGCCCTTGTACTGGCCGCGGACGAACTTGTTCGTGCGCGAGCCGATGTCGATGCCGGTGACCGTGCGAGCCATGTGCTACTTCTCCTCGCGCGGCGCCGTCGCACCGGCCATGCCCTGCAGGTAGTCGCGCACGCGCTGCGCGAGCTTGGGGCTCGCGCCCACCTCGAGCGCGCCCGCGATGCCCTCGAGCCGCGCGCGCTCCGTGCGGGCGAGCTCCGCCTCGAGCGCACCCGAGTCCTTGGCAATCTCGAGCGCGAGCAGGCGCGCGTAGTTCTCGATCTCGCTGCCCGCGTAGCGCGCGGCGACCGCGAGCGCGTCGCGCCGGCACTGGCGATAGAGCTCGCCGAGCCGGAAGAAGCGCGCGCGCTCCACCTCGCCGCGCAGGCGCCGCAGCTCCGCGAGCCCGCCCTCGGCGATGCGCGTGCGCGCCGCATCCGCCTCCTCGAGCACCTTGGCATCGAACGGATAGTCGTCGCGCAGCGCGAGCCAGCTCTTCGCCGCGAGCCCGAGCTCGCCCTTCTGCTCGGCCTCCCGCGCCGCGCGCGCCAGCTTGGCCGCCTCGTCGCGCTCGGTGAGGAAGGAGGTCTGCAGGCGCAGCGTCGCGCCGGCGAGCTCGCCCTCGAGGCGCATGCCACTCTCCTCGGGACGTCCGCGCAGCGTGAGCGGCGCGTCGAACGCGAGCCGCACTTGGTCCTTGCCGCTGCCGGCGATCACCGCCGTCACGCCCTCGCGCGTGAACTCGGTGGCGTGCGCTCGATAGCCACCGCTGCCCGTGGTCGCGAGCCCGCCCTTGAGCAACGGCTCGTCCATGCGCAGCGAGAGCGTGCGACGTCCCGAGCCCGCGAGCGCGAGCGCGAAGCCGGTGTCGCCCTTGGTGACGGTCGTCGTGTCGCGCGCTCCGAGTCCGCCGCCGTCCGCGCGCACGTGGAAGTCGGAGAACAGCGTGCGATCGATCTTGAACAGCGCAGCCGCGGTCGAGCCGTGCTGCACGAACTGGAACTCGTCGATGGCCGTGAGTTGCGCGTCGCCGCCCACGACGAGGGCCACGTCATCGAAGTCCACCGCGCCGCCGCTCGCCGCCGTCGACTCCGCGAGCAGCACGGCCTTCACCGTGTCGAAGGCGCCGGGAACCGTGGCGCGGAACTCGAAGCGCGTGAACTCGCCGCTCGCCTCGAGCGTCGGCCCAAAGGCAATCGTGGTGGCCGAGGCGCCGGTGGAGCTCGACAGTTCGAGACCGACGCGCGCGCGCGCACTGTCGCGCACGCGGGCCATGCCGCCGAGCGTGAGCACGCGCATGCCGCTGCCCTTCACTGCGCTCGAGCGCGCCAGCGCCCACTGCTCCGCGTCGACGAACACTCCGAGGCCCGCCTCGCCGCTGTAGCGCGAGCCGCGCTCGACTCCGAAGGCCTCGGGGCCAGCCGGGTCGGCTTCCCACTCGGCGCCCTCGCCTTCGAACGAGAAGCCGCGCTCGAGCAAGTTGCCCGCCACGGCCTCGACCGCGCGCACGGTGCGGGTCTCGCCTTCGGCCGCGGGCTGGAGGAAGTACCACGCCGCCCCGCCACCGCCGACCACGACCGCGAGCAACGCGAGGAGGCCGAGAGCCGAGCGCTTGCCGGAGGCCGCGACCTTGTCGGCGCTGATCGTCCGCACCTGATCGCCCGAGGCCGTGCTCGGCTCCATGACGGGGCTCGGAGCGGCCGCAGCCGGAGCAGGAGCGAAGGCAGGTTCGGCGCGGGGCACCTCGCGCGCCGGCGGCGGGGTGCTCGCAGGGCGCACGGGCTCGTCGAACTCGAGCTCGAGCTCGTCGGAGTCGCCGCCGCCCGAGGCCGCGGAAGCGCCACCGCGCTCGAGGTCGAGCAGGGTGAGCTTGACGCTGCCGAGCACGACCACGTCGCCGTGCACGAGCTTGTGCTCTTGGATGCGCTCGGAGCCGACCTTGGTGCCGTTGGTCGAGCCAAGGTCGCGCACGAGCACGCCGTCGGGCTGGACCACGAACTCGGCATGGCGACCCGACACGGACGCGTCGGAGACCTGGGCGCTGTTGCCCGGCCGCCGACCGATGGTGAACGAGCTGCCGCTGATCGGGAGGGTCTCGCCTTGCCGCTCGCCGTTCTCGAAGCGCAAGGAGTAGCGAGGTTGCATGGCGCGCGAGTCTCTCTAGGGGCGGTTCGGGGAGGTCGGGGTGCACGCTCCGCGGAGGCCGGGACCGTGCGCCGAGGGGCGGGAGGCGAGGGTGTCGGCCCCGCACAACCCCCAAGCAGGTCGACGGTGCCGAGAGAACCTCGGGAGAAGCGTCCGCAGAGGAGCCGTCCGCGAGGGCTTGCGACCGGCCTACCGTGCCCGGCAGCGGGGGTAACTCGCCCAGCGTGCGACTTCGCTCTGCGCGGGGCGGAGGATAGCGGGCGAAACCGATCCGGTGAAGGTCGAGCGCCTTGCCGGGAGGCGGTCGGGGCTCGACAATCCGACCGCGATGGCACGGGAGCGGCACGAGGGCGGCGAGCGCTGGTTCTTCCTCGACCCGGCGGCCCGAGACGGCGCGCCCCGCTTGCTCCCCGACGACGAACGCCACGCGCTCAAGGTCCTGCGCCTCGAGCCCGGCTCCCGCGTGGTCGCGCTCGATGGTCGAGGTACGGCCTACGACCTCGAGCTGGCCGACGTCCGACGCGGGGAAGCGCTCTGGCGGCTGCAAGGAGAGCTCGCGACCGAGCCCGAGCCGGGCGCCCCGGGCTCGGGCCTGCCGTGGCTGGAGGTTGCCGTGGCACCGCCCAAGGGCGCCCGCGCCGACGAGCTCGTCGAGCGGCTAGTCCAGCTCGGCGTCGCCTCCGTCGTGCTGCTGGGCGCGGAGCGGACCCAAGGCTTCGCCCGTGAGCAGGTCGGTGAGCGCCTCGAGCGCTGGGGGCGGCTGGCGCGCGAGCAGTGCAAGCAGTGCCGCCGCCTGTGGCTCCCGGAGTTGTCGGGGCCCGCGGACCTCGCCCTGCACCTGCGGTCGCACCCCGCGAGCGCCCAGTTCTGGCTCGATCCCCGGGCGACGACGCCGCTGGCTGCGCTCCTGACCGAGCGCAGCGCGGGCACGCGCTCCGCACCCCTGCGCCTGTGGATCGGCCCCGAGGGCGGCTGGAGCCCCGCCGAGGAGGAGCTCTTCCGGAGCGCGGGAGTTCCCGCGGCGGCCCTCGTCCCCCACGTCCTGCGAGTCGAGACGGCGGCCGAAGCCTCTGCGGCGATCGCGCTCCATGCGGCCTGGCGCCGCGGCTGAGCGGATCCTTCATGCGAGCGCCAGCCTCTGGCGCATGGAGACCCACTGCCCGTCGCCGAGCACCACGTGGTCGAGCAGCGGAATGCCGAGCAGCTTGCCGGCCTGATCCAGCCGCTGGGTGACGGCCACATCCTCGGGGCTGGGCTCGGGGTCTCCGCTCGGGTGGTTGTGAGCACACAGCACCGCCGCCGCAGCAGCCCGAACGGCCGGCCGGAAGACCTCGCGCGGGTGCACGATCGAGGTCGACAGGCTTCCGATCGACACCGTGTGGCGGGCCTTGAGGCGGTGCTTGCCGTCGAGCAGGAGCACGTGGAACTGCTCGCGCTCCTCGCCGCGCACGACCTCGGCGAGCAAGCGCTGCACGTCCGCGGGCCCGCGCACCAGCGGCCGCTCGAGCGAACGCTCCGCGGCCGCGCGCCGCCCGAGCTCGAAAGCCGCCGCCAGCCGCCATGCCTGCGGGGTCCGAGCCTGCAGGCGCTCGCCCAGCTCGTCCGGCGCGAGCCGCACGAGCGACGCCAGTCCCCCGTCCCAACCCGGTCGCACGGCTGCCTCCAAGCCCAGCAGGCTGAACAGGTCCTCGACCTCCAGCGCCTCGGGGCCGAGCACGCGGGCCCTGCGGCGCGCACGACGCGAGCGCAGCGCCCGCAGAACACGCAGCGCCGCAGCGCCCGGGGACTGTGCGTCGGCCGGCCCCGCGTCGCTTCCCGCGAGAGCCGCGCCCGAACGCTCCCGGAGCAGCGCGCCCGCGGCTCGTCCCATGTCAGAACCCGCGTCGCGCCCCGTCTCGCAACCCGCTTCGCGCCCCAGAGACGTCCCCGCGCAGCTCCCACCCTCCGCCCCCTGGCGCGCGAGGCAGTGCCTTGCGCGTGTGGAGTCAGAATCCTCGACCGCCCTCGAAACCGCCCCTGTCGCCATGACCGCCATGCCCGACCTGTCGCTCGGCGAGGCCCTTGGTCGCGGGGTCGTTCGTTGTTTTCGACCGCATGGGCACCCGGCATCCGCCCGCCACCGGCCGGCGTAGGCAGCGCTGCCATGTCCGAGGTCCAAGCGACGAACGTGTCCGAGAATGACCCCTCCCCCGCGCGCTCGGGCCTGTGGCTCGCCGGCTGCATCCTCCTCTCGCTCGCTGGGGCCACAGCAGGACTATTTTGGAGGGTCGATAGCTGGTATATGGGACTCGTCCGTCCCTCGTTTGCCCCGCCCAACTGGCTCTTCGGCCCGGTCTGGACCACGCTCTACGTGCTGATCGGGGTCAGCCTGTGGCGCGTGCTGCGCCGCGGCGCCCTGCGACGGGACCCCGCCGCGGGCCTGCTCTTCGGACTCCACTGGATCCTCAACTTCCTCTGGAGCTACCTTTTCTTTGGTATCCACCGCCCAGATCTGGCCTTGGCCGAGATCCTCGCCCTCGACGTAGTGATCCTGCTGCTCGCCCGGCGCTTCCATCGCCACGATCGGGCCGCGGCCTGGCTGCTGCTCCCCTACGGCCTGTGGGTCAGCTTCGCGGCCCTGCTGAACGGGGGCTTTTGGTGGTTGAATCGCGCCACGGTCGGCTGACCACGCCCGTTTTCAAGTTCGCAACAAGAGTTTCGACTTTTCGGACAAGAGCGCCTCGAACCGGGCCGAACAAACCCTCTAAGGGGGCATATGTTCCGGCCTCCTGCCTTGGGAAGAGGGGTTTGCGCTATGTGGACGTGGCTCGCAGTCGGCAGTGCAGCGCTCGGGGCCTTCTGGCTCGCGGAGGTGACCTTCATGTGGGTCACCCTGCGCTCGGAGCACCGCACGGCACTCGCCATCGACGAGCTCCAGCTGCAGGACCAAGGGGGGTCCGGGAGCTGAGCGTCGTCGAGCTTCTCGATGCTCCGAGGGGATCCTGAGCCCCGAAGAGACCTGCGGGCGGTGCTGGTTGGGAGCCAGCGCTGCCCGCGCCTCTTTTCGCGTGCCTAGCGACCGGACTCGGCGCCGAAGTCCTCGAAGGCGAGCGCGAGCGGGACGCGCGTCCAGCTCTCGAAGGCGCTAGCCGCGCGCTCGCCCCCCCGGATTCCCCGCACCATCGCCAGCAGGCTCTCGCGCCCATACTGGCGCTCGAGGAAGGCCGTGAAGAGCAGCGACTGCGCGTAGGCGAACGGAATCTCGGGCTCGGGAAGCGCCGCGAAGGGCCGCTCGAGCTTCTCCAGCGGCACCAGCGCACGGCCCGCCATGCGCCGCCGCGCGGCGGCGAGCTCCCCCGAGGGGTCGCGGGCGAGCCACTGGGCGAGCCCCTCGTTCAGCCACGCCGGCACCTTGTCGCCACCCGAGGCCTCGCGCACGAAGGCGTGCACGAGCTCGTGGCGCAGCAGCGCGGACAGCGCCGGATCGAGCGAGCGGCCTTCCGCGATCGGAACGCGGATCGTCCCGTCGAACGAGCCTCCGGCCCACTCGGAGAGGCCCGTGATGCGAGCGAACTCCTCCCGGCGATAGAGCACGACCGGAATGCGCCGGGCGCCGTTCTCGCCCGGCCAGAGCGCAAACACCAAGGACAGATCCGCGCAGTGCAGCTCGAGCTCGGCGAGCACGTCGGGCGCGGCGTCGAGCAGGCTCTGGCGCCAGCCGTCGTAGGAGAGCTCGAAGTGCACCGAGCGATCGCGCAGGAACTCCTGCTCAGTCTCGAGCTCCGCGCGCCAGCGCTCGAGCAGGCGCGCGAGTCCCTCGCGCTCGGGAACGAGCTCGACCGCGCGCGCGAGGTCCTCCACGCAGCGCTCGCAGGGCCGCAGGCGGTCGTGCAAGTCGAGCGCGCGCCGCACCAGCGCCTCGGCCAGGTTTCCGCGGAAGACCTTCTCCGCGGGCGCTCCGGCGTGGCACTGCTCGAACAGCTCGATGGCGCGGTCGAACTCGCGGCGCTCGAGCGCGGCGATCGCCTCGTCGTTCAACGCCCCGAGGCGCGAGCCCGGCGCCGTCGTGCGCGGAAGCTCGGGCTCTGGAGCGGTCGCGGGCTCGCTCGGCGGGGCCTCGCGCCGCACCGAGGCGAGCGGGGCCGGTTCGTCGCGCCGCTCGGGCTGCAGCTGCGGCTCGTCACGGCGAGCCCACCACGCACCAGCGGCCCCCGCGCCCAGCGCGACGGCGACGAGCAACCCGAGCGTGCCAGCCGACTTCATGACGCTCCTACGTTAGCAGGAACGCCGAGGACGCTAGCGCCGCCGCTGGGCGCGGTCGCGCACCTGCTTCTCGAAGTCGAGCGCCTCGCGCCCGGCGATCTGCTCGCGGAAGTCGCCCACGAGCTCGGCCCAGCTCTGGTACCGGGCCTCGATGTCCTTGGCCATCATCTTCTCGATGAAGTAGTGCAGGTGGTGGCTGAGCCCGCGCGACTTGAGCTCGGGGCTCTTGAGGCTCGCCATGACCTGCATGCGCAGGAGTTCGCGGTCGTCGCTCGACTGGAACGGCAGGCGCCCGACGACGAGGTGGAAGAGCGTCACGCCGAGGCTGTAGATGTCGCTGCGCGCGTCCGCGCCGCTCGCGCCCTGGGCCTGCTCGGGAGAGAGATACTCCTTCGTGCCGACCGTGGTGTCGCTCGCTGGCCCGCCCTCGCCCGCGCTGCCCGCGAAGCCGAGGTCGATCAGCTTCAGCGCCCCCGCCGCGGTCAGCATGATGTTGCCCGGCTTGATGTCGCGGTGGATCACGCCCTCGCCGGCGAGGTACTCGAGCACCTCCGCGGCGCCGAGCACCACGCGCAGGGCGGCGGTCTCGTCGAAGGGCTGGCCGCGGTCGAGCAGTTCGAGCAGCGTGTGCCCCTCGACGAACTCCATCTTGGAGTAGATCGTCGAGCCGCTCTTGAACACGCCGTAGCCCTCGACGAGGCCCTTGTGGCGCAGCCGCTCGAGCAGCTTCGCCTCGCGCACGAACGCGTCGCGGACCTTCGGATTGCGCGCGGAATCGACGTTGAGCACCTTGAGCGCCATCACGCGCGCCGTCTTCTGCTCGCGCGCACGGAACACGTCCGCCGTGCCTCCGCGCCCGGCGTGCCCGAGGATCTCGTAGCCGGGGAGCTCGGGGATCTC
This sequence comes from uncultured Planctomycetota bacterium, assembly GCA_903892045.1. Lineage (GTDB taxonomy): Bacteria > Planctomycetota > UBA1135 > UBA1135 > F1-120-MAGs118. The sequence continues at coordinate 3,339 of CAITGX010000065.1, read as the reverse complement.
CCCGCCGCGCGTGCGCCGCCACTTGGCGATCGTCTCGGGCGCGAGCCCGGTGTGGTGCACGAGCAACGCGTCGAGCTCGCCGCCCTTGTGCAGCGCCGGGAAGACCTGCTCCGCCACCTCGCGCAGGATCAGGCCACGGTGGACGAGCAGTGCCAGGAACTCGGTGTCTTCGCGCGAGACCATGGCGAGACGATAGCGCGCCTCCCGGCTCGCGTTCAGTACACGCCGTCGCCGAGCACGGCGACCGCGGAGGCCGAGAAGATGCCGCCGTTGCCGTACACGAGCGCGCGGCGGGGCTTGGGCGTCACTTGGCGCCCGGCAGCGCGGCCAGTGAGCTGGGCCACGGCCTCGAGCACCCCGTACATGGCCGGCACTTCCCAGGGCGCCCCGAAGCAGGCGAGGCCGCCGTGCAGGTTGAAGGGGAACTCCGACGGCGCGAGCGTGCCGCGCGTCGCGAGCTGCCGCCACGCGCGCTCGACGAACTCGCCCGCGCCGCCGCTCGGGCAGCAACCGACGGCCTCGAGCGCGCGCAGGAAGCAGATCGGGAAGCAGTCGTAGAGCGCGAAGAAGTCGATGTCGCGCACGCTGAGCTGCGCCGACTCGAAGGCGATGCGCGCCGCGCGCTCGCACGAGAAGAGCTCCTCGTCGATCTCCGCGGGCGGATAGAGCGGCCCCGAAGCCTCGCCGGTCGAGACGATCGCGGGGCAGAGCTCGAGCGACTTGGGGAAGTGGCGCCGAAAGTGCGACGAGGACGAGATCACGAGCGCCGCTGCGCCGTCCGCGCGGCGCGCGCACTCGAGCACGTTCGTCACCGGGGCGACGCGCGGCGAGGCGAGCACCGCCTCGACGGTGAACGGCTCGCGACACATCGCGTCGGGGTGGCGCGCGGAGAAGTGCGAGAAGATCGCGGGCACCATGGCGAGCTGCTCGCGCGTGACGCCGTGGCGACGCATGTGCCACTGCGCGATGCGGTCGTAGCCGTGCGGAATCGAGGGGCTCGGCAGGCCGCTGCCGCGCACCGCGTCATCGGCGCGCGCCCGGAACAGCTCGCGATTCATCGAGAGCACCGCATCGCTCGCCACCACCGCGACCGTGTCCGTCCAGCCCGAGAGGATCATGTTGCGGGCCGTGCCGAGCGCGGTGATCGGACCTGCGCCGCCGGTGTCGATCGTGCGCACGATCATCTTGCGGCGCGGCAGGAGCCCCATGCGCGTGGCGAGCTGGTGCGCCTGCATGAAGGTGGGGTTCGAGAGCGACGGGACCGCGATCAGCCCCTGCAGGTCCCCGCGCCCCATCCCCGCGTCCGCCAGCGCCCGGTCGAGGGCCGCTTCGGCCAGTTCCTCCGCGCTCCGTCCGAGCCGACCCACGGGCGTCGCCCCCACCCCCACGATGCGCACCGAAGTGGCCATGCGCGGGAGGCTAGCCGAGGCGGCGCGAGGCAGGGCCCGGATTTATGTGGGCAAACAGCCGCCCCGAAAAACGAGCCCGTCCTCTACGCTAGAAGGATCAGCCCTGGCCCTCCGCCCCGGTGTCCGCACCCCACTCGAGAATCCGTTCCCCATGAAGGCCCACCTGCTCGCCTCCGCCCTGCTGGCCTCGGCACTCCTCGCCCCCGCGCGCGCCCAGGACTTCGACACGTTCCAGAATCCGGCCGCGCGCCCGGACGTGTTCGAGAGCGCCACGGGCGTGATCTACGCGCGCGACGGCGCGAACGTGCTGACCTTCGGCTCGTGGACCGAGTACGCCCAGTCGAGCTACTTCCTCTCCAAGGGCAAGCGCTGCGGCACGGACCGCGTGATGCCCCAGCTCTACTCGACCGGCACCGCCCCGATCGCCCTGCAGGCCGACTGCACGAGCACCTTCACCAACCCCTCGGCCGCCTACGCGCCGACCGTCGCCGCCTACCGCATCCCGGTCGTCGTGCACGTGCTGATGAACACGAGCGGCCAGGGCGCGATCAGCGACCCGCTGATCCAGAGCCAGATCGACATCCTGAACGAGGACTTCAAGGCGCTCGCCGGCACCCCGGGCGCGCCCGGCACCAACACCGCGATCGAGTTCTACCTCGCCGGTGTGACGCGCACGACCAACAACAACTGGTTCAACGACACGGGCACGTACTACTCGACGCTCGCCTGGGACACGAACAACTACCTCAACATCTACACCAACACCGCCGGCGGCAACCTCGGCTACGCCTACGTTCCGAACGGCGGCGGCGTGGTCGGCAACACCTTCGACCGCGTGGTGATCCTGTGGAATGCCTTCGGCCGCAACGCGCCGATCGGTGCCCCCTACAACCAGGGCCGCACGGCGACCCACGAGGTCGGTCACTACCTCGGCCTCTACCACACGTTCCAGGGCGGCTGCTCGGCGCTCACGGGCTGCAACGCCAACGGTGACCTGATCTGCGACACGCTGCCGGAGAGCGTGCCGAACTACGCCTGCGCGCAGGTCACCTGCGGCGACCCGGACCCGGTCACGAACTACATGGACTACTCCGAGGACCTGTGCATGACGAACTTCACGTCCGAGCAGGCGCGTCGCATGCGCTGCACCCTCGAGTCGTGGCGCGTGCAGCTCGCCGAGCCCGCCGGCGGTCCGCTGCCCCCGAACCCGGTGACGAACCCGACCCCCGCGAACGCCGCGACCAACGTGGCCGCGACCGCGACACTCGCTTGGGCCGCCGCCGCGAACGCGACCAGCTACAGCGTGTACTTCGGCACCGACTCGACGCCGGACTCGACCGAGTTCCTCGGCACTCAGGCCACGACGACGTTCAACCCGGGCACGCTGCTCGGCGGCACCCAGTACTGGTGGCGCATCGACTCGGTCGGCACCGGCGGCACCACGACGGGTCCGGTCTGGAGCTTCACCACGGGTATCCCCTCGGGCACGCTCGTCACGCTCTTCAGCGACGGCTTCGAGTCCAACTCGTTCACCACGGGCGGCTGGACGCGCCAGAACACCAATTCGACCCTCTCGACGGCCGCGGACTACACGCCCAACTACGGTGCGCGCATCATCCGCTCCTCGTGGATCCAGAAGCAGCTCTCGACGGTCAACTACAACACCATCCGGGTGAAGTACGCGCGCCGCACGGCCGGCATGGACGCGGGCGAGAACCTGAACGTCGAGTGGTCCAGCAACGGCACCACGTGGAATGCGGTCGAGACGACGCAGGCCACCGCCTGGTCGATCCCGACCTTCACGCTGCCCGTCGGCGCGAACGGACAGACCGCCCTGCGCGTCCGCTTCCGCACCAACGCGAACGCGACCACCGAGTGGGCCGACCTCGACGACGTCGTGATCACCGGCGTGCGCAACTAGGGCGCTCGG
>CAITGX010000064.1 GCA_903892045.1 uncultured Planctomycetota bacterium | reverse complement strand
GGCGACGCCGCTAGTAGCGCAGCTCGAGCAGACGCGCGTCGCGGCCCGGCCCCCACTGAGTCACGACGAACACGCGGTCGTACTCGGTGTCCTCGATCTTCAGCTTCGACTGCCCGCCCGTGAGCTTCTCGACGAGCACGGGCACCGTGTTGGAGTGCCCCGCGACGACGGCCACTGCGCCGCGCGGCAGCGAGTCGAGCGCCGAGAGCAGCGCGTCCGGCGCGCGGGCGGGCACCACCTGCACATTGACTCCCACCGCGACGGAGAGCAACGCCACGGTCTGCTGCGTGCGCTGGTACTCGCTCGAGAAGACGTGCGTGACGCCGCTCTTCCCGAGCATGTCGCACAGGCGCTTGGCGCGCGCGGCGCCCTCTTCGGTCAGGCTTGGGTCTTCCTTGGGCTCAGCGGCCTTTTCCGCATGCCGCACGAGCACGATCGTGCGCGGGAAAGAGAGCTTGCGCAGGGCGTCGGGCTCCTCCGTGCCCGACTGGGGCGCAATCGCCCCGACGAGCAGAGCACACAGCGCCAGCGAGACCGCGGCCAGCGCGCCGCGACGAGTGATCCAGCCGTTCTTCACAGGTATCCGAGCTCCTTCAGCTTGCGCAGTTCCTCGGCGTCGACCTCGACCTTGCGAGACGCGCCACGGTTCTTCTGTTCCTCGGTCCACGCCTCGAGCGTGGCCTTCATCGCCGCGGTGCGCTCGGGCTCACTCGCCGCGAGGTCGCGCTGCTCGCGCGGGTCAGCCTCGAGGTCAAACAGCATCGTGCGCTCCCACGTGTAGTGGCGCACGAGCTTCCAGCGCCCTTCGCGCAGGGACGAGATGCACATGCGCTTGCCCCACGCGACCTCCGCGTCCGGGAGCCACGTGATCGAGAACGCCTTGGCCTGCGGCTCGGGCAGCTCGGTGCCGTCGGGGGACACCTTGCGCAGGAGGCTGCGCGCGCGCGCCTGGTCCGCGAAGTCGAGTCCGAGCGCGTCGAGCACCGTGCCGAACACCGTGCGCGTCTCGACCACGCCGTCGACGCGCGTCGGGCGCTTCGAGCCGGGCGGCACGACGAGCAACGGCACGTGCAGCTGCTCCTGCCACAGGGTCGAGGTGTGGCCGTAGGAGCCGTGGTCGAGGAATTCCTCGCCGTGATCGGCGACCACGACGATCAGCGTGCGATCCATGCGGCCCGACTGCTCGAGCGCCTCGATCAGGCGTCCCAGTTCGCGGTCGATGTGCGCGATCTCCTCCTCGTAGAGATCGACGAGCCAGCGGTTCTCCTCGGCGCTGACCATCTGGCGGTTCTTGAGCAGGTTCTCGTAGTCGTTCTCGTGGCGCAGCCAACCTTGGTACGCATCCCCGAAGTCCGACTCGGGTTGGTCCATGTACTCGTAGTGCGCGTCGAAGTAGTGCGCGAACAGGAACAGCGGCCGCTCGTCGCGAGCCTTGAGCATGCCGAGCGCGATGTCGGTGACATCCTTGCTCGTGATCGCACGGTGGCCGAGCGCGTTGGACGCGTCGTAGCGCTCGAATCCCTGCGCGAAGCCGCGCTGCGGCCCGACGTAGGTGTGACTCACCACGGCGCGCGTCGCGTAACCGGCCTCGGCGAGCGCTTCGGCGAGCAGCACCTCGCTGTCGCGCAGCGCGCCGCTGAGCGAGTAGCCACCGTGCTCGTGCGGATAGCGCCCGGTGTGGATCGCGCCGAACGCCGGCATGGTCCAGGGAGCTTGCGAGACCGCGTTGCGGAACAGCACGCCGCGCTCGGCGAGCTTGCGCAGGTTGGGCGTCGTGTCGCGGCCGTGCAGCGACGGTCCGTAGAGCGAAGTCGCGTCCGCGCGCAGGGTGTCGATGCCGATCAGGACGACGTCGTAGGGCTGCGCGGCCGTCAGCGTCGGTCGCCCGAGCATTTCACCGAGTCCCGCGAACAGCGCGGTAGCAGCGAGCAGGACGGCGCCCGCGCCGCCGGAGATCGCGAGTGGACGCGCGAGCGCAGGGACATCGCGCGCGGCGAGCTCACGCAGCGCGTTGCGTCGCACGAGCGCGAAGAGCGCGGCCGAGACGGCCAGCGTGAGCGCGACCTCGATCCACGGCAGCTTGCCGATGCCCAGCGTGATGGCATTGCGGCCAAACCACAGCAGCGCGGGGTAGCAGGCGAGCAGGGCCGCGAGCGACGCGACGATGCTGGCGCGCGCTCCATCTCCGCTCGCGGAGCGCGCATACCGGCCGAGGCACTCGAGCGTGGCCGCGAGCGCGAGCGCAGCGCCGAGAACGAAGGCGATGTGCCCAGCCGCGACCCACTCGCGCTCGCGCTCGACGAGCAGGAGCAGCGCGGTGGCGACGAGCGCGCCCGCCAGGCTCGCCCAGCTCGTCCACGCGCGTGACGCCGGCCAGCTCGCGACGCGCCGCGCCGAGAGGTCCGCTCCACTTGCGAGGAGGGCCAGTCCAACGGCCGCGGCCGCGGCAGCACCCCACAGGAGTCCGCCCCGGGCACCGTCGAGCAGGTCGGCGCGCTGAAGCAAGTACGCGAGATGCTCGAACCCCAGCGTGGCGTAGCCCTGCTCGGCGAGCCCCTCGCGCGCGCGCAGCCAGCCGGCGAGCACGCCGACGCCACCGCAGGTCGTCGCCACGAGGGCCGCCGGCACCACCGCCCGGATCCAGAGGGAGCGCATCGCGGTTCGAGGGTAGCGCACGGGCTCGCGGCGGTCGAACGAGCCGCTGCGGCGAGCGGCGAGCGCTGCTACGAAATCGGAGCGCGAGCCGCGACGGCTCGCGGGCCGGAGCGGCTCCCCGTTCGCGCGAACCGCGTTGGCAGGGCGCCAGCGAGAGGTGCCGTCCGGCGAGTCGGCCCGCGCGCGGCTGGCACGCGAGTTGATCACTCCGCGGTACGATCCCCGCTCGCGATCGCCCAACATGACCCGCTCCCAGCACCTGCTCTCGCTCCTCGCCCCCTTCGCCCTGCTGCTCGCGCTCGCCTGCGC
>CAITGX010000063.1 GCA_903892045.1 uncultured Planctomycetota bacterium | reverse complement strand
GGTCGCCCCTTCCGTCGCCGCGATCCTGGTGAAGGTGAAGCTCTTGCCCTGGTAGTCCACCCGGACCGAGTCGCCGTCGCCGATCTCGCCCGACAGGATCCTGCCCGCCAGCGCGTTCTCGACCCGCTGCTGGATCACGCGCTTGAGCGGACGGGCGCCGAACTGAGGGTCGTAGCCCTCGCTCGCCAGCGCGGCCGTCGCGGTGGCGGTCACGCCCAGCGTGATCCCCCGCGCCGCGAGCCGCTTGCGGAGGTTCCCCAGCTGGATCTCGACGATGCCGGCGAGCTGCTCGCGGCCGAGCGCGTGGAAGATCACCGTCTCGTCGATGCGGTTGATGAGCTCCGGCCGCATGTGCTTCTTGAGCAGGCCCTTCACATGCGCCTCGATGACGCCCTCGTCCTCGTGGCGGTCGGTCATCTCGAGGATCGCGTGCGACCCGATGTTCGAGGTCATCACCACGATGGTGTTGGAGAAGTCGACCGTGCGGCCCTGCCCGTCGGTCAGGCGTCCGTCGTCGAGCACCTGGAGCAGGATGTTGGCCACATCGGGGTGCGCCTTCTCCATCTCGTCGAAGAGCACCACGCAGTACGGCCGGCGGCGCACCGCCTCGGTGAGCTGGCCGCCCTCGTCGTGGCCCACGTATCCCGGAGGCGAGCCGATCAGGCGCGACACCGCGTGCTGCTCCATGTACTCGCTCATGTCGATGCGCACGGTCGCCTCCTCGGTGTCGAAGAGGTAGCCCGCGAGCGCCTTGCACAGCTCGGTCTTGCCCACGCCCGTCGGCCCGAGGAAGAGGAACGACCCGATCGGCCGGTGCGCCTCGCCGAGTCCCGCGCGGCTGCGGCGCACGGCCTCGCTCACCGCGGTCACCGCCTCGCGCTGCCCGACCACGCGGCGCGCGAGCTCCTGCTCCATGTGGAGCAGCTTCTCGCGCTCGCCCTCGACGAGCTTCGACACGGGGATGCCCGTCCACTTCGCGACGACCTCGGCGATCTGCTCGCTGTCGACCTCCTCCTTCACCATCGCGGTGCCGTCGGCCTGGCGCCGGCGGAACGACTCCTCGGCGGCCTTGAGCCGCTGCTCGAGCTCGCGCAGGTCGCCGTACTGGATGCGCGACGCGCCCTCGAAGTCGCCGCGGCGCTTGGCCTGGTCGAGCTCGGTGTTCTTGCGCTCGATCTCGTTCTTGAGCGACTTGACCGCGTCGAGCTCCTTCTTCTCGAGCTCCCAGCGCGCGGTCATGCCGCGGTTGGTCTCGTTGTGCTGCGCGAGCTCCTCCTCGATGGCGCCGAGGCGCTTCTTGCTCTCGGCGTCCTTCTCGAGCTTGAGCGCCTCGCGCTCGATCTCGAGCTGCATGATGCGGCGGCGGACCTCGTCGAGCTCGGCCGGCATCGAGTCGTTCTCGATGCGCAGCCGCGACGCGGCCTCGTCGAGCAGGTCGATGGCCTTGTCGGGCAGGAAGCGGTCGGCGATGTAGCGCTGCGACAGCGTCGCGGCCGACACCAGCGCGCCGTCCTGGATGCGCACGCCGTGGTGCGTCTCGTAGCGGCCCTTCAGCCCGCGCAGGATCGCGATGGTGTCCTCGACCGACGGCTCGCCCACGAACACCGGCTGGAAGCGCCGCTCGAACGCGGGGTCCTTCTCGACGTGCCTGCGGTACTCGTCGAGCGTGGTGGCGCCGATGCAGCGCAGCTCGCCGCGCGCGAGCGCCGGCTTGAGCAGCTGGCCCGCGCCGACCGCGCCCTCGCTCTGCCCGGCGCCCACGATCGTGTGCAGCTCGTCGACGAACAGGATGATGCGCCCCTCGCTCGACGCGACCTCGCGCAGCACGGCCTTCAGGCG
>CAITGX010000062.1 GCA_903892045.1 uncultured Planctomycetota bacterium | reverse complement strand
CGGTGCGCGCGCACCACGCGCCCTTCGAGGTAGGCGCGCAGGTCCTCGGCGAGCTCGAGCATGCCCGCGTAGCGCGCCTCTGGTTCGCGTGCCATGGCCTTGTCGCAGATCGCCACGAGCTCGTCGTCCGCGCCGCTCGCGGTGCGTTCGAGCGGCGCAGGCGGCCCTTCCTTGAGCAGTCGCACGACCGTGAACGGCGAGCGCGTCTCGCCCGGCGGCATGTAGGGCATGTGCCCGGCGATCAGCTCATAGAGCATCGCGCCGAGCGAGTAGACATCCGAGCGCGGGCCGAGCTCCTCGATGCGGCCGAGCGCCTGCTCGGGCGACATGTACGCCGGCGTGCCGACGATGTCTCCGTCGAGGGTGGCGAGCGAGGAATCTCCCGACCGCGCCGTTTCCTGTCGCGCGCTGACCACGCGGCTCTCGCCCGCATCCCGTCGCCGGTCGTGGTTCGAGCTCGCGCCGAGCACGCGCGCGAGACCCCAGTCCATCACGTACACCTCGCCGAAGCGCCCGACCATGATGTTGGCCGGCTTTAGGTCGCGGTGGATCACGCCCTTGTCGTGCGCGAAGGCCATCGCCTCGCAGACGCGCAGCAGCACGCCGAGCGCGCGCGGCAGGTTCCAGCCGTCCTCGCCCTTGCGCAGCTGCTCGTACACCGCACGCAGGTCGCGGCCGCGCACGAGCTTCATCGTGAAGTACAGGCGGCCCTGCGCGTCGAGCCCGAGCTCGTGCACGGGCACGATGCCGGGGTGGTCGAGCTGGCCGGTGACCTGCGCTTCCTCGAGGAAGCGCGCGCGCAGGCGCGTGGCCTCGCTCGAATCGGGCTCGGCGCCACCGAGCTCCTCGAGCATCACCTTCATGGCGAGCTCGCGGTGCAGGTCGTGGTCGTGCACGCGCAGGATCGCGCCCATGCCGCCGCGCGCGATCTCCTGCTCGTCGCCGTAGCGGCCCGCGATGCGCGGCCGAGTCCGGAGGCGCTCGACGATCTCGCTCGACGCGGGGCGCGAGCGGTCGTCGTCGCTGGGGGGCTGCTGCATGGGGAAAGCTCCTCCACGAGCGTAGCAAGCACCCCGACTGGGTTTGCGGAGCAGGCCTCGCCGTCCCACAATCCGTGGGTGAGCGCGCGCTGCCGGCCCGAACCTAGCTCCGATCGCCCCGACCTCGTGTCGCACGGCCCGGTCCGACCCTCCCGGGTCGCGCGCTGGCGCATGGTCGTGCTGATCGCGATCCACGTGGCGATCGCGCTGCACGTGGCCCACTGGGCCGCGACGGGCTCCACGCTCACGCCGCTCGAGCCCTCCGAGTCGATCGAGCTCACGGCCAAGGGCGTGCTCAACGCCGGCGCGATCTTCTTCGCGCTCGCGATCCTCTCCACCGCGCTCTTCGGGCGCTTCTTCTGCGGCTGGGCCTGCCACCTCGTCGCGGTGCAGGACGCCTGCCGCTGGCTGCTCGAGAAGCTCGGCCTGCGCCCGCGAGCGGTCAACCTGGGGCTGCTCGGTCTCGTGCCGCTCGTGGTGTTCGTCTACATGTTCCTCGCGCCGCTCCTGCCGCGCATCGAGCAGGGCCTCGGCATCGGCATCGCGCACACCGAGTTCACGACCGGAGGCTTCTGGGACACGTTCCCCGGTCTCGAGATGGCGCTGCTGACGTTCCTCGTCGGCGGCTTCCTGATGGTGTGGTTCCTCGGCGCCAAGGGCTTCTGCACCTACGCCTGCCCCTACGGCGCCGTGTTCGGCATCGCCGACCAGCTCGCGCCCGTGCGCATCCGCGTGACCGATGCGTGCGAGGGCTGCGGCCACTGCACGGCGGTGTGCACGTCGAACGTGCGCGTCCATCAGGAGGTGCGCGACTGGAAGGCGATCGTCGATCCGGGCTGCATGAAGTGCCTCGACTGCGTCAGCGTGTGCCCGAAGGACGCGCTGTACGTCGGCTTCGGGGCACCGGCGCTCACGGCACGGCGCGCGCAGCCCGCGAAGCACCTCGCCGCGGGATTCGTGCAGCGCCTGCCGCGCCTTGCCCTCATCGCCGCCTTCCTGTGGAGCACGTTCGCGGTGCTGCTCGCGCGGCAGGGCACGCTCGAGGGACGCTGGGCGACGGAGCTGGCCGGCCTGTCGCTCGTCCTCGCGCTGGTCTTCCCCGGGAAGTCGGAGCGTCACGGCGGTCCCACGGTGCTCGAGGAACTCCTGCTCGCGCTCGCGTTCCTCGCCGCGCTGTTCGGCCTGCGCGGCTACCAGCTGCTGCCGTGGCAGGAAGAGCGCGTGCCGCTCCTGCTCGCGCTCGGCCTAGCGGTGCTGTTCGCGCTCGCCGTGCACCTGTCCCAGCGCATGCTGCGCCGCTCCGAGGTTGCGCTGCAGGCTTGGGAGCTCGTGCGCGGCGGCAAGGTCACCGCCGCGGGGCGCACGTTCGCGCTCCTCGCGCTCGCCTTCACCGGTCTCGTGGCCGTCGCCGCCCGCGCGCAGGTTTCGGAGGCGCGCGAGCAGCGCATCGAGCGCGAGGCCCGGGAGGAGCGCGCCGCCGCGGAGCGCGCGCTCGCCGCCGCCCGAGAGCAGGCCCGCTCCGACTACGACCGCGGCGTGCGCGCGGCTCAGGCTGGACGGCTCGAGGAGGCCAGCGTGGCCTTCGAGGCGGCGCTCGCCCGCGACCCCGACTTCCGCGAGGCGCGCGAGAATCTCGCGGGCATGTACTGCGCGATGGGGCGCTATCAGCAGGGCATCTTCCACTACCGCGAGGCGCTCGCGCGCCATCCCGAGGACGCGGACACGCATGCCCTGCTCGGTCAGGCCTGTGCCCAGCAGGGAGACCTCGCGTCGGCGGAGGCCGCGTGGCAAGCTGCGATCCGGCTCGTGCCCACGCACCGCGGTGCGCGCGAGGGGCTGGCGATCCTGTGCGAGGAGCGCGGGGACCTGGCGGGAGCCCGCGCCCACCGAGCGGCTGCGGGACGCTGAGCCCGGCAGCGGAACTTCCCTGCCACGTCGCGCGATTTCT
>CAITGX010000061.1 GCA_903892045.1 uncultured Planctomycetota bacterium | reverse complement strand
GTCACCTGCTTGACGAGCCACGACTTGAAGACCTCGCCCATCTTGCCGGGCGTCACCGAGAGCGTCATGCCGCTCAGGTAGATCAGGAACGAGGTGCCGGTCTCAAGGTGGATGTCGAGCAGGCGGCAGTAGCGTTGCCACTTCAGGAAGCGGATCGCGTAATTCGCGAAGCTGAGCGCGCACGCGGCCGGGAGGACCCAGAGCGGCAAGCGCTTGAACGCCTCGGCGATCGCGGACGCGTCAGACCAGACGGCGATCCCGGCGTACACGAGCACGCCGAACAACACGCCGACCAGCAGGCGGCGTCCGAGCTTCTTGGGGAGGGGCACGGAAAAACCTTCCGCGCGGGCCTCAGGCCTGCGCGGGCGAGTCGCTCTTTCGTCCGAACACGAACACGATCATGAGCAGTGCCGCGACGCCCAGCGCCAGCGCCGCGGAGGCGCTCCAGCCGAGGAACGCGCACGGGAAGTAGCCGCACGTGATGGCCACGGCCATGGTCGTCAGGGAATAACCCATCTGCGTGCGCGTGTGGTCGATGTGGTCTGCGGCGCAGGCCGTCGAACTGAGAATCGTGGTGTCGGAGATAGGGGAGCAGTGGTCGCCGAAGATCGAACCTTCGAGGACCGCGCCGATGGAGAGCAGCATGAGCGTGTAGCCGCCCAAGGCCGGGTCGCGCTCGCCGAGCGTCCAGGAGAGGCCGACGACCAGCGGCAAGAGGATGCTCATCGTGCCCCACGAGGTGCCCGTCGCGAAGGCGATCGCGGACGAGAGCAGGAAGAGCAGCGTGGGAAGCAGCGGCGGCGCGAGGCGGTCACCGAGGAGCTCGGTGAGGTAGCTCGCCGTCCCGAGGTCGTCACAGGCGGCGCCGATCATCCACGCGAGGTAGAGGATCGCGACCGCGATGCCCATGTTGCGAATCGTCGTGGCGATCGCCCCGGGAATCGCGGCGGCCGCGCCGGCAAAGAAGGCGAGGATGCACGAGACGACGAACCCGCTCGTCGAGCCGATCAGGATCGCGCGCGAGCTCTGGCCGTCGGCGAGCACCAGCGTGACCTTGCGCACGAAGTCGATGCCCGCGTCGTCCCACAGCCCGGGATGCGCGGCGTTGCCGACGCGCACGATCTCGAGCACGGTCACGCCGATGAAGACCAGCATCGGCACGATCGCGCGGTACGCGCGCGGGATCACGCCGGGCGCCGGCTCGATGTGCGTCGCGGCGTCCCCGACCATCGGCGTGCCGCCCTCGCGCACGAGCTGCCCTGTCGCGCGGGCGCGCCGCTCGGCCGCCAGCATCGGACCGAAGTCCCGGCCGCTCCACACGATCAGGCCCGCGAGCACGAGCGTGAAGATGCAGTAGAAGCGGAACGGGAGGCTCGCGATGAAGACCGCGTAGCCCTGATCGGAAGCGAGGCCCGCCGCGGGCAGCTGCGGTGCGAAGGTCGAGACCTCGTAGGCGATCCAGGTCGAGAAGATCGAGATGCCAGCCACGGGGGCCGCCGTCGAGTCCACCAAGTAGCTGAGCTTTTCGCGCGAGATGCGGAAGCGGTCCGAGAGCGGCCGCATCGTCGTGCCGACGAGAATGCAGTTCGCGTAGTCGTCGAAGAACACCACGAGGCCCATGATCCAGGTCGCCACCTGGGTGGAGCGCGTTCCGCGCGCGAACTTCGCGACCGAGTCCACCAGCCCGCGGATGCCGCCGCTGCGCGTCATCACGCCGACCATCGAGAGCATCGCGATCACGAAGCCGATGATGAGCAGCTTGTCGTGGTCCGCGAGCTGCGGCCAGAGGCTCCGCGTGGCGAAGTCGGGCAGGCTGCCTGCGAGTGCGCCGCCGACGCTCGCTCCCGCCTTGAGTCGCGCGAGCACCATCGCCACCCACACGCCCGAGAACAAGGCGAGCACGGGGCGGCGGAACACGACGGCCAACAGGATCGCCACCAGCGGCGGGTAGAGCGACGAGCGTTCGGGGGCCGACCAGCCGACGAGCTCGGCGCGCTGACGTGCGCCGCCGGGCTGCGTGACCTCGACGATCAGGGCGCCGCGCGTGCTGTCGTGCCGCACGCCGAAGCTCGCGCCTGCTCCCTGGCTTTTCGCGGTCGGACCTTCCTCGCCTTCCACCGCGAGCGACAGGTCGCGCTCCGCGGCGGCCTCGCGCAGGCCGCGGATCAGGCTGCGGCGCGCGTGGTAGTGCACGGTGAGGTCCTCGGACGGCACGTCGCTCTCGAAGCCCACGCCGAAGATGGCGAGCGTCGCGCGATCGCCCGAGCGTTCGATCAGGGCGGGGCCGTCGAGCACCACGTCGGACAGCGTGGGGCGCTCGTCGGGCTGCCCTTCGGCCGGCGCGGGTCCGACTCGCTCCGAGAGGACGGCGTGGGCATTCTGGGCCGCGAGGCGCGCGGGGTCCGCCGCCGGCAGCAGCTGGACTGCGGCGAGCGCGAGGATGCAGATGAGGGAGATCAGGGCTGCGCGCATGGGGGGAGGATAGGCACCCTGCCCCGCGGGGTGAAGCTCGAGTGCGGGACTTGCAGGTCGTCGCCTTGCTTGGAGAGTGGGGGAGCGCTGCGTATCCTCTGCGCCCATGTCGTTCCTGCAGGCTCCCGAGAGCTCGGACTGGCTCCTGTCCACGATCCCCTGGCTGCTCGGCCTGTGCGCCGTGGCGGCCGGCGCGACCGCGGCGGGAGTCTGGCTCCTGCACACCCGCCTGCGCGAGCTGGCGCGGCTCGCGGAACGCCTGTCGGCGCTCGAGCCCATCCAGACGACGCTCGCCCGCGTGGCGCGCGAGCGCGAGGACCTCGACCTGCGGCGCATCGAGCACGTGCTGATCGAGATCCGCGACGGGCAGCGGCGGCTCGAGGACTCGCTCCTGCGCGCCGCGCAGGTCGCGCACCACGGCGAGCTCGCGCGCGGGCTTCCGGCCTCGGATGGGGCCGGTCTCTCCGAGCGCATCGTCCAGCGCCTGATCGCCCACGGCTACGAGCATGTGCAGGTCGTGCCGACGCTCGAGGAGCTCGCGAAGCTCTTCGAGGCCGGCGGCTCCCACGAAGTGCTCGTCGAGGCCCGGCGCGCCGGCGTCCAGTGCAAGGGCCGCGTGCTCGTGCGGGACGGCGTGGTGGTCGAGGTCGAAGTGAAGCCTGCCTATTCGATGTTCCCCTGAGCGCCCGATTCCTCACGCAGACCAACCATGACTGTCACCACGATCGAGAAGCTCGCCCAGCACGTCGGACAGGTCGTCACCCTGCAGGGCTGGGTGTACGACCGCACCTCGAAGGGCAAGCTGCACTTCGTGCTCCTGCGCGACGGCACGGGCATCGTGCAGTGCGTCGTGTTCCGCGGGAACGTCGGCGAGGATTTCTTCCAGCAGGTCGCGGGCGCCGGGCAGGAGTCGAGCATCACGCTCACCGGCCTCGTCAAGGCCGAGCCGCGCGCGCCGGGCGGCTTCGAGATCGACGTGCAGTCCGGCCGCGTGCTGCAGGCGGTGACCGGCTACCCGATCACGCCCAAGGAGCACGGCATCGAGTACCTGATGGAGCACCGCCACCTGTGGCTGCGCTCCAAGCGCCCGTGGGCGGTGATGCGCATCCGCCACGCGGTGATCATGGGCATCCGCAACTTCTTCGACGAGCGCGGCTTCACCTGCATGGACGCGCCCATCTTCACGCCCAATGCGTGCGAGGGAACGTCGACCCTGTTCCAGGTGCCGTACTTCGAGCAGATGGCCTACCTGACGCAGTCGGGCCAGCTGTACGCCGAGGCCGCGGCCATGGCGCTCGGCAAGGTCTACACCTTCGGGCCCACGTTCCGCGCCGAGAAGTCCAAGACGCGCCGTCACCTGACGGAGTTCTGGATGATCGAGCCGGAGATGGCCTACGCAACACTCGACGACGTGATGTCGCTCGCGGAGGACATGCTGAGCTACGTCGTCGCGCACGTGCTCAAGACGCGGCGCGCGGAGCTCGCCGTGCTCGAGCGCGACATCTCGAAGCTCGAGAAGATCGTCGCGCCGTTCCCGCGCATCACCTACGCGGAGGCCTCGCAGATCCTGCTCGACCATCCCGACATCAAGGGCACGGAGCTTGCCTTCAAGGCCGGCGAGGACTTCGGCGCGCCGCACGAGACGATCATCTCGAACCTCTACGATCGCCCGGTGATGGTCCACCGCTACCCGGCGGCCATCAAGGCCTTCTACATGAAGCGCGATCCGGCCGACGAGACCAAGTGCCTCTCGGTCGACGTGCTCGGCTCCGAAGGCGTGGGGGAGATCATCGGTGGCAGCCAGCGCGAGGAGGACCTCGACCTGCTGCTCGCGCGCATCCGCCACGAGGGCCTGCCGGAAGAGGCCTTCCAGTGGTACCTCGACCTGCGCCGCTTCGGCTCCGTGCCCCACGGCGGCTTCGGGCTCGGGCTCGAGCGCACCGTGGCGTGGATCTGCGGCATCGAGCACGTGCGCGAGGCGATCCCGTTCCCGCGCACGATCTATCGCCTCACTCCCTGAGCGAGCGGCGCCTCAGCGCGCGGGTTCGTCCGGATCCTGCCACAGGTTGGGCTCGCCCTCGACCTGCACTTCGAAGTGCAGGCCGAGCGGCTCGAGCGCCTTGCGCAGCGGTGTCACGAGACCTCGGACCAGCGCGTCGGGCGGCTCGATGCAGCGCAGCAGCAGGGTGAGACCGGCGGCCGTGTGACCGGGGAACTCGCGCTCGAGCTCGCCGTCGAGCGCGAACGCGAGGTACGCGTTGACCTTGTCCTGCAGCTGCTGCAAGCGTTCGTCGGAGCCGTCCCACGGACGATGTTCGACCATCACGAGCAGCAGGCTGCCGTCCGGAGCCTTGGCGACGAGATCGACGACCTGAGAGTTGTCCACGCCCATGGCCGCAGTATGCGCGCGGCGCGCGAGCGTCGCTACAGGTCGAAGGACTTGAGTCCGCTCGCGTCCGAGACCCATGCCCGTCCGCGCGGGGCTCGGGCGCTCGGCGCCTCGAAGGCGAGGTAGGTCCACTCGCCGCTGCGCTTGGCGGCGAAGCTCATGGAGCCGTCCGTGCGGCGCAGCACGTAGTGCGTGGGCGTGACGCCGAGCGTTCCCTGTGCCCAAGGCGAGGCAAGTGCGCTCCCGGACTCGATCGAGCGTCGCAGGCAGGCGAGGCCCGCGTCATGGAGACGCTGCCGGAGATCGCCGCCCTCCGCTCGCTGTTCCGCGCTCGGCGTCAGCTCGCCCTGCCACAGGAGCAAGCGGCCATCCTGCAACTCGAGTGCTACGCCCTGCGCGGTGGGCTGCAGCCCGCCCGCGGGCGCTGAGCCCAGCAGCAGCGGTCCTTCCGTGGCCCCGTTCTGGGAGTCGAGCACCCACGCCGAACCGAGCTCGTCCACGACGAGCAGGGAGCCCGCTCTGCGCGGCAGGAAGACCGGCGTGTGACGGATGCCGGCCGCCGTGCGCAGGCGAATGCTCCAGCGCTCGCGGCCATCGGCGCCGACGCGCGCGACGCGGCCCTCGCGGTCGCAGACGATGTGGCTGTCGTCGACGGAGACGGGCACGGCCTCGACGCGTGAGCGCGCTGGCCAGTGAGCGCTCGGGGTGCGCGAGAGCAGGATCTCGCGGTCGGCCGGACCATCGAGGACCAGCGTGGCGGTCTCGAAGCCCGCCAGCTCGACCCGCCCCGCGACGCGCTCGCCCGGTGCGCACTCGAGCACGAAGGGAGTTGTGCGCAGGGTTCCATTCGACAGCCGCACGTGGGCCCCTGACGGCATGGACTCGATGCGACAGGGAAGGAGGTGCTCGGCCGGTCGCTGGCAGGCGGGCGCGAGGCGCGCGATCGCCTCGGCGTGCTGGCCCTGCTCGGCGAGGGCGCGCGCAGCGAGTACGGCTTCGTGATGCTTGCGAACCGCATCGATCTCGCGGCGGAAGAGCGGTGCTAGTTCGGCTCCGCCGGGGGCCTGCTCGAACTGCTCGAAGCTCTCGACGGCGCGCTCGAGGTCGCCGGCGGCCGCGTGGGCGCGCCCCGCCGCGAACAGTGCATCGAGCTGGGCGAGTGCCTCGGCCTGCAGCTCCTTCTCGCGCTGGGCGGCGCGTTCCCGGGCTCGGGTGTCGAGCGTGAGCTGCAACGAGCGGAGCGTGTCCTCGAAGCCGGCCAGCTCGGGGTGGGGCTCAGCACCCTCCAGCACGGTGTGGACGTCCGCGATCAGGCGCGAGAGCCGCTGCTCGGCGTGCGCGGACTCGACTGCGTCCGAGCTCGCGCCGGAGGCGATCAGCAGGTCCTGCAGGCGAGCCACGAGGCTCTCGAGCAGCGCAGCGAGGCGCGGCGGCGGCTCGCCATCGAGCTTGGGGCCGGCTGGAATGGGCGGCATCTCGAGCGCGTTGCGCAGCCCGAGCACTGGGTCGCCTCCCGTGCACTCGAGGTGGCACTCCTGAAAGCGCAGGATCCACGCCTGGCGCGCGGCGACCTGACGGTGGCGGATGCGGGAGCGAAGCTGCTCGCGCAGGCTCTCGACGCGCTCGTCGGCGCTGTCGCCAAACAGCCCGTCGATCTCCGCGAGCGCCGCTTCCGGTCGATCGAGTTCCTCGCGCACGATCTCGAGCTTGCGCTCGAACTCCTCGCTCTGCCGCACGTGCACCACGCCGGCGATGGAGAGGACGAGCACGCTGCCGAGCACGGCCAGCGTGTTGCGCCGGGCGCGACGCCCCTTCGCCGTGCGTCCGAAGCTCGAGGAATACAGCGCGCGGGCCTCGCGCAGGCTGGGGACCGCGTGCAGCACGGGCTTGAGCGCGGCCACGGCACGGTCGTGCTGCCCCGAGTCGGCGAGGGTGCGGCAGGCGTCGATGACCCAGCCGCCGCCTTCTTCGAGCTTGCCGACGGACATCAGTCGCTGCCCGATCTCGAGTCGCGCGGCGACGCTGGCATTCTCGCGCAGCACGGCAGTGCGGAGCACGGCCGCAGCGCGCTCCGGCTGGCCGCGATCCTGGAAGCGGCGTGCGACGCGCAGCATGTCCGCGATCGGCGGGCGCTGGGTCTCGTCCGAGCCGCGCTGGGCGCGTCGCAGCGCGGCGAACTCGGTCAGGAAGTCTCCCTTGTGGGCCCGGCGCAGCTCGATCCAGCGCGACACGGAGCGCGCGGAGTCCAGCTCGGAGGCGTCGAGGCGAGCGAGCAGCGAGCGCCCGTGACGTGGCTCCATGGCGGCCAAGGCCGGCGCGAGGCTCCCGCGCTCCCAGTGATCGACGAGCAGCTGCGCATCGCCGTGCGAAGCAGGTCCCGGAGGCGCAAGTCGGCACCAGCCCGAGAGGCGCGACGCAGCGCGAGCGAACTGGCCAGCCTGCAGCTCGTGGTGGGCGAGAGCGAGCAGCTCGCGTGCATCCGCGAAGCGCATCGCTCCGTGTGCGCCGAGGGCGCACAGCGACGTGCGCACCTGCCGCAGGGGCCAACCGAGCCGATCGCCGATCTCGGCCACGCTCGAGGATCCATCGCACTCCGTCCAGATGCGCTCCAGCGTGCGCTGGGGCGGCTCGTCCCCGCGGCGTCGAGGGACGAAGTGCGGATCGATGGCGCTCGCCTGCGGCTGCGACGCGAGCTCGTCGCTGATGCGCGCGTGCTCGAGCAGGATGTACTCGACGCTCACTGCGGGACCGAGCACGACCTCGTCGAGCTCGAGCGTCTCGCCGCTCGCGGCCGGTTGTGCAGCTTCTGAGCGCGGCTCGAGCTCCGGAATGGTCCCCGCCTCGAAGCGGAAGTGAACCCCGCTCGAGTCGAGCATGCCGAAGATCGCCTCGAGCCGGCTCGCCTGCGCGATCTCCCGCATGCGCAGGGAGTCGATGCGCAGGTCCGTGCGCGCGGCCCACGCGCGCTGGCTGCGAGTGCGCCAGGACTCGGAGCGCTCGTGCTCCTCGGGCAACAGGAACAGCTGGCCGTCGCGCACACCCACGCGGACGACGCGTCCGTTGGTCAGCAGGGTCAGTACGCCGGCGCGGCCGCCGCGGGCGAGGCCCTGCAACAGCTCACCCAGGCCGAGACCGGCGACATCTCCCTGAAAACTCATGCGATTTCAGGTGCTTTATCGGGCTCGACGGCGGGCGAACTTCAGCCGCGGCCGAATTCGAGACGCCGGCGGAGCCGAGCGAGGTCCGCGGGAGTGTCGAGGTCGTCGACAATGGCCGGATCCGCGACCGCGAGGAACTCGAGCGGCTGCGCTCGCTCACGCAGGCTGCGAAGTTCTTTCCCATCCTCCAGCGTGGCGAGCAGCGTGCGCCCGACGATCACGGGATGCCCGAACGGACCCTGCTCGCCGAGGCGCGGCGCGAGCCAGCCGAGCTCCGGCTCGCCCGCGGCGTGCCAAGCTTGTGCGAGATGCGCCACAGTCGCGGCGGCAACCAGCGGCACATCCACGGGGGCGATGAGAAGGTCCCGGCTGGGCAGCGTGGCGCGAGCCAGCAGGACGCCGCTGGTGCGGCCCTCGCTCCAGTGCGGATTGGCGAGGCAGTCGGCGAGCGATCCAAGCCGGGCGCGGATCTCGGAGTCGTGGGCGCCGGTGATCACCAACGGGCTCGGATCGACCACAGCGAGCGCCGAGAGCAGGTGCTCGAGCGCGCAGCGTGGGCCGAGCTGGGCGAGCGCCTTGGGTTCGCCGAGACGTCGGCTCTCGCCCGCGGCCAGCACGACGGCGCGCAGCGTCATGAGCCCAGCCAGCGGTCGTACAGCGCGCGCGCGCGCACGGGATCTTCCGTGCCCTCGAACAGCGCGCGTCCGTCGGGAAAGACGGAGCAGGTGATGCCCTCGAGCCGGAAGCGCAGCAGGCCGTCCTGAAGCGCGAGGTCCAGAGCGAGGCCCGCGAGGCGCGCGTGCAGGCTCGCGAGGTCGACACGCGCTCGCGCGGAGCGCTGCGGACGCACCTGCACCGTGTTGCGGCCGCACAGGGAGAGCGCGTCGCCCGTCGTGTCGGCGTCGAGGAAGGCGAAGGATCGTTGCCCGCAGCACGGGCACTGCGGATCGCGCGGAACTTCGATCGCGTGGCTCTCGAGTGTCCACACGTCGAGCTCGACGAGACGCGAGGCTCTCCCGACGAGCGTGCCCGGCTCGGCGCCGAGCAACCGCAGGGCTGCGCCGGCCTGCAGGGCCGCGATCGCGGCGACCGCGGGCTGCAGCACGCCCGCGCTGTCGCAGGTCGCGAGCGCTCCCGGCGGCGGCGGATCCGGGAACAGGCAACGCAGGCAAGCGCCGCTTTGGGGCACGACCGGGAACACGATCCCCGAGCTGCCGACGACGCCGCCGTACACCCAGGGCCTGCCGCGCTCCACCGCGAAGTCGTTGATCAGGTAGCGCGTCGCGAGGTTGTCGGTGCCGTCGAGAATCAGCTCGACGTCGGTGCCGAGCTCGCGCAGCAGCTCCGCGTCGAGGTGGCGCACGTGAGGCTCGACGCGCGTGGGACCTCCGATGCGCTCGAGGGCCCGCGCGGCGACCTGCGCCTTCGGTTGCCCGATATCGGTGGGCTCGAACAGCACCTGACGCGGCAGGTTGCTCTCCTCCACGACGTCGCGGTCCACGATGCGCACGAAGCCGAGCCCGCTGCGGGCCATGGACTGGGCCAGCGCTCCGCCGAGCGCGCCGCAGCCCACGACGAGCACGCGCGCCCGCGCGAGCCGTTCCTGCCCGGCCGCGCCGAGAGGGGCGAAGCGGATCTGGCGGTCGAAGCGGCCTGCGCTCACGAGCCCCACACGCTCCAGGCGAGGAACGCGAGCCCGCCGAGCGCGAGCAGACCGATCGCGCCGATCAGGAACGGCAGCAGCGCCTTGAGGTCGCTCTCCGGCGGCTCGTTGATCTCGACCCAGTTGAAGTAGCGCACGACGTGCTCGTCGAGCTCCGCCTTGCAGTGGGGGCAAAAGCGCGTGCGCGGCGCGAAGGGGATCACCCCGTCGCACTGCATGCAGTAGAAGTTGCGCTCGGCTCCGCCCTCGGCCACGCCCGGCTTGCGCGAGCGCTCGAGGTAGTAGTCCAGCGCCTCGCGATTGCGCTCGCTGCGCGTGCGCGACCAGTGCTGGTCGCTCATGTTGCCGTAGCTCGGCGGGCGCTGCTCAGAGTCCATCGCGGGATCGTGGCGAGGCTAGAAGCCGAGCTGCAGGCCGACGTAGGGGCCCGAGAAGCTCGCATCGAGGTCCACGTTGTCGAAGTCGTCCTCGTACGCGACCTCGAACGAGGTCGTGCGCCAGCCGACCACGAGCGCGCCGTGGAAGGACCCGTGGGAGCCCCAGAGCGCGTACTTCGCGTTGAGGTCGAGATCGAGGAACGTGGCCTCGTCCCCGTCGTAGTCGACCTGCACCCCGGCGGCGACCGCCTCGAGGTCGAGCTTCCACAGGCGCCCACCGGCGCGCGCCGCGACCACGGGCAGCGGGATCAGCTCGTCGAAGTCCTGCGTTGCCACGCTGCCCGAGTTCGGAGTCACCGCAGCGTCGAGATCGAGCACCAGCGCACCGAAGCCGATGCCGAGCTCGAGCACGTCGGTGGGGGCGAAGTCGAAGGTCAGGTAGGCGCGGTACACGGAGAGGTCGAGCTCGCTCGACACCGCTTCTCCCGCGCTGATGTCGCCGAAGTCGACGTCCAGCGTGCCCGAGCCCTCCCAGCTGGCCGACTGCATGTCGACCGACAGGTGCGGCATGCCCCACTTGAAGTCGAACTGCGGGCTCAGCGCGCCCTCGCGCTCGTCGATGCCGAGCTTCGACAGGCTCGTGTCGGCGACGGGCGTTCCAGAGCTCGCGAGGCCGATGTCGCCATCCGGCTTGAGAAACCCGTAGCTCGGAGAACCGTGGATCTCGGGTGCGGAGCAGGCTGCGACGAGCAGCAGGGGCAGGAGGGCGAGGAGGCGCATGGGGGATTCCTGAGGGAGAAAGCGGGACGGCGGGAAAGGTGCAGCTTCCGCGCGCCGATGTCCACAGCCTACGGGGGGGCGACGATGGTGCATATCGAAGCGCAAGAGCGAGTGTTCGTGCTGCCGGCCGCGCGTCCGCGGGTGATCGGGCCGGGGCGCCGTGAGCAGGGCTATCGCGAGCAGATCCTGCGCCTCGAGGCCGAGCGGCAGCGCGCCGAGCAGGAGCGCGGGCGGCTGGCGCAGGAGCTGGAGTGGTCGGCCCGCGTGGAGCGCGGCTCCGTGCGGCGCTCCGAGCGGCTCGAGGGAGAGCTGCGGGCCTCGGAGGAGGCCCAGAAGCGGCTGCTGCTCGCGCTCGGGGCCGTCCAGCGAGAGAACGAGCTGCTGCGCCAGAAGGTCGCGGCGCTCGGGGCGGGAGCCACCCCGCAACTCGAGTCTCGGGCCGGGGCCCGCGCGGCGGCCGGTCGGAGCTCGAAGCCCTTCTGGCGCCGTTGGTTCGTCCGCTGAGGCCGGGCGGGCGGGGGCCTCGGGCCTTCGGCGCTTGACAAGCGGCCCTCTCCGGCCGATCCTCTCCGCCCCGTTCACGCCCGCAAGGCTGGGGCGGGCTTTCCGTCGCTCTCCACACGACGGTGAGGAGTGGATGCTTGCACGGTGGGCGTAGCTCAGTCGGTTAGAGCACGAGGTTGTGGTCCTCGGGGTCGGGGGTTCGAGTCCCCTCGCTCACCCCATCTCCCCGTGGTGGCCCCCGCGGCATTACGTTCGCAGTGGGCACGTTCGCAGTGGGCACGTTCGCAGTGGGCACGTTCGCAGTGGGCACGTTCGCAGTGGGCACGTTCGCGGTGCGACCCGTTGCTGCGCGGCCCGGTTGAGGCGTCGGAGGGGATTGCCGCAGGTCCGATGGTGCGGTTTCGCCGACGGTGGGCGGCGGAGCTCGGCGATCGGAGCTCGTCCCTGCGCCCTAGTGCGGGGCTGCGGGCGGTCCGCTGCGCGGCGCGCGGTAGCGATTTCGGGACGGCGCGTGGCGCGCGTATGTTTCACTTCGGAAACGCCAAAGTCGCTCAAGCCCGGAACGGAGGGCGTCGAAAGCGGTGGGGAGCCCGTCCCGGGCCCCTGCGGAGGGGGCCCGCGGGCTTCCCCGACCGCACGCACCGGTTTCAGCCGAGAAACAGATCCCCATGGGCGAGATGGACGACGTCGTATCCGAGTTCCTCGTCGAGAGCCACGAGAACCTCGATCGCCTCGATACCGACCTGCTGGCGCTCGAGTCGAACCCCAACGCGCGCGAGATGCTCGCCAGCATTTTTCGCTCGATCCACACCATCAAGGGCACCTGCGGGTTCCTCGGCTTCGGGCGACTGGAGTCGCTGACCCACGTCGGCGAGAACCTGCTGTCGCTCTTGCGCGACGGCAAGGTCGGGGTCGATTCCGAGACGACCAGCGCGCTACTCGCGCTCGTCGATGCCACGCGCCGCATGCTCGGCAACATCGAGAAGCAGGGCAGTGAAGGCCCCGACGAGTTCCTCGAGCTGAAGGAGACGCTCACCCGCCTGCAGGGCGAGTTCGCCAAGCCGGCGAAGAAGGCCGCCGCGCCGGCCTCGAACGCGACTCCGGCTCAGGCTTCGGTCGATCCCGCGCCGGCTCCGGTGACGGCCGCGGTCCCGGCGAGCACTCCGACTCCGAGTGCGGCGGCCAGCGTCTCCGCAGCGCCGAAGGCTGCCACGCCCGCTCCGTCGCCGAGCGCCGCGCCGTCCGCGAGCCCTGCGGCTCCGTCGTCCGCGCAGAACGAGCACTCGGTCGCGGACAACTCGATCCGCGTCGACGTGGGACAGCTCGACAAGCTGATGAACCTCGTCGGTGAGCTGGTCCTCGCCCGCAACCAGGTGCTGCAGTTCACCGCCGGCTCGAGCGACAACGGCTTCCTCGCGACGACCCAGCGCCTCAACCTCATCACGACCGAGCTGCAGGAGAGCGTGATGAAGACGCGCATGCAGCCGATCTCGAACGTGTGGAGCAAGCTCCCGCGCGTCGTGCGCGACCTGTCGCAGTCGCTCGGCAAGAAGATCCGGGTTGAGATGGACGGCAAGGAGACCGAGCTCGACAAGACGATCCTCGAGGCGATCAAGGACCCGCTGACGCACATCGTGCGCAACTCGTGCGACCACGGCATCGAGACGCCTGACGTGCGCGTCCAGCGCGGCAAGCCGGCCGAGGGCGTGCTGCACTTGCGCGCGTTCCACGAGGGCGGGCAGGTGATCATCGAGATCAGCGACGACGGCGGCGGGATCGATGTCGAGCGCGTCAAGCGCAAGGCCGTGGCCAATGGCCTGATCACGCAGGAACAGGCGTCTCGCATGGGCGAGCGCGAGGCGTGCATGCTGATCTTCGCGGCGGGCCTCTCGACCGCCTCGGCGGTCACCAACGTGTCGGGGCGCGGCGTCGGCATGGACGTCGTGCGCTCGAACATCGAGAAGACCGGCGGGCAAGTCGACTTGCAGAATCGCTTCCTCGAGGGGCTCACGATTCGCATCAAGATCCCGCTGACGCTGGCGATCATCCCGGCGCTCGTGGTCGTGACGGGCGAGGAGCGCTTCGCGATCCCGCAGGTGTCGCTGCTCGAGCTCGTGCGGCTCGAGGGCGAGGCCGCGCGCAAGGGCATCGAGACCATCGAGGGCAGCCCGGTGTACCGCCTGCGCGGCGCGCTGCTGCCTCTGGTGCACCTCGACCGCGAGCTCGGGCTCGCGCGCCGCTCGGATGGCGACGAGGCGGTCAACATCGTGGTGCTGCAGGCCGACGATCGCCACTTCGGGCTCGTCGTCGATCGCATCTGCGACACCGAGGAGATCGTCGTCAAGCCGCTCGGCAAGCTCCTCAAGGGACTGGCGACCTTCGCCGGCGCGACGATCATGGGCGACGGCAAGGTGGCCCTGATCCTCGACGTCATGGGCATCGCGCAGCGTGCGCGCGTGATCTCGGAAGCGCGCGAGCGCGCGAGCGTCTCGTCGAGCGCGACCGCAAGCGCCAGCGAGGGCGTCCGACGTCGCCTGCTGCTCTTCAGCGTCGCCGGTGGCCAGCGCATGGCCGCGGCGCTCGAGGAAGCGGCGCGCCTCGAGGAGTTCGCGGCCGAACAGGTCGAGACCTCGGGCGACCAGCGCGTGGTGCAGTACCGCGACGACATCCTGCCCCTGATCTCGCTCGCCGAGCAGTTCGGCCGCCGCGAGGAGGGGAGTGGCGGGAAGCCGCTGCCGGTCGTCGTGGTGCGCGAAGGCGAGCGCAGCTACGGCCTCGTGGTCGAGCGCATCCTCGACATCGTCGAGCAGGAGCTCAAGGTCCAGCGCCGTGCGCCGCGCGCCGGGCTGCAGGGCACCGCGGTGATCGGCGGCAAGGTGACCGACCTGCTCGACATCACCGCCGTCGTGCGGCGCTTCGAGAGCGAATGCGAGTCCCGCGTGGCCTAGCGCGGCCGGAGAAACCACATGAGCAAGCCCCGCCAGTTCTGCACGTTCTACCTCGACCGCGCCCTGTTCGGCGTCGAGGTCCACAAGGTCCAGGAAGTCCTGCGCGACCAGGAGATGACTCCGGTCCCGCTCGCGCCCGACGTCGTGCGCGGCCTGATCAACCTGCGCGGCCAGATCGTGACCGCGATCGACCTGCGCCGGCGTCTCGGCCGCGGGCCGCGCGAGGGCGGGGGACGCTCGATGAACGTCGTGCTCCGCACCGAGGAAGGTGCCGTGTCCCTGCTCGTCGACGAGATCGGCGACGTGGTCGAGATCGACGACACGGTGCTCGAGCGTCCGCCCGAGAACCTGCGCGGGATCTCGCGCGAGCTCATCAGCCGTGTGGCCAAGCTCGAGAGCGAGTTGCTCTTGCTGCTCGACACCGACAAGGTCCTGCTCGTGCCCTCCGAGGCCTGAGTCCAAGGCGCCCAGAAAGCGAAGCGAGGAAACCCGTGCGAGCCCTGGTCATCGACGATTCTGCCGTCATCCGCACCGTGCTGACGCGCATCCTCACCAACCTCGGCTTCGAGGTGGTGCAGGCCGCGCACGGCAAGGAAGCGCTCGAGCGCCTGCGCGGCGGCCCGCTGCCGGCGATCGCGCTGGTCGACTGGAACATGCCCGAGATGAACGGGTACGAGTTCATCCGCAGCGTGCGCGCCAGCTCCGAGTGGCGCGACCTGCCGCTGATGATGGTCACCACCGAGACCGAGATGGAGCAGGTGGTCAAGGCGCTCGCCGCGGGCGCCAACGAGTACCTGATGAAGCCCTTCACGCCCGAGATGGTGGAGGAGAAGCTCCAGATCCTCGGCATCAAGGGGAGCTAGGACCACCATGGCGAGCCTGCGTGTGGCCGTGATCGACGACTCGGCGCTCGCGCGCAAGGTCCTCAAGGATGGACTCGCCGCGGCGGAGGACGTCGAGCTGTGCGCCTCGGTGGGCGCCACGGCCCTCGCGCTCGCGAAGTGCGCAGACGCCAGTCCCGATGTCGTGGTGCTCGACCTGTGCATGGCCGAGGAAGACTGGCGCGACTCGCTGGCCAAGCTGCGCCGCGGCTTTCCGCGCTCCCGCATCGTCGCGCTCGCTCACGACAGCGCGGATGGCCGAGCGGCGCTGGCGCAGTCGCTGACAGCGGGTGCGGACGACACGCTCACCCGGCCGACGAGCGATGCGGCGCTGTGCGTCGGCGCACGCAGCTTCGGAGCCGAGCTGCTCGCCCGCGTGCGGGCGCGCTCGAGCATGCCGGCGATGGCGGCCCTGCAAGCCGGGCTTGCGCGAGCGGTTCCGGAGTCCGCGACGCCGCGTGCTCCCCGCAGCAAGCCGCGCCTGCGCATCGAGGTCCTCGCCGTCGGCGTCTCGACCGGCGGTCCCAACGCGCTGGCGGAGTTCCTGCCCGCGATTCCGGCCGACTTTCCCGTGCCGATCGTGCTCGTGCAGCACATGCCGCCGGGCTTCACGGCCAACTTGGCGCAGAACCTCGACCAGCGCTGCAAGCTGCGCGTCAAGGAAGCCGCCGAGGGCGACCTCGTCAGCGCCGGACGCGTGCTGATCGCGCCGGGCGACTATCACATGGAAACGCGACGCGCCGAGGGCGCCGTCAGCGTGACCTTGCATCAAGGCGCGCCGGAGAACTTCTGTCGACCCGCGGTCGACGTGCTCTTCCGGTCGGTCGCCGCGACCTACGGCGGCAACGCGATGTGCCTGATCCTGACCGGCATGGGGCAGGACGGGATGCTCGGCGCCGAAGTGATCGGAAATGCAGGCGGCCTCGTGCTCGCTCAAGACGAGCCCTCGAGTGTCGTCTGGGGCATGCCAGGTGCCGTGGTGCGCGCGGGACTCGCCGATGCGGTCCTGCCGCTGCGGCAGCTGGCGGGTGAAGTGGACCGTCGCGTGCGCGAGTCGCGCGGCACTTACGCGAGGGGGGCGTGATGGGGATCAGTGCCGAGGAATTCCGCTTCGTGGCCGACCTGATCCGGGCCGAGGCGGCGATTGTGCTCGATGCGGGCAAGGAGTATCTCGTCGAGACGCGCCTTGGGCCCGTTGCTCACCAGCTCGGGCTGGGGACGATCTCCACGCTCGTCGCCGAGCTGCGCACGCGGCGCAATCCTGCGCTGCTGACGCGCGTGGTCGACGCCATGACCACCAACGAGACGTCGTTCTTCCGCGACGTGCAGCCCTTCGAGCATCTCAAGCGCAAGGTGTTCCCCGAGCTCATCGAGCGTCGACGCGCGGAGAAGAAGCTCTCGATCTGGTGCGCCGCCGCGTCGAGTGGCCAGGAGCCCTACTCGATGGCGATGCTGTTGCGCGAGAACTTCCCCGAGCTCGCCGGCTGGCGCGTCGAGTTCCTCGCCACCGACATCTCGACGCAGGTGCTCGCCAAGGCGCGCGAGGGCATCTACAGCCAGCTCGAGGTGAACCGCGGCCTGCCGGCGCCCCTGCTCGTGAAGTACTTCCGCAAGCACGGGCTCGAGTGGCAGGTCGACTCCTCGCTGCGCTCGATGATCCAGTGGCGCGAGTTCAACCTCGCCTCGAAGACGTTCCCTCCGATGGGGCCGTTCGACCTCATCATGCTGCGCAACGTGATGATCTACTTCGACGTTCCGACCAAGCGCTCGATCCTCGGCAACATGCGACGCGTGCTGCGCCCGGACGGGTACCTGTTCCTCGGCACGGCCGAGACGACGATCAATGTCGACGACAACTTCGCGTCCGACACCCTGCACACGGCCTGCTACCGGCTGAAGGCAGCTTGATGGGCACGGCACCGACGGCCGCCGGAGTGGATCTCGCCCGCGCCATCTCGCAGCTCTTCGAGCAGGTCTGGAGTGCCGCCCTCGGCGAGCCGCTGCGCACCGCGAGCGCGGCTTGCGATGCGGAACTCGCCGCTGCTGCGGTGGAGCGCTTCTGCGTCTCGATTCGCGGGGACTGGTGCGGGGCCGTGGTGCTCTCGTGCCCGCGCGGAACCGCCACCGAGTTTGCGGCGAGCCTGCTCGGCAAGCCGCACGAGGAACTCTCGGCATCGGAGATCGACGCGACGCTCTTCGAGCTGGTCAACATCTTCGGCGGCAACCTGAAGGCCGTCCTGCCCGGGCGCAACGAGCTCGCCCTGCCGTGCCGCGCACCGCTGGAGTTGCCGCTCGATCGCAGCGCGCTCGCGCACGAGCAGGCGCTGTCCTTCCGCGGCTGGCCGCTGCGCCTGCAGGTCTTTTCCGCCCTGCCGTGATCCGCGGCGAATTCCTGCGGAAATCCGCTGCGGCGTTTCAGAAGTGAATCGCGGCGCTCCGAGGAGGGAAGCACGCCCAAGGACGCGCGCGCCGCATGTCGCGGTGCTGCACGCGTCGGGGGCGGCCAACCCCTAGCACGAGAGCACCCAGACGATGAACAAGGTCCTGATCGTCGACGACTCCGCCACGATGCGGAAGATCATCACCCGAGTCCTGCGCCAGGCCGAAATCCCCTGTGCCAGCGTGGTCGAGGCCGGCAACGGCGTCGAGGGCATGGCGCGCCTCGCGAGCGATCCCGACATCGACCTGATCCTGTCCGACATCAACATGCCGGAGATGAACGGCGTCGACTTCGTGAAGGCCGTGCGTGCCACGCGCGCGAAGGAATCGCTGCCGATGATCATGGTCACGACCGAAGGCGGCGAGGCGATGATGAACAACGCCCTCGCACTCGGCGCCAACGGCTACGTCACCAAGCCCTTCACGCCGGAATCGATCCGCGCCGCGCTGGAGGCGTACCTTGGCTGAGCCGACTTCGCAGGCTCTTCCGGGCGACGCGGAGCTGCTCGCGGCGCTCGAGCGGGCGGTCGACGAGGTGTTCTCCTCCATGGTGTTCGCCTTCGAGGCGCTCGCCGAGCACCGCAGTCCGGTGGCGACACTCGAGAAGATTGGCGTGCGCGCGAGCTTCGATCGCGAGGCCGTGGTCGAGTTCCGCGGCGCGATCTCGGGGCAGGTCGTGTTTCGCTGCACCGCGGACGGCGCTCACGACATCGCGCGCGGGCTCCTGATGCTCGACGACTCCACCGCGCTGGCGGTCGAGGAGGTGAACGATGCGCTCAAGGAGTGCGCCAACATGGTCACGGGCCACGTGAAGACGAACGTGCTCGATCCGCTCGGCAAGTTCGACCTCAGCATCCCCTTCATGAAGGATGTCGGCGCGCAGGTGCCCGGCCCCGCGTGCGGCGCGCTGGTGTACCGGCTCCAGCAGGGGCTGGTCTCCGTCGAACTCTGGCGCCGGGACGTCCCGCTCCACTCCTAGGAGGACCGTCACCATGCAAGCCACTCTCGATCGTCAGCAAGCCCTCGATCGCCGGCTCGTGCAGCAGTGCTTCAACAAGCTCGCCGAGGATCTCTCGATGCTGCTCGACCGGCCGCTCCTGTGCTCGCAGGTCGAGGTGGCGCGCGCGCGACAGCGCGTGGCCGGCGAGAAGGCCGTGCACGTGGCGTTCCGCTTCGGCGTGACGGTGGACGGGACGCTGCGGCACGGTGCCTTGCTGGTCCCGCTCCCCGAGGCGATCGCGATGGCCTGCTACCTGATGATGATGGCGGACGACGTGGTCGCCGCGCGCCGCAAGGATCGCGACATGGAACGCGCCACGAAGGATGCGCTGCTCGAGGTCGGGAACCTGATCGGTGGTTCGCTCGACTGCGCGGTGCGCGAGGTCTTTCCGCGGCGCACGTCCACGCGCTCCGAGGGCTGTCAGGGGCTGAAGTCCGGCTTCGCGCCGGCCTTTCCGCGCACTGCGGACGAGGAGCACGTCGTGGCGCGAGCCACGCTCGCCCTGCACGACTTCCCGGCCTTCGATGCGTGGCTGATGTTGCCCGCGATCGAAGGCGTCGAGCCCGGCGACGTCAGTTCCTGACGGCCGGCAGCCCGTGCGCGTGCACGTGCCATGCGCGATCGACGACCTCGCGTCCGTCCGCGAAGGCATCGATCACGACGCGGCCGCGCGCGAGCCGTGCGCTGAACTCCGTCGTGGTGGCGCGGACTGCACTCGACTCGCCGTCGTCCTCGTGCAGCGAGCCGACCGCGCGCTGGCGCGGATCGAAGTAGACGTGCAGCTCCGGGTCCTCCTCGCGCTGCGCCGCGACGTGGGGCGCGACGGGGCGCGTGACGAGGATGCGTCCGGCGCGTACGAAGATCGGCGTGCGACCCAGGGGAGCCTCGACCGTGTAGCGGCCCGCGGGCAGCAGGTCCCGGCCGCCGTCGAAGAGAAACCAGCCGCCCGACGGGCTCGAAGGCAGCACGACCGTGCGCTGGGTAGCGGTGGGCTGGAGCACGGGGGCGACGACGACGTCCTCCCCGAGCAGGAACTGGTCGTCGAGCTCGCGCAGCGCACGATCGGCCGGATCGGCGAGGAACATCGGCCGCACGATGGGCAGGCCCGTGCGGTGCGCGTCGAGCGCGAGGCTCGCCAGCGTGGGCAGGAAGCGCATGCGGCGCTCGAGCGCGGCCTTGATGGCGCGGTCGGCTTCCTGGCCGTGGCCGAAGAGCTCGCGTCCCGCATCGAGTGCGAGCGGCAGGAGGGCCGCGAGCTCGTGCCAGCGGGCGAGCAGCTCCGGACTCGGCGTTCCGTGACGTCCACCGACCTCGATGCCCGCGATGGGCTGGCCGCACAGGCCGAGGGAGAGCACGCGCGCCAGCTGGGTTCGCAGTTCTTCCCAGCTCGCGCGCTGAGAAGCGACCCACGTGGCTGCGCCGCGTGCGCTGCCGAGGTCCGCGCCGCGCGAGAGGACGAAGGGCCGCAGCGTCGGGCGGGCCTGCGACAGGCCGTCGCGCGTCGCCGCGGACCAGTGGCGTGCCGTCGCGTTGTGGAAGCGCGCGTGGGCACCGCCGCCCTGTCCGCGATGGAGCGCCTCGGGCGGCAAGCTGCCGCAGGGAACCGCCGGCAGGTGGGGGAGATTGGTGTCGCTCCAGTAGCCGTCTAGCCCGCTCTCGGCATGCTTCTCCGCGAGCGAAGCCCACCAGCCGCGCGCGGATTCTTGCGAGAAGTCCGGGAACGAGCTCGCACCATGCTCGGCGCGCGCGCGCAGGGCGTGCCCCCTGGAGTCGAGCACGAAGTGCTCGCCGTCGAGCCCGCTCTTGTGGGCTGGATAGTGCTTGCCCACGGGCAGCGCGGGCTCGAGCGGAATGAGCGCATGGAAACCAGCCTCGCGCAGCTCGTCGAGCGCTCGCGCCGGCTCCTCGAAGCCATTGCGAGACCACGTGAAGGGGCGGCCGCGCTC
Source organism: uncultured Planctomycetota bacterium (assembly GCA_903892045.1). Taxonomy (GTDB): domain Bacteria; phylum Planctomycetota; class UBA1135; order UBA1135; genus F1-120-MAGs118. The sequence goes on along the minus strand of CAITGX010000061.1, from coordinate 28,748 downwards.
GAGCACAGCGTCGTCGAGTCGCAGCACGTCACAGGGTAGGTGCCGCGCGCGCAGGCGGCGCGCGTGCTCGAGCAGCGCGCTGGCACTGTCCACGCCACGCACGAGGTGCTGGTGCCCGAGAGCCCACTGCGGCGGGAGCGCGCATGGCCCGAGCAGCTCGCGCAGCGCTGCGAGCGCGACGCGGACGTCCGCAGCCTCGACGATCCACAGGTCGAAGGGCTCGGCCTCGAGCGTGAACTCGAACTCGGAAGTGCCGCAGCGCAGCGTTCCGTCGCGCGCGCTGTCGGCGAACGCGGCGAGCGCACTGCCATCGACGCGCAGGGCCAGCACGAGCGGATGCACGTGCGGCGCTTCACTCGCCGGCTCGCTCTCGCTGCCCGCTCGGGCCCACAGGCGCGCGCTGCGACCGGTGCGCTCCAGCCCAGCGCCGCCCGAGCCGCCGCCATAGAGGTGGGCGGCTTCCCCGAGTCGCAGCAGGGCGCGCTGGCAGGTTCCGTCCCACTCCAGTTCCACCTTGAGGTTCGACTCCGGCACGGGTTCCGCGGTCAGGGCGGGTGCGGCGGCAAGGTAGGTGGTGCCCGAGGGCCGACGCTGGTCCTCGAGCACGGGACGCAGGACGCGCGCCGTCGCGCCTGACGTGGCCAGCTCCGCCCGATAGCTCTCGAGCTTGCGCAGCCCGCCGGCGTCGAGGCTCGGCAGGGGGGGACGGGCGGGGGCGGGCGCGGGGGTCGAGGAGCTGGCCATGGGGCGCAGAAGCTAGCGGCGCGCGCGGGGAACTCACAAGGCAGCGGGCGAGTGCGGTTGCGCGCGGTAGGGTCTCGGGGGGAGACTTGCAGACCATGAATCCTCGTTTGCATCTCGCATCTGTCGCGCTGCTCGTCGGTTGCGCCCCCGAGGCCCGGCCCTCCGCCACGGAGCACGAGTCCCTCGCGCAGAGCGCGGCTTCGAGCGTCGCGCCGGAAGCCGAGCGCGCGCCGGAAGCTCCCCAGGGCACGCCCGGCGTGGCACGTGTGCAGGAACCGGCCGTGGCGGCGCCGGGCTCGGTGGTGAAGGTGCGGGAGTTCCACCCCAACGGGCAGGTCTTCACCGAGCGCAGCGAACGGCTCGGCGCGCAGGGGAATGCCACGCGGGTCGGGCCCATGAAGGCCTGGTTCGAGAACGGGCAGCTGCGCTGCGAAGGCGCCTACGACGACGAGGGCAAGCTCACGGGCCACTGGCGCTACTGGGATGAGAGCGGCGCACTCTTGCGCGAGGGCGACTTTGCCATGGGCCTGCGCGAGGGCGACTGGGTCGAGTACCACCCCAACGGCCGCAAGCGCTACGAGGGGCTGCTGCATCTTGGGCTCAACGAGGGGCCGTGGACGTACTGGCACGAGAACGGGCAGCGCATGGCGGAAGGCAGCTATGTCAACAACCGTCGCGAGGGCCCGTGGCTCTTCTGGGACGAGCAGGGGGCGCCCGATGCGCGCCTCTCCGGCTTCTACAAGGACAACGTGCGCGTCCAGTGAGCGATACTTGCGTGGCCTGAAGATTCTCCTAGCTTGCGCGTAGTGCCATCTGCGCGCGCACTCGCTCGCCGTGCGGGCACGACGGCCCGACAGTTCTCCAAGGAGTTTTCGCGATGGGTGTGATGGATTGGCTCAAGCGTGGTGTCGGCGAGTTGATGATCGCTCGCCCGGACGAGGCGAAGACGCAGGTCGTCTGGAAGCACCCCGATCCGACGATCCCGATGAAGTCGCAGCTCACCGTCGAATCCGACGAGCGCTGCGTGTTCTTCCGCGACGGCAAGGTCGTCGCGACGCTCGGCCCCGGTCGTCACACGCTCGACACCGCGAACCTGCCCTTCTTGTCGAACCTCGTCGACTCGTTCACCGGCGGTCGCGTGTTCATCGCGGAAGTGTTCTTCGTGAGCATGACCGAGCAGGTCGGCCAGAAGTTTGGCGGTCGCATCGGCAACGTCGAGGACCCCAAGTCGGGCGTGCCGGTCGAGACCATGGTCCACGGCGAGTTCGCTTTCCGCGTCAGCGACGCCGAGCGACTGATCGTCGGCCTCGTCGGCATGGGCGGGGGCGCGCCGGTGCAGGTCTCGGGCTGGATGCGCGAGCAGGTGCTCAAGGTGATCCGGGATCGCATCGCGGAGCTCGTCGTCAAGAACAAGTGGCCGCTGCTGGACGTCACCTCGGGCGCCTACACCGAGGAGATCGAGGCCGATGTGCTCGCGGGGCTCGGTACGCACTGCTCTGGTTACGGCCTTGTCATCCCGCGGCTCGGGAACTTTGTGGTCGCCATCGCCGACGGCGACGCCGCGAACCTGAAGAAGCTCTACACCGATGCCGCCTACGTGCGGGCGGTGGGTGGGGTCGACAACTTCCAGCGCTTTGCCGCCGGCAAGGCGATGCTCGGTGCCGGGGAGGGCATGGCCAAGGGGGGCGGGGATGGCGGCGGCAGCGGGGGCCTCCTGGGCGGCGCCGGGCTCGGCGTGGGCCTTGGGCTCGCCCAGCAGCTGATGCAGTCGCCCCGGCCCGCAGGGGAGGCCGCTGCGGCACGCGTGGCCTGCGGCAAGTGTGGTGCCCAGGTCGCCGCGGGCAAGTTCTGCGGCGCCTGTGGCGTGCCGCTTTCCGCGGTCCCGTCCGGAGTCTGCGCTGGCTGCAGCGCATCGCTCGCGGCGGACGCTCGCTTCTGCGGCCAGTGCGGGCGCAAGCGCTCGGACGCCGTTTGAGCGGATTTCCCTTCAGACCCCTTCCCACCCATGGGGGGCGTGGTAGCGTCAAACTGGTGAGGGCCCGGCTTCCGCGACCGCGGTCAGCCGGAAACTTCTGCGCGGGAACCTACCCGTGCGGGGGTCCCTCCTAGGTTTGCTAGGAATCCGGTTTGACGCTCTCGAAATGGGGGCGTTAGGCTTGGAAGCCGAGGTTCTCTCCCTCTCTTCACTCACTTCTCAGGAGACATGTACATGGTTCGTTCGACCCTGATCGCAGCTGCGGCCGCCATGATGTGCGGCGCGGGCTTCGCTCAACAGGTGGACAATGTCTACCCGGTTCCCGGTGCCGTTCAGCGCGGCCCGGTGATCAACCTGCGCACCGGCCAGCCGGTGAGCCCCGCGCGCGAAGCTCAGGTTCGCGCGGTCACCAACTACATCTACGACAACACCTGCACCTGGACCGGCGGCGGTTTCTACACCGGCACCGGCGTGTGCGAGGACTACATCGACGAGGGTCGCATCCCCGGCGGCATCGGTGGTACGGCCCCGACGGGCGCGACGACCGACAACAACGTCACGTTCTTCGAAGTCGGCTACTGCACCGCGGCTGCCGCGGGCACGGTCGACATCAAGGTCGGCTTCTATGACTCGCTCGGTGGTCAGTGCGGCGGCTTCCCGCCTGCTCCGATCCCGCCGGCGCTGACGACGCAGGGTGCCGTGTTCCAGCTGCCGATCGCGACGATGCCGGGCGGCACGTCGACGGGCGGCCTGCAGTGCTGGGTGGTCGGCTTCGACCTCGGCAACACGGGCTTCTGCATGCTCTCGGACGGCGATGGAATCTACGACAACAACGCCGACCTCGACCGCTTCAACTGGTCGTGGCAGATGGACAACACCGTGACGCAGGGCATCCTGCTCTCGGGCGAGCCCTTCGCCACGATCCCCGGTTCGTGCACGTACAACGTGCCGTGCTCGGCGGACCCGCTGTACGGCAACCCCTGCGGCTCGGGCCTCGCGAACGACGACGGCTTCTGGATCAACGTCGACAACGACCTCGCCGGTGGCGGCCTCTCGGCCGGCACGGGCTGCGTCTCCGCTCCGGGCGGCGGCACGGGCTGCTACTGGTTCGGTGGCGCGCCGGGCAACCCCTTCAGCGGCTTCTACATGAAGATGGGCAACAACGGCTCCTGCGGCGGTTGCGCGGCCACGGCCGTCAACTACTGCACCGCCGGCACGACGTCGAACGGCTGCAACGCGACGATGACGCTCCAGAGCGGCATCCCGAGCGCCAGCAACGCCGGTCCGGCGATCGTCGCCGCGACCAACGTCGAAGGCGCCAAGACGGGCCTGATCTTCTACGGCATCGCGCGTCAGGCCACGGCCTGGAGCCCGACGTCGTCGAGCTTCCTGTGCGTCAAGTCGCCGACGATCCGCTCGGGCGTCCAGGCGACGGGTGGCACGGCGAACGCCTGCGACGGCACGCTCAGCCTCGACATCAACGCGGCGCTCGCCCTGCAGACCGGCTTCCCGGTCGCCGCTGGCGGTCTCTTCGACATCCAGGCGTGGTTCCGCGACCCGCCGGCTCCGAAGACGACGCACCTGTCGGACGCCCTCGAGATCACGCTCTGCCCGTGATCGGCTAGCGCGGCGGTCCGCGTGATCGCCGCAGCGAGCACAACGAGCGGCGCCTCCCCGCGTGGGAGGCGCCGCTCGGCTTTTTCTCGAGCAGTGCCCTGCGCGGATCGCGGGCGTTCCGCCGCCCCTCGCGCAGGTCGAGTGTCCGCGCGTGCCGCATCTGCGATGCGATCGGCCGGGCCTTTCGAGTGGCTCATGCCGTCTCTTCGTTGCAAGGCGCTGGCTCGCATCGGCGAGGCACGCACGGCATTCGCTGCGGGCTCAGCCAGAGTCTCGAGGAGCGCGTCAGGCGAGGACTCTCGGGTTGGGCGCCTGCACGGGCTGAAGCGCGCGACTCGCCCGCAGTAGTACGATGGCCAGTTGGCTCCGCACTCTCGATGCGGCTCACAAGCCGCCTTACTCGAGACGAGTCACTGGAGCTGAGTGCACCCTTGGCTCACGAACGGACCTGCTGATGCCGCGTGCGGCCTGCGGAGATTCGCGCGCCCGTGGCCCGCGAGACCTGCGGGAGCTTTGCAATCAAGGCGCGAGCAGGAACTCCACCGCGTTGGTGAGCTGCGTAGTCTTCGCGCTCGGCGGATCGCGGTACCAGCCCTGGGCCTGCACGAGCTCGCCGGCATTCAGCGGGCCACCGAGTGCCGTCGGATTCGCGGAGCGGTAGGACAGCCAGTCGAAGACGAGGAAGCCGTTGCAGGAGCCCGCGTTGCCCGCCGTGGACAGCGCCACGCAGCGCTGAGTGGGGGCCTTGACGCACAGGAAGCTGGAGCTGTTGCCCCACACGATCGGGACCGGTTGGCGCCCGCTGAGTCCGTAGAAGAACAGGCCGGACTTCTGGCCTTCGAGGCCGCTCGCCGTCAGCAGGAACCCAGAGGTTGCCGATGCGTACGGCAGGCCCGACCACGAGAGCGTCGGAGTGCAGCCGTTGCTGCTCGTCCCCGAGGTGCAGTAGCGCGTGACCCACGGCGTGGACGAGTACACCACCGCGCGCCCGTTGTTCGGCAAGCCGGAAGCATCGAAACCCGGCTGGCCCACGGCGAAGTCGACGGCCCCATCGTTGTTGAAGTCACCGGCATCCGAGACCGCCTGACCGAAGCGCGTCCCGTTCTGGCCATAGAGCTCGATCAAGGGCGCACCCGTAGCCGAATCGATCACCAGCACCATGTCGAGGCCTGGAGCGCCAGCAAGGATGTCGCGCGCCACGAAGTTGTTCACGTTACCGATCACCGCCACGCTGGAGCCGAGATTCGCAGCGGCTGCCGCTCCGAACACCTTTGCGGCCTGACCTCCGGCCAAGCCGCCGATGATCGTCACGGATCCCGCGTCCGTGGCGCTCGGTGAGTCCTCGCCTCGCGCGCCGCAGGCCACTTCGCCGAACCCGTCTCCGTTGATGTCGAACAGGCCGTCGATGGCGCAGCCGAATTCGTCGCCGGCGTTCGCGCCGTCGAAGGACCAGGGCACGAGCAACGAGCCGGTGACCGACAATCCGTTGTAGGCCGTCACGCGGCCCTTGCCAGCATGGCCGGGCGCTCCGACGGCGAAGTCGCGACGGCCATCGGCCGTGATGTCCCCGATCACCGCCACCGCAGCGCCGAAACGAGCGGATACCGTGGTGCCGAGGATGCGCAGCAACAGCGCGCCGTTCGCGCCCGAGTACGTGCTCACGTAGCCACAGCCGCTGATCTGGGTCGTGTCTCCGTCGGGTGCCCCGATGATCACGTCTGCGAAGCTGTCGTTGTTGGTGTCGATGGCGCCATCGACGGGCCAGCCGAAGCGATCGTCGGCGGCGAGTCCGTAGAACGTGCGCAGGATCGAGCCTGTGGCGCCCGAGAGCACGCGGGCCATACCGGTGGCGACGCCACTCGCGTTCGCCGCGAACGGGGCGCCCACGATGACGTCCACCACGCCGTCGTTGTCCACGTCCCCGGCGAGCGCGAGGCTCCAACCGAACTGGTCGTCCGAGCTGTCGCCCGCGCGCTGGAACAGGACTGCTCCGGTCTGGCCGGAGATGGCCTGCACGAGCCCGTTGTCGGTCTTGCCGGACGTGTCGGCGCGCGGGGTACCAACGACGAGGTCGTCGAAGCCGTCGCCATCGAAATCCGCGCCACCGGCGACGGACTGACCGCGAGCGACATCCGCATTCGCGCCAGAGTTCGAGAAGATCTGGGTCTGCCCCAAGCAGGGGACGGCAAGGGTGCAGGCGACGAGCAGCAGGGGGGCGTCGGTGTGCCTCATGGTTGCGGACTCGGTTGGGAGGGTCGCGCCATCCGCGACGCCGCCCTCACAGGGAAGTGACACGCGCGAGCGGAACTGGACAGCACGTTCCTGGGAACAGAGGCCCTCCGACGGACTGAATCCAGCGCCGCGCGCGGAATTGGGGCTATCCGCTGCAGTTTCGCGGCGGGCGTCGAGAGCGTCCTCCTGCGACCACGCGGACGCAGGGTGGTCCGCGCACACCATCCACGCGCCCAACGCGAGGTGGCGGCCCTGAAGTCGCAAGGGGGGGAAAGCGACGGGGCCGGCGCGCCGCAACGGCGCGCCGGCCCCGGAAGGATCGGTCGGGAGCGCTACTGGCAGATCTGGAACCGGACCGCGTTGGTCAGGTTCGTCGTGAAGGCGTCGGCCGGGTCACGGCTCCAGATCTGGGCGTTGACCGACTGGCCGACGACCTGCAGCACAGGATCGACGCCCGAGCTGATCAGGGCCTTGAAGTCGTAGTTGAAGGTTCCGGTGCAGTTGTTGCCCGTGGCGCTGCCGCCCGTGCTGCTCGCAGCGGTGCGCTTGACCGGGCTCTGCACGCACAGCGTGCCGCCCTGGAAGGGGACGGCGGCCTGTGCGTGGCCGTAGAACAGCAGTCCCTGCTTGTTGTTGAGCAGGTTCGTGGCGGTGATGCGGAAGGGGCCCGTGCCCGAGAGGCTCGGGTTGCCCTGGAAGCCGATCGCCGGCACGCAGAACTGACTGTTCATCTTGGCCGTGCAATAGATGGCCGGAGGCGTACCACCTTGGCACTCGCAGCTGTCGGGGATGCCGTTGGCGTTGACGTCCGCGGCGCCCGAGGCGATGTCGCAGCTGTCGGGGCGGCCGTTGCCGTTGCAGTCCGCCGTACCGTTCGCGATGTCGCACTCGTCCGGAAGCCCATTCGCGTTGCAGTCGAGCGAGGTACCGTTCTGCAGGTCGCAGCCGTCGGCGATGCCGTTGGTGTTGCAGTCGAGGGCGCCGCCGGCGGGGTCGATGCGGTAGATCTCGCCGTCCGTGTAATCGAGAATGTAGATCTCGCCGCTGGCGTCTTCGCCGAACGAGCTGATCGAGCTGATCGTGGGCGTTCCGGCGGGCTCGAGCTCCGTGGTGCGCAGCGTGAAGTTCGAGACCACGCCGTTCACGTAGCGCAGCGACCAGATCGCGCTCGAGCAGTAGTCCGCGTAGAAGTAGGTGCCCTGCAGGCCACAGATGGTCGAGCCGCGGTAGACGTAGCCGCCGATGGCCGAGCAGTGGCCGCCCGAGGCCTGCGTGTAGTCGCGCAGCGGGGGCGTGAGGGCCGGGGAGTTCGGGGTGCAGCCGGTGAGGCCCGTGCTCGCCGTACCTTCCATGCAACGCCAGCCGAAGTTGCGTCCGCTCGCGCCGGCGGGCGCGAAGTCGATCTCCTCGACCGCGTTCTGGCCGACGTCGCCGATGTACATGTCACCGGTCTGGCGGTCGAAGCTGAAGCGGAACGGGTTGCGCAGTCCGATGTGCCAGATCTCGTCGAGCGGGGCACCGGCGCCCACATAGGGGTTGTCGACCGGGATGTACGGGGCCGGCAGGTTGACGTCGAGGCGCAGCATCTTGCCGAGCAGCGAGTTGGTGTTCTGCGCGGCGTTGTTGGGGTCGTTGGCGCTGCCGCCGTCGCCCATGCCGATGTAGAGCTTGCCGTCGAGGCCGAACTGGATGCAGCCGCCGTTGTGGTTGGAGAAGGGCTGCGCGATCGTGAGCAGCACCGTCTCGGTGGTGGCCGCGACGTCCGGGTTCGTCGAGCTGACCTGATAGCGAGCGACCACCGTCGCACCGCTGCCGGCGGCCGTGTAGTTCACGTAGAAGTAGCCGTTCTGCGCGTAGTTCGGGTGGAACGCGAGGCCGAGGAGGCCGCGCTCGCTGCCGGTGGAGATCTTGGCGAGGCCACCGCTCGCAGCCGTGCCGAGGTTCAGGAAGTTGGTCGTCAGCGTGACGCCATTCTTGATGATGCGGATCTTGCCGCCCTGCTCGACGACGAACTGGCGCGTCGTGTCGCCCGGAGGCGAGCACAGGAACACCGGCTGCGAGAAGCCGTTCTTGAACAGCGTGGCCTGCAGCGTCTGGGCGACGGCCGAGGGAGTGGCGGCCGCGAGGGCGAGCGCGGCGAGGGCCGCGGCCTGGGTGAAGTGGCGCATGGGGCGGGGTCGAGGGTGCGGGACCGGAGGAACGCGGCGCGCAGCCGCGCCAACGGCCCTCCATGCTCCGCGGGATGTGCTTGGAAGTCAAGGCGAGCCGCGCGCAGGCGGTCGCACGGGCGGATCGGACGGAGGCGTGGCCAAGCTGGAGCGCGGGGTCGGTCCGAGGCGCGCACGGTGCCCCCGCGAGGCGGGGCGGCTACCAGCGCCGGTCCGCGGCGACCAGCGCCAGGGCGCTGTCGCCGTCGACGGCCTTCGAGAAGAAGAAGCCCTGCGCGTGATCGCACTCGACCGAGCGCATCAGCGAGAGCTGGGCCGCGGTCTCCACGCCCTCGGCCACGACGCTCTTCCCGAGGTTGCGGCCGATCATCACGATCGTGCGCGCGATGCGCGCGTCGTCGCTCTCGATGCCGCGCTCCTGTCCGAGGTGCTGCACGAAGGAGCGATCGATCTTGAGCGAGTCGATCGGGAAGCGCTGCAGGTAGGAGAGCGACGAGTAGCCCGTGCCAAAGTCGTCGATCGAGAGCTTGAGGCCGAGCTCCTTGAGCTTGAGCAGGATGGTCTTGGCCGCGTCGGGATGCTCGAGGATCGCGCTCTCGGTGATCTCGAGCTGGAGCTGATCGCCGGACACTCCGGTCTCGACCAGGATCTGCGCGATCTGGTGCGCGAGGTCCGGCTGGTTGAGCTGCTTGCTCGAAAGGTTCACGGACAGCGTGCAGACGCGCGGGTTGCCCAGCTTGCGCTGCCAGCTCGCGAGCTCCATGCAGGCTTGGCGCAGCACCCAGCGGCCGAGCGGCACGATCAGCCCGGTCTCCTCGGCGATCGGGATGAAGTCGCCGGGCGAGATCGGGCCGCGCTCGGGGTGCGTCCAGCGCACGAGGGCCTCGAAGCCTCCGATGCGACCCGTGGCCAGCGAGATGATCGGCTGGTAGTGGACCCGCATCTCGTGCCGCTCGACGGCGCGTCGCAGGTCGCGTTCGATCTGCAGCTGCTGCACGGCGTGGGCGTGCATGGCCGTGTCGAACAGCGCGTGCCGTGCGCGGCCGGAGGCCTTGGCGCGGTACATGGCGGTGTCCGCGTCGCGCAGCACGTCTTCGGGGCGCTGGTAGCCCGTGAGCGAGGTGGCGATGCCGATCGAGGAGCTGACGAACAGCTCCTGTCCGCCGATGTTGAACGGTGCCGAGAGCTCGCCGTGCACGCGGTCGGCGACCTTGATCGCGTCGGAAGCGTCGCGGATGTCGTCGAGCAGGATCGCGAACTCGTCGCCGCCGAGTCGAGCGACGCTGTCGCCGGGGCGCAGCGAGAGCTCGAGACGCCGCGCGATCATCACCAGCAGGCGATCGCCGGCGAAGTGACCGAGGCTCTCGTTGATCACCTTGAAGCGATCGAGGTCGAGGAACAGGACCGCGAACACATAGTCGGCGCGGCGCGCGGCGCGCCGCAGCGCATGGCGCAGCCGGTCGTGGAACAGCGCGCGGTTCGGCAGCTCGGTGAGCGTGTCGTAGAAGGAACGGTGGGCGAGCTGCTCCTCCGCGAGGCGCCGGTGCGTGACGTCGCTCAGCGAGCCCGCGAACTGGCGCGGCTTGCCCTCCGCGTCGCGCGAGGCGCGTCCGCGGCAGAGCATCCAGCGCCACGTGCCGCCATGGTGCTGGATGCGGTGCTCGCACTCGAACAGCACGGTGTCACCGTCGAGGTGCGCGCGCAGCGCGCCCTGGACCCGCTCACGGTCCTCGGGGTGCACGCGGTCGAGCCACTCGGCGATCGAGTCGTCGAGCGGCTCGTTGCCGAGGCCGAGCAATTCGCGCCAGCGCGCCGAGAAGTGCGCGCGATCGGCGGCGAGGTCCCAGTGCCACAGCCCGTCGTTCGCGGCGCTCTCCAGCAGCGCCGCGCGCTCGTTCTCCGTCGCGAGCTTCTCGCGCAGGGTGGCGAGTCGCGTGATGTCACGCAGGCGCAGCCAGCGGCGCCCGGAGTGATCGCCGAGAGGCGTGAGTTCGAGCGTCACGGCAGGCTGCCCGTCGCGGCGCAGCACCAGCTCGGCCGTGCCCGCCGCGGTGAGGGGCGTCCCGAGGCGTGTTCCGAGCAGCTCTTCGCGCGTGGCACCGAACAGCCGGGCCGCCGCGGAGTTCAGGGCGCCGATCCTGCCCTGCGCGTCGAGTGCCACGAGCGCCTCGCTGTCGACTTCGACCCACGGCTCGAGGCGGTCGGCCGGCGGCCGCTGCGGGACCAGCTCGTAGGGGCGTTCTTCCAGCGGCTCGCTCACGCGTTCCCCTCCGCGAGCGACAGCGCGCGCAAGGTCGCGCCGACGTCGGCGAAGCTGCCGAACGCGCGCGGCTGGCCCGGCAGATCGCGTCGCACGAGCGTCGGCGTCAGCAGGACGCCGAGGGCCTTGCCGGCCTCGGGCTGGCGCTCGAGGTCCGTGATCGTGAGCTCGAGCGGTGCGCCCGCGAGCTGGCTGCGCAGGCTCTCCACCTGTGCGCGTGCCTCGCGTCCGGCGCGGGACGAACCATGGAGGAACAACTCGAGGCGGGGCACCGACATCGTGGGACTCCAGTCAGGCTACGGCGCGGGGGAGCGGGCTTCAACGAGCGCGCGGGGCGCGTTCGCTGCTGCCGTCCACTTCGGAGGGCAGCACGTGCCTCGCAGCTACCGCCGGTCGTGTCGAGGGGGCGAGAGCATCGCGCCCGTCGGTGCGGATACTGGAGCCAACTCCGGGCCAGCGACCGAACGCCTCGCGTTCCTGCGGCGTCCGGGGCTTCGTCACGAGGCTTCGTAGCGCGCTCGAGCGTGGCGACTACGCGGCTCCGACGGACCGCTCTGGAACTCGGACCACTCGCGCTGGACGAGTCCGAGAGCGCCGAGCGCTTCCACCTCGGCCCGAACGAGGGGCCAAGGCAGTTCGCCCGCCGGTTCGTCGGGTTCCCGCAGGCGCGTGATCACGAGCAGGCTGCCGCGCGGCGCGACGAACGACGCGAGCGCGCTTGCGGCCTGCGGACGCAGGGCTGCCGGCAGCGCCTGCAGCGTGTAGCACTCGAGGACGAGCTCAAAGCCGCGTCGCCACGACTCGGGAGCCACCAGCAGGTCGGCCTGCACGTAGGCCACCGGGGCCGCAGGGCTCGCCGGTACCGCGGAAGGGGGCGCGAGCCTCCGGCACCACTCGACGGCCGTCGGGGAGATGTCGAAGGCCGTGACGGTCCAGCCCGCAGCGGCGAGGGCGCGAGCGTCCTCGCCCAGTCCACAGCCCACCACCAAGGCGCGCGCTCCCGGACGGGGGCGCGGCGCGCTCGCGAGCCAGGTGAGGAGCAGGGGGTGGCCGTCGTCGTCGGCCCAAGGGATGCGCGCGGGGTCGGAGCCCGCCTCGCGGTAGAGCTGCTCGAACCAGCCGAGGGCATCGCCCTTGCTCAGGGACTGGCGCGCCAGCTCTCGCGCGCGCTCGCGGGCCTTCCAGCGCTCTGGGTTCACGGGGCGCCCGAACCGAGGAGGACGTCCGGAGGCAGGAAGGCCAGTAGGCGGGCTTCGCCGGGCACTGCCCGGCCTTCGAGCAGGGCGCATCCACCGCGTTCGAAGGGGAACGCATGGCCCAGCTCCCGTCGTCCGGTGAGCAACCAAGCCGCGAGCGCGGACATCCACGGCTCGTGGCCAACGAGGGCCACGGCGGGGGCGCGCAGCCGACCGAGCAGCTCGGCGGACGGCGCTTCCGCGAGCTCGGCGCAGGGCTCGAGGGGCGCGTAGAGCGCACGGCCGAGGATCTCGGCGGTCTCGCGAGCCCGGCGCAGGGGAGAGTGCAGAACGCTCTCGGGACGCCAGCCGCGAGCCGCCACGGCGGCCGCCACACGCTCGAACTCCCGACGCCCAGCGTCGGTGAGCGCGCGCTCCGCGTCGGAGCCGGCCGGTTCGGCGATGGCGTGGCGTACGAGCAGGATCTGCATGCTGGGTGTGCCGCGGTTCGTGGCGTTCTTCCGCAGGCCGGAGGGGGCGTGCCGCGCGCCCGACGGCGGATCAAGCTTCGATCAATCCCGTCGGACCTGCGCGGAAGAGTCCGGTCGCACCGCCGTCGAGCCTATCCTACCGGACGTTGCCATGGCTGCCCACGTTCCGCCGGACCTGCGCGATCCCTCGCTGTACCTGAACCGGGAACTGTCTCAGCTGGAGTTCAACGCCCGCGTCCTCGAGCAGGCCAAGGACCCGACGACGCCGCTGCTCGAGCGCGTGCGCTTCCTCGCGATCTGCAGCACGAACCTCGACGAGTTCTTCGAGATTCGCGTGGCCGGGCTGCGCCAGCAGCAGAGCCATGGCATCCCGCGCAGCGAGCCGGACGGCATGTCCAACGCCGAGACGCTGCGCCGCATCGGCGAGAGCGCTCACGCGCTCGTCGCGGAGCAGTACCGGCTGCTGAACGAGGTGCTCCTGCCCGCGCTCGAGCGCGAGGGCATTCGGCTGCTCAAGCGCACCGACTGGAACCAGCGCCAACAGGCGTGGATCCAGCGCTACTTCGCCAACGAGGTCCTGCCGGTGCTGACGCCGGTGGGGCTCGACCCGTCGCATCCGTTTCCGCGCATCCACAACAAGTCGCTCAATTTCGTCGTGTCCGTGTCGGGCGACGACGCCTACGGACGCGAGAGCGGCACGGCCATCGTGCAGGTGCCGCGCTCGCTGCCGCGCCTGATCCAGCTGCCCGACGGCGTCGCGACCGGGGCCTTCGACTTCGTGCTGCTCTCGTCGGTGGTGCACGCGCACGTGGGCGAGGCGTTCCCGGGCATGAAGGTCGAGGGCTGCTACCAGTTCCGCGTGACGCGCAACAGCGACCTGTGGGTCGACGAGGAAGAGGCCGACGACCTGATGCGCGCGCTCAAGGGCGAGCTCGCGGATCGCAATTTTGGCGAGGCGGTGCGGCTCGAGGTGGCGGATACGTGTCCAGAGGAGACCGCGCGTTTCCTGCTGCGCGAGTTCGAGCTCGACGAGCGCGACCTGTATCGCGTGCACGGCCCGGTCAACATGCACCGGCTGGTGGCGATGGTGGATCTCGTCGAGCGGCCCGACCTCAAGTACCCGGCCTTCGTCCAGCGCATTCCCCGGCGCGTGCAGCAGGGTGGCGCGGACCTGTTCGAGGTGCTGCGCAAGGGCGACCTTTTGCTGCACCACCCGTTCGACTCGTTCGCGCCCGTGGTCGAGCTCGTGCGGCAGGCCGCGAGCGATCCGAGCGTGCTGGCGATCAAGCAGACGCTCTACCGAACCGGCGGGGACTCGCCCATGGTCGATGCGCTGATCGAAGCGGCGCGCTCGGGCAAGGAGGTGACGGCGGTCATCGAGCTGCGTGCGCGCTTTGACGAGGCGGACAACATCAAGCTCGCCACAAAGCTGCAGCAGGCCGGCGCCAACGTCGTGTACGGCATCGTCGGCTACAAGGCGCACGCGAAGATGCTCATGATCGTGCGGCGCGAAGGGCGCAAGCTGCGGCGCTACGTGCACCTCGGCACGGGCAACTACCACGTGCGCACGACGCGCGGCTACACCGACTTCGCGTTGCTGACCTGCGACCGTGATATGGGCGAGGACGTGCACCGGCTGTTCCTGCAGCTCACCGGTCTCGGTCGGGTGACGCGCCTGCGTCGCATCGTGCAGTCGCCGTTCTCGCTGCACCGAACCTTGCTCGGGCTGATCGAGACCGAGCTGCGCAATGCCGAAGCCGGCAAGCCTGCGCGCATCGTGGCGAAGATGAACGCGCTGTCCGAGCCGCAGATCATTCAGGCGTTGTACCGCGCCTCGCAGGCGGGCGTGCAGGTGGATCTCGTCGTGCGCGGGACCTGCTGCCTCAAGCCCGGCATCCCGGGCGTGAGCGATCGCATTCGCGTGCGGTCGATCGTCGGACGCTTCCTCGAGCACAGCCGCATCTTCTGGTTCCTCGCTGGCGGCGACGAGGTGTGCTACTGCGCCAGTGCGGACTGGATGCAGCGCAACCTGTTCCGGCGCGTCGAGACGTGCTTCCCCGTCACCGAGAAGCGTCTCGCGCAGCGTGTGATGAGCGAAGGCATCGAGCCCTACCTCGCCGACAACGTGCAGGCATGGCAGCTCGGCGCCGACGGGCGCTACGTGCGCTGCAGGCCGGGCAAGGCCGTCCGGCGCGCGGCTCAGGACGTGCTGCTCGAGCGGCTGTGCGAGAGCCCCGAGCCGGAGCCGCGGAGCGAGGGCGATGCGGACTCGGATGCGGCGCGCGCCGAGGTTGCGCGCGCGATCGACGCCAAGATGCGGCGTGCGCGCCGCAAGCGCGATGGGGGTGCGCTCGGAGGAACTCCGCGGCGTGCGGAGCGGCGTGGCAAGTCGATCGTCCTCGAGCCGATCGTCCCAACCGAGGACGGTGGCATCGCGCCCGATCCGGGCGAGAAGGCCTGACGGGGCGAGGCGCGCGGGGGGCGTCGCGGCGGCGCTCAGGCGAAGCGCAACTCGAAGCCGAGCGACAGCAGCTGTTCGGCCTCTTCCTGGAGCTCGGCGCGCGAGAGCGGGTGCGCGTCGAGCCAGTCGCGCTCGAACTCGAGCCGCAGCTCGCTGCGGCGCACGAACAGGTCGAACTTGGGCAGCGGGCGGGGCGAGCGGCTGCGGTGCAGGCGTGCGGCGAGCCGCAAGATGGCGGTCATGCGCAGCGAGGGCTCGAGCAGGTCCGCCGGCAGGTCGTCGAAGCCTGCGCGATCGGGGCGGCGCCGGTGATTGCCGACGAGTGCAGCGAGCTGGGTCTGGTCTTCGCGCGAGAAGCCGCTCATGTCCGAGTGCGCGAGAAGGTACGCGCCGTGCCGGTGGTAGCCCGAGTAGGAGATGGCAAGGCCGATCTCGTGCAGCCGTGCCGCCCACGACAGGACGCGCGCAGGCGCGGAGCCTTCGAGTTCCCAGGTGGGCGCGACCTGAGTCAGCAGGGCGAGGGCCGTGCGCTCCACCCGGCCCGCCTGTTCCAGATCGACGTGGTACCGGCGCGCGAAGGAACGGATCGTGGGCTCGCGCACGTCCTCGTGCTTCATGCGGCCGAGGAGGTCGTGCAGCACGCCCTCGCGCAGGGCGCCCGGGCTCGCGTGCAGCACGTCGATGTCGAGGATCTTGAAGATCGCGGACAGCACCGCGACGCCACCGGCGAGCACCGGCGCGCGATCGGCCTGCAGGGCGGGGAGCTGCAGGCGACTCGGGTGCCCCGCATCGACCAGCGCCTTGCGCAGCTTGCGCAGCGACTTGTCCGTGATGCCGCGGATCGACCAACCCGCGGCGCGCACCATCTCCTCGCAGGCGACGATCGTGCCCGACGAGCCGATGGCGCTCTCCCAGCCGAGGCGCCGGTAGCGGCGCGCGATGCCCTGCAGCTCGAGACCGGCCGCGATCTGGGCTTTCTGCATGCGCTCCTTGGTGATCTCGCCGTCCGGGAAGTACTGCATCGACCAGCGCACGCAGCCCATCTGCAGGCTGTCGCTCTCGAGGATCTCCGGGCCTTCCCCGAGGATGCACTCGGTGCTGCCGCCGCCGATGTCGACCACGAGCTTGCGCCGGGAGTCGTCGGAGTGGGCGTGCGTGACGCCGAGGTAGATCAGGCGCGCCTCCTCGCGGCCGGAAATCACCTCGATGCGGTGCCCGAGCGCCTGTCGGGCCTTGGCGAGGAAGGCGCGCGAGTCGCGCATGCGTCGCAGGGTGTTCGTGCCGACGACCCGCACGGAGTCCGCGGGCATGTGGGACAGCCGCTGGCCGAAGCGCCCGAGGCACTCGAGCGCGCGCTCGGCGACCTTGCTCTTCAGTCGGTCACTCTCGTCGAGCCCCTCCGCGATGGCCGTGCGCTCCCGCAGCCGGTCGATGATGCGCAGCTCCTCGTGGTGCAGCTGCGCCACGACCATGTGGAAGCTGTTCGACCCGAGGTCGACGGCGGCGACGGTGTCGATGGCAGCGCGCTTCATACCGGCCGTCTTGTACTGTGCGCGACGGCCTCGGGGCAACGGCCGTGCGAAATGCTCTCAGGGAGTCGACGCGGCCTTCAAGGCAGAGCGCCAGCGGGCTTCGGCGGCGGTGTCGCCGGCTTCGAGAGCGAGCTGCAGCAGCATGCGCAGGGTCTCGAGGTCGCTCGGATCGAGCTCGGCGGCGCGCGTCCAGCGCTCGCGGGCAGCCTCGGTCTCGCCAAGCCGCTGCAGCGCGTAGCCAAGGCCGCGCAGGGTGGGCGCGCGCTCTTGGCCGCGCTCGAGCGCGCGCTCGAAGCTCTCGCGCGCCTCGCGGAACTTGCCAAGGCGCATCTGGCAGTGGGCGAGGAACTCGAGAGCGAAGGTGTTGTCCGGGTTCTCGCGCGCCACGCGCTCGAGCAAGCGCTCGGCGTCCGCGAAGCGACCGCGCTCGAACAGACGTTGTCCCTGATCGCAGGTGCGCAGCTCGTCGGCGCGTTGGTGCGGGCTCGGCCGCTCGCTCGGCGCGAGGGGATCCGGCAGCGCACCGCTGAAGGCTGGCGCGCTCGCGTAGCCGAGGGCCTCGATGTTGCGCAGGAGCGATGCGTCTCCTTGGACGGACGCACCCTGCTCGAGCGCCGGGCGCGCCAGCGTGCGCGCGATTTGCTCGCGATGCGCAGCGGCCACGGCACTGCGCTCGTCGAGCAGGCTGCGCGGCTCGCGCGGAGCCCGCTGCGGCTCGTAGAACTCCGAGGTGGACGAGTGGATGTACTTGCCGCGCGAGTCGACCCAGCCCACGAGCGGAGCCATGCCGTAGTGCAAGAGCCCGTAGAACGACTCGAAGTACACGCCGCGCGCGGCGTCGGGCACTTGGGAGTACAGGCTCTGCCCGTCGGCGTCGGCGAGCGTACGGATGCCGAGCGCTTCGCAGATCGTCGGGCCGACGTCGACCACGCTGGTCATCGTCGACACGCGCTCGCCGGCGCGCGAGCGATCGCCGCGTCGCAGGACCAGCGGCACTCGCAGCGTCGAGTCGTACACGAAGTACGCGTGCGAGTCCTCGCCATGCTCGCCGAGGCCCTCGCCGTGGTCGCCGACGACCACGATGGTCGTGTGAGCGAGACGCCCGCTGCGCTTCAGCGCATCGACCAGCGCCCCGACGGCGGCATCCGTCGCGGCCACCTCGGCGAGATACGGATTGCCTTTTGCCTTGGCGAGCCACTCCTCGCCGGCGGTCCAAGGCTGGTGCGGATCGAAGAAGTGCACCCAAGCGAAGAACGAGCGCTCCGCGGGCAGCGACTCGATCCAGCCTGCGGCGTCCGCGGCCGTGTCCGCCGCGCTGCGCGTGGCGAATCCGGTGCTCGTCACGACATCGTTCTCGCGGGCCGGCTGCGTGTAGTGCGCGAAGCCCTGATCGAGCCCGAAGGTGCGGTCGAGCACCTTGGCGGAGACGAAGGCGCCGCAGGCGATGCCGGCCGCGGAGGCGAGCTCCGCCACGGTGGTTGCAGCGCTCGGCACGGCGCTCAGGCTGTTGTCCCGCACCGTGTGGCGGTTGGGGTACAGGCCCGTCAGCATCGACGTGTGGGCCGGCAGGGTCGTCGGGGTGACCGTGCGCGCCCACTCGAAGGTCACGCCCTCGGCCGCGAGCGCGTCGATGTGGGGCGTGACGGAGGGGCTCGCGCCGTAACAGCCGAGCGTGTCGGCCCGGGTGGTGTCGAGCGTGACGAGCAACACCGAGCGCGGCTCGGGGTCCGAGCACGCGCACAGGAGTGCGGCGACGAGCGCGGAGAGGGCGCGCTTCATCTCGAAGGGGCCTCGTTCCAAGCGGCTTGCCAGCGGCGAGCCAAGGCGGGGGGGAGCGCAGGAATCTCGGCGGGCACCACGAACCCGGCGCGTCGCTCGGCCCACCTCTTCACGAGGCTCGCTGCGGTCTGGCCCGGGCTCTCGCCCGTGAGCGCGGCGAACGAGAGGCGCAGCTCGTGCAGGACCTGCTGTTCCTCTGCGAAGGGGAGTGAGCGGGCGAGTGCGACGAGCGCGTCGACGGACTCGTGGGTGCGGATGCGGCCGAGCGCGAGGATGCGCGCGCGGAGCGGCTCGGGCTCGAGCGAGGCGAGGGCGTCGCTCGCGAGCACGCGCAATGCGCGCGCGTCGGCGTGCTGACCCAAGGCGCGGAAGAGCTGCGCCTGTTCCCGTGGGTGACGTAGCAGGCTCGCCGCTGCCGTCCCGGAATGTTCGAGCAAAACGTCGAGGGACTCGGGCGCGCGGATGCGTCCCAAGGCCGCGAGGGCCGCGCGCCGGACCTCTTCGCTCGGATCGCCGAGGGCCGGCCGAATCGCCTCGACGAGCGTCCGCTCGGCCGTCGCGGGCGCGAGGTCGAGCGCGGCGGCGCGCAGGGCGGGCCGGGAGCGCTGCAGGGCGGCGGTGAGCGCGGTCGCGGGATCCTCGGCTGGCGCGACGTGAGACAGCGCGAAGGCGAGCGACACCGCGACGAGCAGCATGGCAGGTTCATAGCACACGCGGACGCGGCGGAAAAATGCGTGGAACGCGGGCTCGCTCGCGCCTTGAATACGCGGCATGGACCCGAGAGCGAGCGCCCGCAGCCTGTGTGCCTACATCGATGCCTCCCCGTCCCCGTTCCACGCGGTGGAAAACGGCGCGCGAAGGCTTGCGGCGGCGGGCTGGACCGAGGTGCAGGAGGCCGCGAGCTTCCCGCGCGGGGTCGAGCGGGGCTTCGTGCGGCGCGCAGGCAGCCTGCTTGCATGGTCGCGGGATGGCGCCCCGGCCGTCGAGCGCGGCTTCCGCGTGCTCGGTGCCCACACCGACAGCCCGAACCTGCGCATCAAGGCTCGGCCCAACACCGGAGCCGCGGGCTTCCGGCAGCTCGGCGTCGAGGTGTATGGCGGCGTGCTGCTCAACTCGTGGCTCGACCGGGAGCTGGGGCTCTCCGGGCGCGTCATGGTGCGCACCCCGTCGGGGCCCGCGGCGAGGCTGGTCCTCTGCAATCGGCCGCTCGCTCGCGTGCCGCAGCTCGCGATCCATCTCGACCGCGAGGTCAACTCGCGCGGGCTGGTGCTCGATCCGCAGCTGCACCTGTCGCCGGTCTGGGGGCTCGGTCGTCCCGACGAGAAGGGCTTGCAGCGCTTCCTCGCGCAGGAACTTGGCTGTGGGGCGGACGACATCCTGAGCTGGGACCTGATGCTGCACGACGTGGCTCCGGGCTCGTTCCTCGGCGCGGCGCAGGAAATGATCTGCTCGCCACGGCTCGACAACCTGTGCTCGTCGTGGTGCGCGCTCGAGGCGCTCGTCGCACACACTCCTTCGAAGGCGCCGATCGCGATCGCGTGCCTGTTCGACCATGAGGAAGTGGGCAGCACCTCGCGCTCGGGCGCGCAGGGGCCGCTGCTCGTCGACGTGGTCGAGCGGCTCGTGCTCTCGGACGGCGGTACGCGCGACGACGTGCACCGAGCGATCGCGCGGAGCTTCTGTGCCTCGATCGACATGGCGCACGCCACGCACCCCAACTACCGCGAGAAGCACGAGCCGGAGCACTGGATCGCGCTCAACGCGGGGCCGGTGATCAAGATCAACACGAACACGCGCTATGCCACGGATTCCGAAGGGGAGGCCGAGTTCCAGCTCGCCTGCGAGCGCGCGGGCGTGCCGGTGCAGAAGTACTTCCACCGCTCGAACCTCGCCTGTGGCACCACCATCGGGCCGCTCGCCTCCGCGCGCCTCGGCATGCGCACGGTCGACGTCGGCACGGCGCAGCTCTCGATGCACTCGATCCGCGAGCTCTGCGGTGCGGAAGATCCTGCGCTCATGGTGCGCGCCCTGGCCGCGTTCCTCGCCGGCTAGCGGCGCTCGCGCTGGCCTTCGCTCGCTCTCGCCGTACACTTCCGCGCCCCGCTTCGTGGGCCTTGGAGAACTCGCCATGTCGCAGACCGTCGCACCGGGAAAGATCGTCGGCATCTACTACACGCTGAAGGACGGCGCCGGGAACGTCCTCGACACCAACCGCAAGGGCGGCAAGCCGCTCGCCTACCTGCACGGCAAGAGCACCCTGCTGCCGGCCGTCGAGGAAGGCCTCCACGGGAAGGCGAAGAACGACTTCGTCCAGCTGACGTTGCCTCCGGAGAAGGGCTACGGCGTGCGCCGCGACGACCTCATCCGACAGGTCGAGCGCAAGCTGTTTCCTCCCGGGCAGGAACTCGCGCCCGGCATGCGCATGAACCGTCGGCTGCAGGACGGTCGCGTCGCGGGGGCCATCATTCTGGCGGTGGGCGACGAGCAGGTGACCGTGGACGAGAACCACCCGCTCGCCGGCATCGAGCTGCACTTCGAGATCACGGTGTGCGGCGTGCGCGACGCAACGTCGGAAGAAGTCGCGCACGGCCACGCTCACGGCGTCGGCGGGCATCAGCACTAGACGCGGGCCGCAGCGGCGCGCGAGCGCGGCGCTCGTGGCCCCGGGCCACCGGCTCGAGGGGCTCAGGGGCCGGCGCTGCGCAGCCAATCGAGCTCGCCCGCGAGCTCGTGGAGCGTTCCTTCGTCGAAGCGCTCGAACGCAACCCAGCGCAGGGCTGTCGCGCCCTCGGCGTCATCCGCGCTGCGCACGGGGCGATTCCCGGGCACGGTCACCACGGCGTGCAGCTTGCCGCCGGCGCCGAGTTCTTGCAGCAGCGCGCCCACATCGAGTCCTTCGCAGGCGGCCTCCTGGAACTGGCCGTTGCGAACCCGTCGCTCGACAGCGCGGGACAGCTCGCCTTCGAAGTCGCGCTGGACCGAGCGCAGCGCGGCACGCCGCTCGTCCGCGCTGGCGTGCGCGTATTTCCAGCCGAAGTCGCCGACGGGATGGCCGGGGGCGCCGCCGTCCTCGAGCCCTTCTGGCTCCGGCGGTGGGGGCGTCGCCGCCACCGCGGAGCGCGCTTCAGCGCTCCCCGGCAGCTCGGGCGCGTCCGCCGCGGGCTGGGCAGGAAGCTCGGCCGGCACTTCGGAGGGCGCTGGCGACGGCTCGGGAGCCTGCGCCGCGCGGGCGGGTTCCGCCGGTTGCGAGGAACGCCAGCGCACGAGCAGCAGCGAGCTGACGAGCATCGCTCCGAGCCCGAGGAGGATCGCGGTGCGCTTCACGCCGCGCATGGTAGCCCGCGTCCTCGCCGCACGGGTGCGCGGGAACGCACTTCGGCCCCTGCGGGCCTTCTGCGGGACAGGTAGGCTAGGGAGAGAGCCGATACTTCGGCTCGGAGCCCCATGCGCGCCCTTGCATTGACCACTCTCTGGCTGGCGCTCGCCACGCCCTGCCTGTCGGCTCAGGAACTCGAGGTGCACGTGATCAACGTGGACCAGGGCCTGTCCGTGTACGTCGAGAGCCCGACCGGCAAGCGGCTCCTGATCGACGGCGGCAACCCGGGCGACGGCGCGGCGATCGTGATTCCGTACCTGCAGTCGATCGGCACGATCGGCCTCGACTACACGGTGATGACGCACTGGCACACCGATCACTTCGGGGGCCTGACGAACATCCACAGCTCGGGCTACAAGCCGCTGCTCGCAGCCTACGACCGTGGCGACACGAACCGGCCGTCGAACGGCTTCGTCACGAGCTACCTGAACGCGGTCAGCGGCAAGCGCGTCATCGCGGCGCAGGGGCAGGTGCTCGACCTCGGCGGCGGCTGCACGCTGACCTTCGTGTCGCGCGATGGCGTGCATCCCACGGGTACAGTCAACGTCTCGGGCGAGGAGAATGCCCATTCGCTGGGCATGGTCCTGCGCTACGGCGACTTCGACCTGTACGTCGCGGGCGACCTGACCTCGGGTGGTCTCTCGACGCCCAACGTCGAGGGCCCGGTGACGGCGTGGATCGGACAGGTCGAGGTCGCGATCAGCTCGCACCACGGCTCGCCGTCGAGCTCGTCCGCGACGGTGGTCGCCAACCTCAACCCAAGCCTCGTGGTCCACTCCGCGGGTCACGACAACCCCTACGGCCACCCGGCGGAGTCCGTGGTCAACAACTGGAGCACCAGCGCGGCGACGCGCGTGCAGTGGTGCACCACGGATGGCGAGACAGCGAGCGTCACGCTGGGCGGCGATCCGGGCGGCTTCAACGCGCTCTCGAGCCACGTGGTGATCACCTCCAACGGGAGCGCGTTCCGGGCCGCGAGCCCCGGGCATCCCGAGTCCGTCGACTTTGCCACGTTTGAGCAGCCGGGCACCTTGGCCGGTCCCGGTCAGGTCGCGATCAACGAGGTGCTGGTCGATCCGCTGGCCTTCGCGGATGCGGAGGCCGAGTGGATCGAGCTGGTGAACTACTCGTCGACGACGCTCAATCTCGGCGGTCTCGAGCTCTCGAACGGCACGCAGTCGTTCCGCGTGGCGAGTCAGGTCGTGCTGTCCGCGGGCGAGCGCTTCGTCGTCGGCCTCGACGGTCGCCCGTCGCGCAACGGAGACTTCTTCCTCGGTGTCGGTGCTCCGTGGCGCCAGTTCTCGCTGCCGAACGCGAGCGGCTCGCTCTCGATGAAGAGCTCCGCGGGCACGACGCTCGAGACCTTCAGCTGGGGAGCGGGCGCCGTGACGATCGCGCCGGGCGTGAGCGCGGAGAGGATCGCGCCTGCCAGTCCGGCGCTGCCCAACAACTTCGCCGCGTGCACGACTTCATGGGCTGGGGGCGATCGCGGTACCCCGTGGAGCCAGAACGAGAACGGCATCGGTACGTGCCCGCCGCCCGTGGCCTACGGAACCGGAAAGCTGACGAGCAACGGCACGCTGCCGACGGTGGCGTGGAGCGGCACGCCGAGCGTCGACACCAACGACTTCGCCATCACGCTGCAGAACGCGCTGCCGCAGAAGTCGACCATCCTCTTCTACGGTTTCGCGCGCGACCAGAAGCCCTTTGCCGGCGGAACGCTGTGGTGCAAGACGCCGGTCAAGCGCATGGGCGTGAGCGTGACGAGCCTCGCCGGTTCGGTGACGTATCCGATCCCGATCGACGCGAGCATGGCGGGCACGCGCCGCTGCTACCAGTTCTGGTTCCGCGATCCGTTCGTGGCCGATGGCAGCAACGTGGGCCTCTCCAGTGCCCTCGATGTCCAGTTCTGCCCGCTGCCGGGCCCGCCGGCGCCCGGCGACATCGTGATCACCGAGGTCATGAAGGACCCGAGCGTGGTCGCGGACTCGAGCGGCGAGTGGCTCGAGCTCTACAACGCGAGTCCATCGATCGTGAACCTCGAGGGCTGGACGCTGCGCGACAACGGCACGGATTCGATCGTGCTCTCGAACGGCGGCAACGGGCTGTACGTCGCCGCGGGCCGGTTCCTCGTGATCGCCTCCAACACGGACTTGGCGACCAACGGCGGCATCACCGCGGGCTACGACTGGGACTGGACGCTGTTCAAGCTCGACAACGCCGACGACGAGGTCGTGCTGGTCGCGCCCGGCAACGTCGAGATCGACCGCATCGAGTACGACAACGGCTTCCTCTGGCCGGACGTGACCGGCTCGTCGCTGAGCCTGCGCTCCGGAGTGCTGTCGGCGAGCGGCAACAACAGCGGCAATGCTTGGTGCGCAGCGTCGTCGGTCATCAGCGCCAGCAATCCGGACCACGGAACGCCGGGCAGCGCCAACGACAGCTGCCCGTGAGACGCCGCAGGCCGTCGAGTCGGGACGGCGCTCCCGCTAGGATCTTCGCATGCGCAAGACTTCGCTCCTCGTGCTCGGCCTGCTGCTCGCGTCCTGTGGCGACGAGCCCGCCGCTCCCGCCCCGGTGACCACCACCACGGCTCCCGTTCAGAAGGGGCCCGTGCAGAAGACGCGCTTCTACGACGAGGCGCGCACGCAGAAGGCGGAGCAGGGCACGGAGGTCGACGGGCTGCGGCAGGGCGTGTGGCGCGAGTGGTACCCGGAGGGGCCGCTGTCGGCCGAGGGCGCCTACAAGGACGGCCTCAAGGACGGTGCGTGGAAGCTCCTGTGGCCGGATGGTTCCGTGAAGGGCGAGCTCACGTTCGTCGCCGGCAAGCGCGAAGGCACCAGCGCGTTCCGCCACTCCAACGGTCGCCTGTTCACCGAGGGCGCGTTCCTCGGCGACAAGGAGAGCGGCAAGTGGGTGAGCTTCTACCCGAGCGGCGACAAGCTCGACGAGGGCAGCTACGAGAACGGGCTGCGGGTTGGGCGCTGGACGGAGTGGCACGACGGCGGCACCAAGGCGCGCGAGGGCGAGTTCGTCGCAGGCAAGGAAGAGGGGCGCTTCACGACGTGGCACAAGAACGGCGTGGTGCAGACCGAGGGCGAGTACCGCGCCGGCAAGTTCGAGGGCCTGTGGAAGGGCTGGTACGAGGACGGCACGCCAGCGGAGGAGGCGAGCTGGATCGCGGGGCAGAAGGACGGGCCGGCCAAGGCGTGGCACCGCAACGGCGGGCTACGCACCGAGGGTCTGCATCGCGCGGACAAGCCCGAGGGGCTCTGGATCGCTTACGCCGACAACGGTGTCGTGCTCAACCGCGGCAGCTTCGTGGGCGGCCAGCCGGATGGGGATTGGCTCGAGAACTACCCCACGGGGAGCCCGCGCAAGCAAGGACGCTATGCGGCCGGCAAGAAGCAGGGCACGTGGAAGAGCTTCCACGACAACGGCAGCCCGCAGAGCGAGGGCGCGTACGTCGAAGACATTGCCAGCGGCGAGTGGACGTACTGGAACGCGGACGGCAGCGTCGACGCGGCGCGCAGCGGACCGTACGAGGCCGGCGTGCGCAAGTAGCGCGCGGATCAGGGCGAAGACTGGACGACGAGCCCGGTGGCCTTCGCGATGCGCTCTCCGAGCGCTTCCAGTTCCGCGGGCGGCAGGGCGCGCAGGCGCGGCGCCTCAGGCTGGTGCGACGGTCGGGCCAGACCGTAGAGCAGGACTCCGCGCAGCGGTGCCCCGCGCGCGAGAGCTTTCGTGAGCAGTTCCAGATAGGCGCGCTCCTCGTCTCCCGCGAGGCTCGGACCCTCGAAGTCGAGCGCCATGGTCTGCACCCACGTCGGGACGAGGCCCGCGCAGGTGGCCAGCGCGTCGAGCACGCGCTCCGTATCGATGCGCGTGTCGTTGATGCGTCGACGCCCCGCATCGGTGGCCGAGTCGAGCTTGAACCAGGCCTCGCCACCCAGCTCGGCGAGCCGCGCCAGTCCGCGCTGCACGCGGGGCTGCGAGACCAGCGATCCATTCGTGATGAGCACGACGCGCAGCTGTCCCAGCATCCCGCGCTCGGAGAGCACCTTGCCGATGATCGCCAGCACCTCCTCGAACTGCGCGCTCGTCGTCGACTCGCCGTTGCCGGAGAGAGCGACGTCGTTGAGGCGACGGGAACCTTCGGGAACGTTGCGCTCCATCCACGCCGGATCGCAGGCTCGAGCGAGCATCGTGCGCAGCTCGGCTTCGAGGCGCGCGAGCTCGATCTGCGGCGCGGCGCCGCGCACGAGGCCGGGCACCTGACAGTACACGCAGCGCCAGTTGCAGGCGTTGTCGGGGTTCAGGTTGATGCCGATCGACACGCCGCGCGCGCGACGGGACACCACGGGATAGACATAGCGCAGTCCGGCGCTGTCGCGGTCGTGATCGTCCGTGGTGAGCTTCAAGAGTGGCCGCGTCAGGTCACTTCGTGCCGAACGCGTCCTTGGCGAACTTGGAGTTGCGCAGCGGGGCGAACTCGGGGTCCTCGGCGAGCTCGCCCAGCCGCTTGAGCGAGATCGGCGCGCGATTGAGGAGGTCGGCCGCATCCTTGAGCTTGCCCTTGCGCACGTAGGCGCGCGCGAGCTTCTCGGAGACCTCGTCCTGCGCGAGCGTCGGGTCGTCCTTGCCGATCGAGAGTGCCTGCCGGAAGTCCTTGATCGCCTCGTCGTCGTCCCCGAGTCGAACGTGCATGTCCGCGCGCCGGACGTAGGCATCGGCCCAGCGCTCGTTCTTCGAGACCAGCTCGTCGTATTCCTTGAGGATCTCGCGCCGCGTGCCCTTGTCACCGATGCGCGCGAGCAACACCTGCGCGGACTCCTTGAGCTGGCGGTCGCTCGAGGCGGTCAACGGCTCCATGGCCTTGCGGAGCTCGACATTGAGCGTCGGGTTCAGCGCCGCGAGCCCATCGACGAGCTCGACGCGCTGGGCGAGGTTGAGCGAACCCGACTGCGCCAGTCGCACGAAGGCGAGCACGTCCGACTGGTTCGCGGACTCTCGCACTGCGAGGAAGTAGCGCAGCAGCGCCTGCGCGTGGCGCGGGGCGCTGCCCGGCTGGTTGAGGAGCTTGCGCACGCTTTCGAGGGCCGCCGCGACCTTCTGCTCCGCAAGTCCGTCGAGGGCGAGGCCAATCAGCGTGTCGTCGCCGCCGCCGAGGAGCTGCGTGAGCAGCACGTCGTTCTCAGGGCCCCCGAACGACAGCAGAGTGCGCAGCGCAACCTGCTTGGTCTGGCCCGTCTCCGCGCGGAACACGGCCTCGATCTCGGGTCGCACGCGGGCGACCTCGCGCGTGCTCGCGAGCGCGCGCAGCGCGTTGCGCCGACCCTCGCTCGTGCCGCCGCGCAGGACTTCGAGCAGCTCGCTCGTGACTGCGGAGGTGTCCATGCGCGCGAGGGCATTGGAGAACTGCAGGGCGCGCAGGCGGTCCTTGTCGGTGCCCGGAGAGCCGGGGTCGATCCAGCGCACGATCAGCGGCGTGGCCTCGGTGCCGAGCGCCACGAGCCGTTCGAGCTTGGCGGCGAGCTCGCGGGGCGACGGACCCGCTTCGATCTCCTTCGCGAGCGCCTCGACGTCGCCGGACAGGCGCTTGTGGGCCTCGGCACGGGCGGCGCGAGCGCGCTCGAGCAGGTCCTCGATCGACTGGCGACCGGCGTCGCCGCTGACAGGGGCCGGGGACTGCGACGCGAACGTAGCGGAGAGACCGAGGAGCAGCGCGGGCCACATGCTCAAGATCCTAGCCCGCGGCGAGGCTCGACTCCCACCCTGGGCAGCGCACTTGCGTCCAAGCCTCGGCGAGCGGAGTGGCCGGTCCGCGCGCTCAGGCGGCCTTGGGGCGGACCCGGCGCGGCATCGGGAGGGCCAGCGTCGAGCGGCCCTTGCGGCCGACTTGGCCGTGGCGCTTGGGTGCGCTCGCGGGCGTGCTGGGGGGGACGGCGAAGCGCTCCCCGGCGAGGGGGCCGGGCTCGACCCGCCCATAGACGGCGGCCATCCGGGCGCGCTGGCGGAAGATCAGGTCGAGCATCGTGTCCTAGAGGTCGACGCAGCGCGGATGCGGAGTCCAGCCGCGCTCGGGATTCGCTCGCGGCGCGGCGAGGGGTCGGAAAGTGCTTCACGGGACCCTCGGTGCGCAGCGCGAGGCTGACGGCGCGCGCGGGATCGTGTTCAATCTCCGCCCTCATCATGCCTGCACCTGCGACCCACGCTCACGCTTCGCCCCGCCGCGGCCATGCGAGCGGGCGCGTGGTCGTGGTGGGCGGCGGGCACGCGGGCATCGAGGCGAGCCTCGCGGCCGCGCGGCTGGGCGCGGAGGTCACGCTGGTCACGATGCGGGCGGATCGCATCGGCGAGATGAGCTGCAACCCGGCGATCGGTGGCCTGGGGAAGGGCCAGTTGGTGCGCGAGATCGACGCGCTCGGAGGCGCGATGGGCGAGCTGGCCGACGCCACCGGCATCCAGTTCAAGGTGCTCGGCACCGGCAAGGGAGTCGCGGCGCAGGGGCCGCGCTGCCAGTCCGATCGCCATCGCTATCGCGAAGAGGCCACGCGACGCGTGCTCGCGCAGCCGGGCCTGCGCGTCGAGGAGAGCACGGTCGGAGGCCTGCTCCTCGAGCAGCGCGGTGGGATCGTGGGGGTTCGCGGAGTGCGCCTCGGCGATGGTCGCGAGCTTGCAGCGGACGCGGTGGTTCTGACCACGGGCACGTTCTTGCGCGCGGTGATGCATACGGGCGAGGAGCGTTCGTCGGGCGGTCGCGTGGGCGAGGCGACCTCCGAGGGGGTGTCCGCGGATCTCGCGCGCCTTGGGCTGCAGCTCGGACGGCTCAAGACCGGCACTCCGCCGCGCCTGCAGCGCGACTCGATCGCGTGGGAGCGACTTCAGGCCCAGCCGGGAGACGAGCTGCCGCAGCCCTTCTCGTTCGCGACGGACCG